>NZ_JACVTW010000129.1:0-227 GCF_016624785.1 Kosakonia sp. S42 | reverse complement strand
GCAGATTTACAGTCTGCTCCCTTTGGCCGCTCGGGAACCCCACCACGGGGTCACTACATTATTGTGATGTTGCGAAGGAAGGATTATTCGGAGCTGCGCTCCTCACCCTTCGGGCCGTTGCCGTTGGCAACGTTCTCTCGCTGGTGCTCGAGTCGAACCTTCGAAGTCGGTGACGGCAGATTTGCAGTCAGCTCCCTTATGATCGCTCGGGAACCCCACCACGGGGT
>NZ_JACVTW010000128.1:0-230 GCF_016624785.1 Kosakonia sp. S42 | reverse complement strand
TGCCGTCAGTCAGCACATAGTTCCGAAGTGCCTCTTCCAGCGGTGACAGTAGCCGGCAACATGCATCCACCCGGCCCGACAGCAGTGAGCGACTCAGCTCCACACCCTGGCGACCGTATATTTCAGACTGGCGGTACAGCGGGGTGTGCTCTGTATACTCAGAGGTCAGTACGCGGGCTAGCAGCCCCGGTCCTGCTATACCCCGCCCGATGGGCCGCGGAGGCGCGGGG
>NZ_JACVTW010000127.1:0-235 GCF_016624785.1 Kosakonia sp. S42 | reverse complement strand
GAATGACAGTACGCTCTCGATGCTGATTAACCCGGAGGCCGCGCTCTTCGGCAACCTGGTGGCTCAGGCCGCCTGTTCGGCAGATGCCGCTGCCGCATCCGCCGGCCTGCCGCTGTCGCCGCTGTTCTGGTGTGCCGGGGCGCAGGGGTCAATGTATCCCCTGACCGGGTATACCACCGGGGAGTTTTCACCGCTGGAGACGTCAGTTCTGGTGACCGAGCGCATGGCGTTCAAA
>NZ_JACVTW010000126.1:0-235 GCF_016624785.1 Kosakonia sp. S42 | reverse complement strand
TTTATTTCGCAAAGCCCGTGAAAATATTCAGATGAGAAAGTATTTAAAAAATGGAGGATTAATTCTTCTTTCTCTTCTGGCCTGCAATTACGCATTTGCAGGTAGTACTGATTTACTGGCCTCACAGAATTCCACCGTTTCCAGTACGTTCGGTCACGGGTCATCGCTTGAGAGATACTTCTATTACGCGGAAATCTTTATCGCTTTATTCCTGTACATTAAAGCCCGCTCCCCA
>NZ_JACVTW010000125.1:0-235 GCF_016624785.1 Kosakonia sp. S42 | reverse complement strand
TGGTGGGTCGTGCAGGATTCGAACCTGCGACCAATTGATTAAAAGTCAACTGCTCTACCAACTGAGCTAACGACCCTTTTCAGGGATTCTTCGAAGTGGTGGGTCGTGCAGGAGGATTCGGCTTTCGCCTCACCGTTGCTGACGCAACGTTATCCTTCACGTCTGACACCTTCACCAATTATCAAAATTGGTGGGTCGTGCAGGATTCGAACCTGCGACCAATTGATTAAAAGTC
>NZ_JACVTW010000124.1:0-238 GCF_016624785.1 Kosakonia sp. S42 | reverse complement strand
GGCATGGGGTCAGGTGGGACCACCGCGCTAGTGCCGCCAGGCAAATTCTTTGTGCCCGGAACGTCTCTTTTACCCTGATGCGGCGTTGGCTGCGCTCGTAAAGTCAGTCACATACTTCAGTATGCTCCTTCCTTTCCGTCACTTGCCGCCTTGCCTCAGTGCAAAAGCGTTCGTTCCTTCAAATCTGGTATCAGCTGAAAATCTGTCTCTCTTCGCCAAAACATCTTCGGCGTTGTAA
>NZ_JACVTW010000123.1:0-239 GCF_016624785.1 Kosakonia sp. S42 | reverse complement strand
TCTCCCTGGTGAGTTCTCTCGCGGCGAAGGGCAAAGGAGCGCCGGCAAGGGAAGAAAGGAGGGGGGCGGAGACAAAAGTTTTTGCGGCCCTTTGCAAAAAGTTTTGGCGGAGTGCATTTCACCCCCCGGATGACGACCCGGCGGTGCTACGACCAGCCCTCCGCGTGAGAACGTCAGGGTGATGGTCTCCGGCGTGCTGACAGAATGCACACACCCGACACGGCGGAACGGCGTGGCGA
>NZ_JACVTW010000122.1:0-239 GCF_016624785.1 Kosakonia sp. S42 | reverse complement strand
CCGGCAAGGGAAGGAAGGAGGGGGCGGAGACAAAAGTTTTTGCGGCCGTTCGCAAAAAGTTTTGGCGGAGTGCATTTCACCCCCGGATGACGACCCGGCGGTGCTACGAACAGCCCTCCGCGAAGGACGGCCAGGGAGACGGGCATCAACGCGCTGACAGAATGCAAGCACCCGACACGGCGGAACGACGTGGCGACCTTAAAGCACCGGCAGCGCCGGGGCGGTGGACGCGGCGCGAC
>NZ_JACVTW010000121.1:0-239 GCF_016624785.1 Kosakonia sp. S42 | reverse complement strand
GACTTTTAATCAATTGGTCGCAGGTTCGAATCCTGCACGACCCACCAATTTAATATCGCGATCGCGATGTTAAATGTGAAGGATAGCGTTGCGTCAGCAACGGCCCGCCGGCGAAAGCCGACTCATCCTGCACAATTGCCACGAATTCAGTGGTTCCAAAGATTTATCTTCGAAGTCGCTACCCTTTATGGGTCGTTAGCTCAGTTGGTAGAGCAGTTGACTTTTAATCAATTGGTCGC
>NZ_JACVTW010000120.1:0-239 GCF_016624785.1 Kosakonia sp. S42 | reverse complement strand
GTGCAGAAACGATATTCATCTGGATCATTTGCAACGCAATACGACGCGCCGCAACGGCCGTTTTTGGGCAAACTTTCAAAACGCGAAGAGCTTCAATCATCCCGCTTCGTGTTTTAGGTGTGACAGTGCGTATAAGTGAGAAAGCTGCGTGGGCGGCACTTTCAGCATCAATTGTGTCACTTTTACCGCGCCTGCGACGCTCCATCTTATCCGGAGCAGTCACTTCCAGAACGGTGATC
>NZ_JACVTW010000011.1:0-133076 GCF_016624785.1 Kosakonia sp. S42 | reverse complement strand
GGCTGAATACCTATACCTATGTGGTTGACCCACTGGGGTGGGTGGATCCGTGGGGACTGGCTGGCTGTTCATTACCGAAAAAAATTAATTTAACACATGAAGGTGTTCATCATGTGAAGCAAAGGCATGTAGGTAATAAGAGTGGTTGGGATCATAAAAGTAAATGGACCATAAGCAATGCGGAATGGAAGTCGACAGTCAGGGATGTTTTCCGTAAACCTGACAGAATAACACGTGATGGTTCTCGTTTTGTTTATGAAAAAACATTATCCAGAACAGTAGGACAAACTCCTGAAGGCGAAGCTTTGACGAAAGTCAGAGTAGTTGTTGAGGCGAACGGCGATTTAGTGACTGCATTCCCTCAGAGCGTATTCAGGGATGCGAAGATAGATGATCTAATATTTTGAGGTAATTATGTCTCTAGACTTACATGTAAAATGCAAAGATGAAGTTTTTTATTTTGAAATTAGCGAGACGCTACACTCATCAATATTTTCAAATTCTACAAGATGGAGTTCTTTTAAACGGTTACGGAAAATAAAAGATTATTATCGGGCTGATTGTTTATTCAAAAATGATGAAGGAGTCGCGTTCCTTCAAGAGTTTATTAGTGTTTGCGAGTTGGTTGATTCTTCAGCATTTAATATTGCGGAGATGAAATCATTAATGCAATCAAATAAAATAGAGTATGTAAGAGTCAGTGGTGATTAAATAAGAAAGTTGGGATGCTAGAGGCGCGCCAGAACATTCTAATTTTTAATGAATAAGTAGTCATTCAAGAACCGCTGGCGCGCGTCTACAGGCATGGTGAGCATGCGGAAATCTTCTGGTATTACAAGGAAGTCTAAAGATCCGCGAATGATTGTAATCCAGAGTAAGATGAAAACTTTGGATATACAAATTAATACTGCCGAAAATGGAATTTTGTTGCCTTTTACTAGTAAAGTACAATTTTCTAAAGGAAGCACTATATCTAACGAATTCTTATAAAGAAGAACTTTTTGACCGCTTAAGATCTATAAACAACATTAAATACTCCTTGGGTGAACTTAATAAAATAAATCCAGAAATGGATAGCGGTACATTATAAATTTTAGGAAGTATCATGTGTGAATTGGCAGAGCTTGAGAAAAGATATGTTGAAGTAAGCTCAGACTGTGAAAAATACTTGTCTAAATATACTTCTTGCCTATCGCCAGAGCTGAATGGCACTGTAATAAGTAAAGGTCCTTTGTATAACCTGCGGCCTTATGAAATAGAACGAGTTGGTTTTAAAAAGGGAAGACAACTTAACAAGTTACCATCAGCTATAAAAAAATACACACGTTTACTATTTTGATAAATTAGATCGCATAATATTAGTTGAGATATATGGGCAATCTGAAAATATAGTTAATAGAGAGTTCTGTGTATATGGTGATAATTGCTTGGAGCGTGCACACTTTACAAGTGCAGGGACATTGAGGAATATATCTATTTCCTTCTTTGAAGGTTCAGTAGTTAAAAAAGATGTTAATTGGGGGATGTATGGATGTAGCATATCTAATTACATATATAATGGATCTGTTTTAGAAAAAATAACTGTGCAGCAAAAGGAGCATGATGATCCTTCATTTTCAGAGTTTGATGTCATCTTTAAGTATAAAAATAATGAGCTGGAAACTATTACAAATGTTTTCCCTAACGGTTATCAGGAACAGCGATTCCCATAGTTCTACCTAAAAATAATCCATATAAGAAAATAAATTTCCGTATATTTATTATTTGGCTGATTTTTAGTTATGTTTAAACATAGCTCTGTCTTTCTTATCTCCCCAGTTATGCCCTAAAATCATCAGAGTATTGTTCTTGATGTTTAGTTTGCCCTGAATTTATCAATAACATCCAGGAGGCAGTAAATTGAAATTATTAAAAGAAAATGAAGAGATCTCTTTGTCAGGAGAGGAGGCTGTTAAAATATTAACTGATGTTGAGTATATTCTTATTTCATTGCGAGATATTGCCAGGCATTATTACGATAACGTCGAGGGTGAGATTACATCTGAGAATAGATCTGCATATTGTGAAGAAACCACAAGATTTATAGATGAAAATGAGATTACTAAAAAGTTAGCAAATATAAGAAGAGTGATTAGCGAGAAATTTAACCTTAAGCCAGGAGATGATGAGATGGATGATATTGAAAGAGAATTAGAACATATTCGCTATTGGAAGCCACGTTCGTAGTAATGTATTGATAAATCGGAATTTTGTTAGAGTTATTTATCGGCGCTGCTTTTTTATGAATAGTAATACTATATTGGGTTCCTATCGTGGTCATTAAAAAGAGCACTCTTAAAGATGGTTTTATTTTTATAAATGACGATAATCCAAACGAGTCTGTCATTGTCAATTTCTACACGTTTGTTAGCCTTGTCAAAGGCATAATGATCGCTTATGGTAACAAATCAGAAGGCGAGGCTGAGTCTATAATTAACAACTCAGCTATGCTAACCCTACCACCCCAAAATTATCTGGAAGCTTGCTTGCTGGGGCACGAGGAAGAATATTATTGGGCTATGGTTATTTCGCATGGTGATCGATATTTTGAAAAGGGGTTTAGTTATGCTGCGCCTGATAGCTACGATGAGTGGGAAAGTAAATATATAAATGATAACAATCTCAAAACTAATACGCTGATATTTAAAGATGAATCTTGACTACAGGGATTACGATGAAGATCTCGTACTGGCAAATAAATGCATACGGGCGATGGAGAAAATACAGGACCAAAATGCTATTGAGAAAATGGAATTATTAGCCAGCGCTGATAATGAATTAATCCGTCAATATGCCAAAAAACACTTAAACAGAGTCCGGCGCTAAAGCAGAGCAAGGTCATTGGATTGACAGTCACACCTCGCCACGCTAGTTTTCCCGAAAGCCCTCGACCTGTTAAGCCATGATTGATTTTAACGCCGACATTATTAGCTTCACCTCGCTTGCCAATATCCGTCTCGGGCATTCTGTGGATATTTACCTTGAGGAGATGCTTACCCGCTTTACCGTCGAGACGAAAGAGTACCCCTCTTCATCGCCATTGGGCGGCGATATGCACGGCTATTTTCTTGATGACAACACGATATCGATCTTTACCGATGCGAACGACATCATCGTCTCCGTCGTTTGTAACCAGAACTACCACGGGAGATACCAGAATAATCTCTATGCCGGTATCACCATGGAGCGGCTTACGCTTCTCAGCAAAAGCGTCCTGCTGATTAACGGCGCTCTGATTGTTGATGGTGATTACGGGCTCGCTTTCTCTCTCCCTTCGCCCTATGACGAAATTGCCGATAGTCTTCAGCACATCCCCGGCGATCTGCAACTTGTTGAGGTTGTCGTCAGCGACCACTCTTCCTGGGCACCACAAGCTTCACGCAGAGGACGTAAAAAAAGATGAATAACAGCCTGTTGCAAACCACCCTGGACGTTTTCAAAACCACCCATCACCTGACTTTCCCCAAACGTTACACGCGCTTTCTCGCCGCGCAGCGCGACGCTACTGAAATCACCACGCCGGAAGGTGATGCTATCTATTTATACGCCCACGGCGATCTGCTGGAGCGAAACGACACCTACGCCATCCAGCAGGTGGAGCCTGAGTATCTGCTGATTGGTCAGGATGGCGATATGGGCTACTTTATCTACGGCAAATCGGGCCGCGAGACGATCTACAGGCAGGATCTCGGTGCGCTTGGCGCGCTGCCGATGGAGCCTGCCGCTGAGAGTATCGACCAACTGCTCGCCTGAGCGTTTTGCCTTTGATTTTCCTCACAAAGCCCTTTCCAGTACTGCCCGCCCGCGCATCACACAAAAATTTAATTTAAAGCCGGTATAACTTTTGCGCACATTCTTCCGATATATCCGTCATGCGCCCCGCGCCACGCCATATCGGAGAAGTTATGTCAGTCAAAAGAAACACCGGGAAAAAGCTCAAAGCCAGGACGCTGATGTTGATATCCATCTTTGTCACGATAACCGCCGGTTTTCTTGTGACCATTGGCCTGCTGATATGGCAAGCGATGGCGCAACAGGAGGCGGTAGCAAAGAAACATCTGCAACAGATTGCCCAGACCGAAACCCTACAGGTAAGCCAGCAGCTTGATTCCGCGCTGGTTGCGGCACGCGATGTCGGCAACAGCGCCTGGTCTCTGCGCGAAGCAGGCCTTGCGGATCGCAAAGGGCTGGATCAGCTCCTGCGTGACTACCTGCATGCGCACAGCGATTTCCTCTCGATGTCGCTGGCGTTTGAACCCAACGCTTTCGACGGCAAAGATGCCGAATTTGCCGGCAAACCGGAGCAGGATCCTGCCGGTCGCTACGCCCGTTATGTCGATCGTGACTCGGCAGGCAACCCGGCGCTGCACAACCTGCTCGATTACGAAACGCCGGGCAGCGGCAACTACTATGTGCTGCCGCGCCAGCGGCAAAAAGAGGTGATTATCGAGCCCTATATCTACCCCTACAACGGGGTCGATGTGATGCTTACCTCCATCGCCGCGCCGATTATGCGCAACGGTAAATTCCAGGGGTCGGTCACGTCCGACTTCTCACTGGCGACGCTGCAAAAACGGATTGGTGCCATCAAACCGTGGGATGGCGTCGGCTATGCCGTGCTGCTGTCGGCGGAGAATAACGTCGTCTCCAGCCCGGACAAAGCGGCCATCGGCAAGCCCTACAAGGGCAGCATTACGGGCAGTGAGGTGGTGCGTTTTGACGATCCGCAGCTCGGCGAACCGGCATTTATCACCTGGCGCACCATTGCGGTCGGCAACAGCGGCACGCCGTGGAAACTGGCGATTATCACCCCGGTTAGCGTGGTGATGGCGGAAGCCTGGCACTTCCTGATGAACGCGATTGTGATGATGGTGCTGAGCATTATTATCGTCAGTCTGGTGGTGGCGCTGGTCTTTACCCGCAAAGTCGCGCGCCCGGTGGGCGGTGAGCCATCCGAAGCGGCGGAGATCGCGCTCTCGGTTGCGCAGGGCGATCTTAGCAGCACCATCCCCGTGCAGAGGGGCGACAGTAGCAGCATCTTCTACGCGCTGCACGCCATGCAGGGGCAGCTGCACCGCATTGTCAGCACCATCACCGATGCCAGTAACTCGGTGCGTGCGGGCAGTAGCGAAATTGCCGCCGGAAACCTTGATCTCGCTTCACGCACCGAAGAGCAGGCGGCGGCGATTGTGCAAACCGCGGCAAGCATGGAGCAGATTGCCGTCACGGTGAAAAATAACGCCGATAACGCTCACAAAGCGACGCGTCTTACCGAGCAGGCGACGGACATTGCCGGGCAGGGCGAAGCGCTTGTCGACGAAGTGGTCGATGTCATCAATAAAATCGACGAAAGCGCGCAGAAGATCGGCGATATCAACAGCATCATCGACGGCATCGCTTTCCAGACCAATATCCTTGCGCTGAATGCCGCCGTGGAAGCGGCACGCGCCGGGGAGCAGGGGCGTGGCTTTGCGGTGGTTGCGGGTGAAGTGCGCAGCCTGGCGCAGCGCAGCGCCAATGCGGCGAAAGAGATCTCAACGCTGATTGATGAGTCGACCGGGCGCGTCAGCAAAGGCGTAGCGCTGGTGAATGAAACCGGCGCGATGATGAAGCAGATCATCGAGGCGGTTACCAATGTCCACCTGGTGATCAACGAAATCGTGCAGGCGCTGGATGAGCAGACCAAGGGCATCAACCAGGTCAGCGTGGCGGTAAACCAGATGGATAGCGCCACCCAGCAGAACGCCTCGCTGGTGCAGCAGATCTCCGCTGCCGCCATGTCGCTGGAAGAGCAGGCGAAATCACTGGAAGAGACGCTGGCCTTCTTCGCCGCGCGTCAGGTGTAACGCAAAGGCCCGCCTGGCGCGGGCCTTTCTCTTTAATGTGTCACTTTGCCAGATCGTCGAGCAGCGCCCGGTGAAACGTCGCCGGGTCCTGCATCTGCGGCGCATGGCCTAAGCCATCAAACTCCACCAGCCGGGCATTGGGGATCAGCTCCGCCGCCTCTTTGCCCAATACCTTGTAGTTGCCGACCGCCTTTTTCACCTCCGGCGGCGCATCATCGCTGCCGGGCGCGGTTGTATCGCCAGTCCCGATAAACAGCGTAGTGGGCACGCGTAAATCCTTGAACTCATAGAACACCGGCTGGGTGTAGATCATGTCGTAGATCAGCGCCGAGTTCCACGCCACCCGCGTCTTGCCCGGCCCGTTGTTTAACCCCGCCAGCATCTCAACCCATTTATTGTATTCCGGCTTCCATTCACCCATGTAATAGGTCTTCTGCTCGTAGGCTTTAATGCTCTGCGCGGTGCTTTTCAGCTCGCGCTGATACCACGCATCTACGCTGCGATAGGGCACGCCCTTCGCCTTCCAGTCCTCAAGGCCAATCGGGTTAACCATCACCAGCTTCTGCGTCTCTTGCGGGTACATCAGCGCATAGCGCGTCGCCAGCATGCCGCCAGTGGAGTGGCCGATAATCACCGCTTTTTTCACCCCCAACTTCGCCAGCAGTTGATGGGTATTCTCCGCCAGTTGCTGGAAGCTGTACTGGTAATTGGCCGGTTTAGTGGAGGTGCAGAAGCCAATCTGATCGGGGGCAATCACCCGATAACCGGCCTCATGCAGCGCGGTAATGGTGCTCTCCCAGGTGGCGGCGCAAAAGTTTTTGCCATGCAGCAGCACCACGGTTTCGCCGTTCGGTTTATCGGCGGAGATATCCATATACCCCATGCTTAAGGGCTGGCGCTGGGACTGAAACTCAAAGTGCATCAGCGGCCACGGGTAGGTGAACCCTTCAAGCTGACCACCGTATTCTGCGGACTGCGCCGCACCGGTGAAGAGCAACGCGAGCAGTAGCGCGCGGCGGGGGAAAAGTCGCATACAACCTCCTGGCTCGTTTAAACGATATCGTCCACCACGCCGCCATCGACGCGCAGTGCCGCACCGGAGGTCGCCGATGCCTGCGTTGAGCAGACATAAACCACCATATTCGCCACCTCTTCAACGGTGGCGGCGCGCTGGATAACCGATGAGGGGCGATTCGCCATCACAAACTCTTTCGCCAGCGTCTCCAGAGACTTACCGGTTCTCTCCATCTCTTCCTGCATCATGGCGGCGAAACCGTCGGACATCGTCGGCCCCGGTAATACGCTGTTAACCGTGACGCCGCTACCGGCAACAAACTTCGCCAGCCCGCGCGCCAGCGAGAGCTGCGCCGTTTTGGTCACGCCGTAGTGGATCATATCTGCCGGAATATTCAGGGCGGACTCGGAGGAGATAAACACCACGCGGCCCCAGCCCTTATCAACCATCGCGGGCAGCAGCGCGCGTGCCAGCCGCACGCCGGACATGACGTTGGTCTGCCAGTAACTCTCCCACGTCTCATCATCGGTGGCATAGAAATCCTGCGGGCCATAAATACCGGCATTATTAACCAGAATATCAACGTCAGAGGCGGCTTTAAGCAGGGAAGCCACGCCGTCCGCCGAGCCAAGATCGGCAACGGCGGTGCGCACGCGAGCACCGCTCACTTGCTCAGTTAACGCCGCTTTGGCCTTGTTGATCGACTCGTCGCTGCGTCCGTTGAGGATCACTTCTGCGCCGCTCTGCGCAAGTCCGGTCGCAATCGCAAAACCAATCCCGCCCGTCGAGGCGGTGACCAGCGCCACTTTTCCGCTCAGATCAATCTTCATCATTCGCTCCTTATCACGTGGATTTGGCAAATAAATAAGCCTGGCACATGTGGCGCGGTGCGGGCGAAAAAGCATCAGCTGTGGCTATGGGGTTCCTGCGCCAGAGACTGTAAATGGCCGTGGCGCACGCCGCGCTGGGCGATCACCTCATCGGCGAAATGCTCAATCTCACCGCGTTTGCCTTTTAGGACGGCGATCTCAAGGCAGTCGTCATGGCTGATGTGCACGTGCAGGGTGGCCACTGAGAGATCGTGATGGTGGTGCTGAGTAGCGACCAGCCGGCTTGCCAGTTCGCGCTTCTCATGTTCATACACGTAGGTCAGCACAGCAAAGCCCTGTTTCTCCTGATCCGCCGGAGCCTCCTGCGCCAGCGCGCCGCGCAGCAGATCGCGTGTGGCTTCTGAGCGGTTGTGGTAGCCACGCCGCTGGCTTAGCGCGTCCAGGGCGGCGAGCAGATCGTCATCGAGCGTTAGGGTAACGCGTTGCATAGCGGGTTCCTCGGGCGAAGTGAAGGGAGGGCGGGTAACACCGCCTGTTGTAGCGCCCGGCCCGCAAGGGAGCTAAAGCGCAGCGGCGTACTGACGGTGACGTTTTCGACTATCTGCCCGGCCTCCATCACCAGCACCCGCTGGCAGAAGCGCTCCACCAGGCGCAGATCGTGGGTGATAAACAGGCACGCCGCGCCGGAGCGCTGTTGCAGGCGTTGCAGCAGGGCGATGATGCCGCTTTGCACCACGCGATCGAGGCTGGAGACCGCTTCATCCAGAATTAGTAACCCCGGCGCGACCGCCAGCGCCCGGGCGAGGCAGACTCGTTGCAACTGACCGCCGCTCAGCTGCATAGGGCGTTTCTCCAGCAGATCCGCTTCCAGCTCGACCTCTGCCAGCAACTGCGTGATGCGCTGGAGCTGCTGCGCTTTACTGAGCTTTGCCAGGTGGCGCAGCGGTTCACGCACGATGTCGCGCACCGTCATGCGCGGGTTGACCGCGCTAATCGGATCCTGAAACACCATCTGCACATCACGGCGGAAATCGCGCCGTGCCGCGGCGGTAAGCTTCGGAAGTGGCGTTCCACGCCAGCAAACGTGGCCTTGTTCTGGCGCTTCCAGCCCGACCAGCAGGCGCGCCAGCGTGCTCTTGCCGCAGCCGCTGCGACCGAGCAAGGCGACGGTTTCACCCTGCTTCAGCGTCAGGGAGATATCGTTCAGCACCTGTTGGTGGCGGTAAGCGTGCGAGAGTTGGTTAACGGTAAGAATCGTCATTGCGCAAGCTCCATGCCGGAGAGCGCCAGGTGCGCGCTCACTAACTGGCGGGTCAGCGGGTGCTGCGGCGCGTGAAAAATAGCCCCGACCGCGCCGCGCTCGATGATGCGCCCGTTATCCATCACCGCCACCTCATCGGCGAGACGCGCCACCACGCCCATATCGTGCGTCACCAGCAGCATGCCCGGCTGGCGTTGCTGCATCAGGGAATCGAGCAGGTCGAGGATACTGGCCTGGGCGATGGCGTCGAGATCGGTGGTCGGCTCATCGGCGATAAGAAAGGGCGCCTCGGCCAGCAGCGCCAGCGCAATCATCACCCGTTGCAGCATGCCGCCGCTCATCTCAAAAGCGTGAAGGGCGAGAACGCGATGCGCATCGCGAAGGCCCACCTGCTCCAGCGCGGCGATAGCGTGCGCTTCACTGAACGGTTTGCCCAGCGCCAGGCAGCTCTCCCGCGCGTGGTCAGCCATGGTTCGCAGCGGGTTAAACGCGCTGCGTGGATTTTGCATCACCGTTGCCACCGTCACGCCGCGCAGCGCCTGGGGGGAAACCGGCTGGCCGTCGATCAGCACCGCGCCCGCCGTTTGTCGAACGCCTGCGGGCAGCACGCCAAGCGCTGCCGCGCAGGTGAGGGATTTACCGCTGCCGCTGGCACCGACCAGCGCCAGCACCTGGCCGCGCCGTAGGGTAAGAGAGAGATCGTCAACCAGCGGTCGCGCTGCGGAAAGCGTGAGATGTTGCAGGCTCAATTGCGTAGCCATCAGTGGGCGTGCTCCGTGACCAGATGTGGATCGAGATGGTCGCGCAGCGCGTCGCCCACCAGGTTGAAGGCCATGACGCTGAGAAACAGCGCCAGCCCCGGCCACAGCATTTGCAGCGGCTGCGTCCAGATAAACTGCCGCGCGTCATTGATCATCACCCCCCACTCCGGCGTCGGCGCGCTGACCCCGAGGCCGAGAAAGGACATCCCGGCGACATGCAGCATCATATGGCCGATATCCAGCGTCGCCAGCACCAGCAGCGACGGCACAATTGCGCCCGCCAGGTGGTCGCGAAAAAGATGCAGATAACCCGCTCCGCTGAGCCGCGCTGCCAGCACATATTCACGGCTACGCAGCGACAGCACCAGGCTGCGCACCATGCGCGCATACCAGGCCCAGTGGGAGAGGGCGATGGCGATAATCACATTGGTCAGGCCGGTGCCGAGCACCCCCACCATAAAAAACGACAGGATCGAGGTGGGAAAGGTCATAAAGAGATCGGCGATGCGCATGATTAACTGGTCAACGCGCCCGCCAAGCAGCCCGGCGCAGCCACCGGCGCTCAGGCCGAGGATCAGCACCAGCAGCAGGCAGCAGAGCACTGACCCGAGCGACACGCGGGTGGCAGCCAGCAGCCGGGAGAAGATATCGCGCCCGAGATGATCCGTGCCGAGCCAGTGCTGGCTATCGGGCGGCAGCAGCCGCGCAGGCAGGTCGATAACCTGCGGATCGAAGGGCAGCCACCACTGGCAGCTCAGGGCGATGATAAACAGCAGAGCGAGTATCAGCAGGGCGAGGCGCACCGGCCAGCGCGCGGTGTGGAGAAAGTGCATCAGCGCGCTCCTTCATGGTGACGCACGCGCGGATCGAGCGCGGCGCTCAGCAGATCCACTGCCAGGTTGCAGAGGGCAAAAACCATCACCATCACCAGCGTAAAGCACTGGATCACCGGGTAGTCGCGGTTGAAGATCGCCGAGACAGCGTAGCGGCCAATACCAGGCCAGGCGAAGATGCTCTCAATAATCATCGTGCCGCCAATCAGCTCGCCAATATGCATCCCCAGCGCGGTGATCACTGGCAGCGAAGCATTGCGCAAAATATGCCGCCGCTCGGTCTGCTTCTCGCTTAGCCCGCGCAACCGCGCCCAGGTGACGTGGCGCTGCCCGGCGGCCTCCAGCAGGCTGGCACGCAGCAGACGCGCATTGATAGCCAGCGACATTAGCGCGATGGAGACGGCGGGCAGAATCAGGTGCTGCCAGCCGCCGTAACCGAGCGCGGGCAGCCAGTGAAGATGCACGGAAAAGAGCATCACCAGCAGAAACGCGAGCCAGAAGTTGGGCATTGAGACGCCAAGAAACGCCACCGCGCGGACAACAAAATCGGGCCACTTATCGCGGTGCCTCGCCGCCCAGATGCCGAGCGGCAGCGAGGTCAGCAGGATCAGCACCAGCGCCGCCCCCGCCAGCTGCAAGGTGGCGGGCAGAAAGCGCAGCACATCCTCCAGCACCGGTCGCTGGGTGGCATAGGAGAGGCCAAAATCGAGATGCAGCGCGCGCCATAACCAGTGGGCGTATTGATCGGCTAACGGCTGATCCAGCCCGAGCGCCACGCGCGTGGCGGCAATCATCTCCGGCGTCGGTGGCAGGTTCGACAAGCGCAGGTAATCGAGCGCCGGGTCGCCCGTGCCGAGGCGCAGCAGCAGGAAAATCACCACCGAGGCGGCAAGGATCATCGGGATCAGTATCAGCAGGCGCTTTATCACGTAGCGGCTCATTGCGCGCTGCCCGGTTTGATCTGATCAAACGGGATCTCAGCGGCAACGGGCGCGAACGGGATCTCTCCAAGCTCCGGCTTCGCCACCACCATCGTCGACACATAGCTGATCGGCAGATAGACGGCATCGTTATGCAAACGGGTGAGAATATCGCGGTAGAGCGCCTGCCGAGTGGCTTCATCGCGGGCGGTAAGTACTTCGCCAATTTCTTTGTCGATTAGCGGCTTGTCGGGCAACCCGTGCTGGGCCTGGTAATCGGCGTGCGAGGGTACACGCATCGAACTGATAAACGCGTGGGGATCGTAGGGCGCACCCCAGCTGCGGTTGAAGATCATGCCGAAACGGCCGTCGCGCTGGCGGGCGTAGATGCTGCTCTCCTCTTCCCCGACCAGCGCGATATCCACGCCCACCTGGCGCAGATTGGCCTGAATGATTTCCGCCATCGATTTGCTCAGCGCGTCGGTGCCGGTAAAGGCCAGCTCAATATGCAGCGGCTGGCCCGCTTTTTCGCGGATCGCTTTCCCGGCGGGCAATAACCAGCCCGCTTTTTCCAGCAGCGCATTCGCCCGGGCGGGATCGTACTGACGCGCTTTAAGACCAATATTGGCGTAGGGCACGCCCGGAGCAAAAAGCGTATCGGCGACCTGCTGCGTACCGTACAGCGCGCCGTCGATAAGGGTTTTTTTATCCACCGCATAGTTCAGCGCTTCGCGTACTACCAGTTCGTTGGTTGGCGCACGGGCAGAGTTGAGCGCCAGCATCACCGTTTCCACCGGTGCGGAGAGTTGGGTGCGCCATTGCGGGTTCTGCCGATAGCGAGTGAAGGTATCGAGCGTCAGCAGCCCTTCGTTGCCATACAACAGGTCAATCTCGCCAGTTTCAAACGCCACGGCGCGGCTGGTGGCATCGGGGATCACCTTAATCACCACTTTTGCCAGCGCCGGTTTCGCGCCCCAGTAGCGCTCGTTGCGCACCATCACGTCATATTGATTCAGGCGTGACTCCAGCAAGACCCACGGCCCGGTGCCGATGGGGGCGACAATGCCGTTCAGGGTTTCGTGGTTTTTAAACTGCGACGGGGCGATAAAGCGAAACGGGCGGGGCAGGGCAAGCTCTTGCAAGAAGGGGTAATAGGCACTTTTGAGCGTGATTTGTAACTGATTGGGGCTTAACGCTTTCACTTCGCTTATCTGGTTCACCAACTCCAGCCAGGCGTGGCGCGAGCGGTTATCCAGCACCGCGCGGAAGTTTTCCGCTGCCGCTTCGGCGTTAAAGGGTTCGCCGTTGGAGAAGGTCACGCCGTCGCGCAGGGTGAAGACCCAGGTTTTGCCATCCGGCGAATGGCGCCATCCTGTTGCCAGCCACGGGCGCACCGTGCCGTCGGCCTCATATTTCACCAGTGGTTCATAAACCATGCTTTGCGCGAACATCTGGTTCGGGGTGTAGAGGTGAGGGTTGAGCGGGCCGACATTCACCGGCCAGGCGGTGGTGAGAGTATCCGTTGCCGCGAAAAGGGCAAACGATGCGCAGAGCAGCAGCAGAGCGCCAGCATAACGGTAGAAAAACACGTAAGCGTCCTGACGAAACGTCATTGGCGGGAAAGTATGACGATTTTAGTTATTCATCATACGAATGAGATGTTTTAGATCAAACGGCGGGCGGTTGCGCGGGATTAATTTTCGGCGGGTGGATGAGGAGTGCCGGATGGATACGCGCGCGGAATACGTAGGCCCGGTAAGCGCAGCGCCACCGGGCATCTTTCCTTACTGCGCTTTAAACAGCTGCAACAGCATCTCTACCTGCTCATCAAGCGGGGCGAGATCCTTTTTGACGATCAGATGCAGCGGTGTGGCGCGCCGCGCGCCGTGGTTGAGCGGCAACGCTTTCAGCTGCCCGCTCGCCAGCAGCGGCGCAATACGCTCCTGCGGCAGCCAGCCGTAACCGACCTGATACTGCACCGCTTCGATGGCGGCATCAATGGTGGAAAAGGTCCACGCCTCCTGCGCAACCGGCGTCTGCCGGGCGTCGCTTTCGGCGATACGGATCTGCGGCCAGGCGGCAAGCATCGCTTCGCTCACCTGCTGCGCCGCGCTGAGAGGATGATCGCGGTGCGCCACGCAAACAAAATCGATATTCATCAGCCACTCGCCGCGCCCGGTCATATCCTGGCGGCGGGTCAGCACCATCACATCCGCCTGCGCGTAGCTCGGCGCATCGTCCGGGGCGGTCTCCAGCACTTCAGTCAGGCGCACCTGGGTTTGCGGGTAACAGTGCTGGAACTGGCGCAGGATGGCGAACAGCCGCGCGCGCGGAAAGATGCTATCGACCACCAGATCCAGCCGGGTGCGCATGCCATTTCGCAGCGTGGCGGCGCGGGTCTCTACCCACTCAAACGCTTTCAGCAGCGGCTTCACCTGGCTGAGCAGCAGTTCGCCCGCAGGCGTCAGCACTGCCCGTCGCCCCTCCGGCACCAGCAGCGCAACGCCGAGCCGCTCCTGCAGGAGCGCCAGGTTATAGCTGACCGAAGACTGGCTGCGGTGCGTCTCTTCCGCCGCTTTAGCAAAGCTGCCCAGTTCGACCACTTTTTGCAGCAGCGACCATTGTTCCAGCGTGCTCTTGTGCATGACTCATCTAATTTTTGAATGAATTTGATGCAAATATAGCGTTATTCATTGGTTTTTTGCAGAGGTACGATCTCCTCAACAACAAGAGGAGATGAGATATGAGCAGCTTTGATAAACATGATTTGAGTGGCTTTGTCGGTAAACATCTGGTCTACACCTACGATAATGGCTGGAACTACGAGCTGTATGTTAAAAATGCCAACACCATTGATTACCGCATTCACAGCGGGATCGTGGCGAACCGTTGGGTGAAAGATCAGCGGGTCTATATCGTTCGCGTCGGTGAGAGCATCTATAAAATTTCCTGGACTGAGCCGACCGGTACCGACGTCAGCCTGATTGCCAACCTCGGCGATCGCCTGTTCCATGGCACCATCTTCTTCCCGCGCTGGGTGATCAACAATCCGGAGAAAACCGTCTGCTTCCAGAACGAGCATATTGCGCTGATGGAATCCCTGCGCGAGGCAGGCCCCGCTTACCCGACAGAAGTGATTGATGAGTTTGCCACCATCACCTTTGTGCGCGACTGCGGCGAGAATAATGAGCAGGTGATTGCCTGCCCGGCCAGTGAATTACCGGCTAATTTCCCGCGCAACTTATCAGAATAGTTTCACATTTATGACGCTATTAACGTTGTGGCTAATGAAATAATTGTTTGCAGAAAAATAAGACTATTTTTGCTTTGTTGTCATTCCGTTTAAATAATTAAGATAACGCCCGTTCATTGACTGAATGGGCGTTTTTTATTGCACTTTTTTGACAGGAATCACAGTATAAGAAACCTGATGTATTATATATCGCTATGTTTTTAAAGGTTTTTATATTTTTATCTGAAGGTTAATTTCTTAATCTTGTCCTAATCTTTTATTGCTACCCTCACCATTATCACTTTTTCGGTAAAAAGCACTGAAATCGTAGGTTCATTCTATTTTCATTTAAGTTTTGTGCGCCATTTTATTCCCATTACATGTTTCACTGTGGCAGTTTTTTAATATGCCGTTGATGCCAGGAAAAAATGATGAGTGAATTTTTACCCTTTTCACGCCCATCGATGGGAGAGGATGAACTCGCCGCCATTCAGCACGTGCTGGCGTCGGGCTGGATCACCACCGGGCCGAAGAATCAGGCACTTGAAGCCGCGTTTTGCACACTGACCGGCAACCAGCACGCCATTGCCGTCAGCTCCGCCACGGCGGGGATGCACGTCACGTTAATGGCGCTGGGTATTGGCGCGGGCGATGAAGTGATTACTCCCTCAATGACCTGGGTCTCCACCCTCAACATGATCGTGCTGCTCGGCGCGACGCCGGTGATGATCGATGTCGATCGCGATACGCTGATGGTGACGCCTGAGGCGATTGAAGCGGCGATCACGCCACGTACCAAAGCAATTGTGCCGGTGCACTACGCCGGCGCGCCGGTGGATATCGACGCCATTCACGCCCTCGGTGAAAAGTACGGTATTCCGGTGATTGAAGATGCCGCCCACGCGGCGGGCACGTACTACAAAGGCCACCACGTTGGCGCGCGCGGGTGCGCAATCTTCTCCTTCCACGCCATCAAAAATATGACCTGCGCCGAAGGCGGGCTGGTGGTGACCGATGACGAAGCGCTGGCAAACCGCATTCGCAGCCTGAAGTTTCATGGCCTCGGCGTTGATGCCTATGACCGCCAGACCCACGGCCGCGCACCGCAGGCCGAGGTGATTTCGCCGGGCTTTAAATACAACCTGGCGGATATCAATGCCGCTATTGCACTGGTGCAGCTCGACAAACTGCCGGACGCCAACGCCCGCCGTCAGGAAATTGCCCAACGTTATCTGACTGAACTGGCAACGACGCCGTTTCAGCCGCTGGCGCTGCCGTCGTGGCCGCATCAGCACGCCTGGCATCTGTTTATTATTCGCGTCGACGAGCAGCGCTGCGGCCTCTCTCGCGACGCATTGATGGAGCGGCTAAAAGCGCAGGGTATCGGCACCGGCCTCCATTTTCGTGCGGCGCATACCCAGAAGTACTACCGCGAAAACTTCCCGATCGATCTTCCCAACACGGAGTGGAACAGCGCGCGTATCTGTTCCCTGCCGCTCTTTCCGGATATGACCCATGACGACACAACCCGCGTCATTGACGCGCTTAAACAGATCGCAGGCTGCTGATATGTTCACCCTCCCGATTATTGAAAAAGTCTCGGTGGTGATCCCGGTTTATAACGAACAGGAGAGCCTGCCGGAGCTGATCCGCCGCACCACTACCAGCTGCGCGCAAATCGGTATCGATTACGAAATCCTGCTGGTGGATGACGGCAGCAGCGATGACTCCGCGCGTATGTTGACCGACGCGGCAGAGCAGCCCGACAGCCATATCGTCGCGGTGCTGCTCAACCGCAACTACGGCCAGCACTCGGCGATCATGGCCGGTTTCAGCCATGTTACCGGCGATCTGGTTATTACTCTGGATGCGGATCTGCAAAACCCGCCGGAAGAGATCCCGCGTCTGGTGGCGAAGGCCAACGAAGGGTATGACGTGGTGGGCACCGTGCGGCAAAACCGCCAGGACAGCCTGTTTCGCAAGCTGGCGTCGCGCGGCGTTAACCACCTGATCCAGCGCGCTACCGGGAAAGCGATGGGCGACTACGGCTGCATGCTGCGCGCCTATCGCCGCCATATCGTTGACGCGATGCTGCGCTGCCACGAGCGCAGCACCTTTATCCCGATCCTCGCCAATACCTTTGCCCGCCGGGCGGTTGAGATCCCGGTGCAGCATGCCGAGCGTGAATTTGGCGACTCGAAATACAGCTTTATGCGCCTGATTAACCTGATGTACGACCTGGTGACCTGCCTGACCACCACGCCGCTGCGTCTGCTCAGCGTGTTTGGCAGCGCCATTGCCCTGTTTGGCTTTTCGCTGTCACTGCTGCTGGTCATTCTGCGGCTGGCGTTTGGCGCACAGTGGGCGGGAGAAGGGGTATTCACGCTCTTCGCCATTCTCTTCACCTTTATCGGCGCACAGTTTATCGGCATGGGCCTGCTTGGGGAGTATATCGGGCGCATCTACAACGATGTGCGCGCCCGCCCCCGCTACTTTATTCAACGCGTTGTCCGCCAGGATCATGACGTTTCGCAAGAGGAAAAGAACCAATGAAAGCCGTTGTTTTTGCTTATCACGATATGGGATGCGTCGGTGTACAGGCGTTACTGGATGCCGGGTTTGATATCGCCGCGATTTTCACCCATGCCGACAACGCACAGGAAAACGCCTTTTTCGGCTCGGTGGCGCGCCTTGCCGCCGAGCGCGGTATTCCGGTTTATGCCCCGGATGACGTTAACCATCCGCTGTGGGTTGACCGCATTGCCGAGATGAAGCCGGACGTTATTTTCTCGTTCTACTACCGTAACCTGCTTGGCGAAGCGATTTTGAACAGCGCGCGCATCGGCGCGTTTAACCTGCACGGTTCGCTGCTGCCCGCCTATCGCGGACGTGCACCGCTGAACTGGGTGCTGGTGAATGGCGAAACGCAAACCGGCGTCACGCTGCACCGGATGATCTCCCGCGCGGATGCCGGAGCGATCATCGCCCAGCAAGCGGTCGAGATTGCCGACGCCGATGATGCGCTGTCGCTGCACCGTAAACTGACCGAGAGCGCCAAACATCTGCTGGAAGGCGCTTTACCGACGCTGAAAAGCGGCACCTTCAGCGAAACTGCGCAGGATGAGAGCAAGGCGAGCTATGTTGGCCGCCGCACGCCGGAAGATGGTCGCCTGGAGTGGGAAAAACCGGCACAAACCCTGCACAACCTGGTGCGTGCGGTGAGCGATCCGTGGCCGGGCGCGTTCAGCTTTGTTGGTACGCACAAATTTATCGTCTGGAAATCCCGCGTGCGCAGCGACGTGGCGCCAGCGCGAGCGGGAACCGTTATCTCCGTCGCGCCGCTGATTATCGCCTGCGGCGAGGGCGCGCTGGAGGTGATGACCGGCCAGACTGAGAAAGGCGTTTATATGCAGGGCGCACAGCTGGCGCAGTCGCTGGGGCTGGTGGCCGGAGCGCTGTTGAGCAGCAAACCGGTGGTGGCGGTAAAACGCCGCACCCGCGTGCTGATCCTTGGGGTAAACGGCTTTATCGGCAATCACCTGACCGAACGCCTGCTGCGCGACGATAACTACGAAATTTACGGCCTCGACATCGGTTCCGACGCCATCGGTCGTTTTCTCGACTGCCCGCGTTTTCACTTTGTCGAAGGCGATATCAGCATCCATTCCGAATGGATCGAGTACCACATTAAAAAATGCGACGTGGTGCTGCCGCTGGTGGCGATCGCCACGCCGATTGAGTATACCCGCAACCCGCTGCGCGTCTTCGAGCTCGATTTTGAAGAGAACCTGAAGATCATCCGCGACTGCGTGAAGTACAACAAACGCATCATTTTCCCGTCGACCTCGGAAGTGTACGGCATGTGCACCGACAAAGTGTTTGATGAGGATAACTCGAACCTGGTGGTCGGGCCGGTAAGCAAACAGCGCTGGATCTACTCGGTGTCGAAACAGCTTCTCGACCGTGTGATTTGGGCATACGGCGAGAAAGAGGGGCTGCGGTTTACGCTCTTCCGTCCGTTTAACTGGATGGGTCCGCGTCTGGATAACCTCAATGCCGCGCGCATCGGCAGTTCGCGTGCCATCACTCAGTTGATCCTCAACCTGGTGGAAGGCTCGCCGATCAAGCTGGTTGAGGGCGGAAAACAGAAGCGCTGCTTTACTGATATCAGCGATGGTATCGAAGCGCTGTTCCGCATTATTGAAAACCGCGACGGGCGCTGCGACGGGGAGATTATCAATATCGGCAACCCGGAGAACGAAGCCAGTATCAAGGAGCTTGCCGAGATGCTGCTGGAGAGCTTTGAGCAGCATCCGCTGCGCCACCGCTTCCCGCCTTTTGCCGGTTTCCGCGACGTTGAGAGCAGCAGCTATTACGGTAAAGGATACCAGGATGTTGAGCACCGCAAACCGAGCATTCGCAACGCCAAACGCTGCCTGCAGTGGGAGCCGACGGTGGCGATGCGCCAGACGGTTGACGAGACGCTCGACTTCTTCCTGCGTACGGTCGAACTGACGGATGAGCAATAAGCATGAAAAAAATCGGCTTACGTATTGATGTCGATACCTTTCGCGGCACGCAGCAAGGCATGCCGCGTCTGCTACAGCTGCTGGAGAAGCACCAGATTCAGGCGAGCGTCTTTTTTAGCGTCGGCCCGGACAATATGGGGCGGCATATCTGGCGTCTGCTGAAGCCGAAATTTTTCTGGAAGATGCTGCGCTCGCGCGCGGCGTCGCTATATGGCTGGGATATTCTGCTGGCCGGAACTGCCTGGCCGGGGCGCATTATTGGCGATGCCAACGCAGAGATCATTCGCCAGACGGCGCGTATGCATGAAGTGGGGCTGCACGCCTGGGATCACCACGCCTGGCAAAGCTGGAGCGGCGTCTGGGATCAGGCGCGGCTGGAGACGGAGATCGCACGTGGCCTTTCGGCGCTGGAGCGGATTATCGGCCAGCCGGTCACCTGCTCGGCGGCGGCGGGCTGGCGGGCGGATCAGCGGGTAGTCAAGGCGAAATCGGTTTTCCCGTTCCGCTATAACAGCGACTGTCGCGGTAGCCAGCCTTTTCGCCCGCAACTGGCGGAAAACGTCTACGCCGCGCCGCAAATCCCCGTTTCGTTACCCACCTGGGATGAGGTGGTTGGCTCCTCGGTAAGCGCCGAGGGCTTCAACCGCTTTATCCTCGATCGCATGCATCGCGCCCACGGTACGCCGGTCTACACCATCCATGCCGAAGTGGAGGGGATTATCGGCGCCGATGCGTTTGATCAACTGCTGACGCTGGCGGCGCAGGAGGAGATTACCTTTTGCCCGCTGGGGCAGTTGCTACCGGACGATGTCACGACACTGCCGCCCGGCAAAGTGGTACGCGGCGAAGTGGTTGGCCGCGAAGGGTGGCTGGGATGCCAAAAACTGTTGAGTGCACAACGATGAAACCTGTTCATTATGGTTTAGCGCTGCTGGCGCTGTTTGCCCTTTATTACCTTGCGCCGCTGGAGTATCGCCTGCTCTGGCAACCGGACGAGACTCGCTATGCGGAGATCAGCCGCGAGATGTTGCAAAGCGGCGACTGGATAGTGCCCCATTTCCTCGGGCTGCGCTATTTTGAAAAACCGATCGCCGGGTACTGGATCAACACCCTCGCGCAGTGGGTGTTTGGTCATAACAACTTCGCGGTACGCTTTGGCGCGGTCTTCTCCACCACCGTTTCCGCTCTTCTGGTTGGTGCGTTAGCGTGGAAAATGTGGCGCGACAAAGCGACGGCGCTGCTTTCGGGCGTCATCTACCTGACCGTGCTGCTGGTCTACGGTGTCGGAACCTATGCCGTGCTGGATCCGATGATCGCCTTATGGATGACGCTGGCGATGTTCAGCTTCTGGCTGGCGGCGCAGGCCAGCAGCCGACGCGGGAAAGCGGGCGGCTATCTGCTGCTCGGCATCGCCTGCGGCATGGGGGTGATGACCAAAGGGTTCCTGGCACTGGCGCTGCCGGTTATCGGCGTGTTGCCATGGGTGATTGCGCAGCGGCGCTGGAAAGAGGTGCTGATCTGGGGCTGGCTGGCCGTGCTGGCATGTGTGCTGACGGTGCTGCCGTGGGGGCTGACCATTGCGGCGCGCGAGCCGGATTTCTGGCGCTACTTCTTCTGGGTGGAGCATATTCAGCGCTTTGCCCAGGAGGACGCGCAGCATAAAGCGCCGTTCTGGTACTACATTCCCTGTTTGCTTGCCGGTTCGCTGCCGTGGCTTGGCCTGCTGCCCGGGGCGCTGAAAACCGGCTGGCGCGCGCGCAGTGATGCTTTCTACCTGCTCGGCTGGGTGGTAATGCCGCTGATCTTCTTCAGCATCGCCCAGGGGAAATTGCTGACCTATATTCTGCCCTGCTTTGCGCCGCTGGCGATATTGATGGCGCGTTACGCGCGTACCGCCGCGAGCGTAAAAGTGCTGCGTATCAATGCCGGAATCAATATCGCTTTCGGGATCACTGGCGCGATCGCCGCGCTGGTGGTGTCGCCGTGGGGGATGTTGAAGCATCCCGTCTGGCTGCCGATCGAAGATTATAAAGCCGCGCTTGCTGCCTTTATCTTCCTGATGTGGGCGCTGGTCGGGCTGTTTACCTTCAGGGCCAGCGCCGAGCGTTGGTTCTTCGCCGCACTTTCGCCCTTGACGCTGGCGCTGCTGGTGGGGTTTGCCATTCCGGATAAAGTGATGGATTCCAAACAGCCGCAGTTCCTGATCGCCTGTATTGATGATGCGCTGGCGGAGAGCCGCTATGTGCTGTCGGATAATCCCGGCGTCGCCTCCGGTCTCGCCTGGGAGCTGAAGCGCAGCGATATTCTGCTGTTCGGTTCGCGCGGTGAGCTGGCTTATGGCCTGGATTATCCTGATGCGAAAGGGCGCTTTGTCGCCGAGCGTGATTTCACCGACTGGCTGGCCGGGCATCGCCAGCAGGGAATTGTTTCCCTGGTGCTGCATCAGTCGCAGGCCGATGAGTTTATGCGTCTACCCATTCCAAAGCCGGATAACGTCTATCAGCAGGGGCGAATGGTGTTATTGCAGTACTTTCCGCAATGAGTAGCTGGATCTGGCTCGGCGCGGCCAGCCTGTTGAGCTGCCTTGGGCAGCTGTGCCAGAAGCAGGCGACGCGCCCGGCGAGCGGGGCATCGCGCGGTAGGCACGTTGGCGTGTGGCTGGTGCTGGCACTGCTGGCGCTGGGGGCGGGGATGGTGCTGTGGCTGCTGGTGTTGCAGCGCATTCCGGTCGGCGTCGCCTACCCGATGCTGAGCCTCAATTTTGTCTGGGTGACACTGGCGGCGAGGGCGATCTGGCATGAGCGCATTACGTTGCGCCATGCCTGTGGCCTGGCGTTGATTATTGCCGGCGTGGCGCTGCTCGGGAGTTCATTATGAAGGGGCTACACTGGGCGCTTCTCAGCGTGCTGCTGGTGAGCGGGGCGCAACTATTACTGCGTGATGGCATGCTGTCGCTGCCGCCGTTAACCGATCTGCGCGCCTTTTTGCTGGCGCTGCTGCACGCACAGGCTGGCACGCTGGCGCTGCTGTTGGGGTTGATGGGCTACGTGGCATCGATGGGCTGTTGGTATCTGGCCCTGCACCGGATGGCGCTGAGCAAAGCGTATGCCCTGCTCAGCCTGAGTTACATTCTGGTATGGGCCGCCGCCATCTGGCTGCCTGGCTGGCATGAACCCTTCACGCTGCGCGGTGCATTTGGCGTGGCGCTGATTGTGGCGGGCGTGCTGGTTATCTTCCTGCCCGCCCGCAGTAGAGCTTAACCGGGTAATCGCGACTTCGGTCGGCCTGGGCCAAGCATAATCGCCAGCTTGCTGCCGCCGGTGGTGGTCTCCATCCAGATTTTGCACACGCTGGTGAGTGGCACCGAGAGCAGCATCCCCACCGGGCCGAGCAGCCATCCCCAGATTAATAATGAGAGGAACACCACCAGCGTCGACATGCCGAGGCGGTGGCCCATCATGCGCGGTTCAAGGATGTTGCCAATCAGCATGTGCACCACCAGGAAGAGGGCACCGACTAACAGGCATTCATAAGTGCCGTTGAACAGCAGGGCCTGGATCATTGGCGGAATGGCGGAGATCACCGACCCGATATTCGGCACGTAGTTCAGCAAGAAGGCGAGCACGCCCCACATCAGCGCAAACTGCACATCCAGCGCCACCAGCCCGACCCAGACAATCAGCCCGGTCCAGACGCTGAGCAGCGTTTTCAGCGCCAGGTAGTGCGACACCCCTTTCAGCGCGCGGTGCAGGCCAGCAATGTGGATCTGTGGATTATTCAGGGCGAAGCGCATTTTGTACGGCACGTGGCGCACTTCAAACAGCATAAACACCACTGTCATCACCAGCAGCACAACGCTTGCCATCGCATTTGATAACTGCGTCGCCATGGTAGTGGCGAAAGACATCATGCGGTCCGAGTCCATGCGTTGCAGCATGCGCTCCGGGGAGAGATGCAGATGCAGGAACGGCAGCGCATCCTGAAGCTGCAAAAACTTGCGTGTCAGCTCGCGGTTGTACTTCGGCAGCAGGGTCATAAAGTCGTTCATCGACGCGGCAAGCACGGCGAGTAACGCGGTCAGAAAGACCAGCATCACTACTACCACAATGGCAATGGCGGCCGGGCGCTTGATGCCGCGGCGCAGAAACCAGGTCACTAGCGGGTTGAGAACAATGGCGAAGAAGAGCGCCAGCAGGAGTTGCACAATAATATCGGCTGCGGCGTGGATACCGGCGAGTATTACCACCAGTGACGCCAGTTTGAGAAGAATGTGGAGGCCCGCCCGGTCTGGCTGAGGTTGCATCATGATTAATTCCTTTTTTTTCTTATTGCCAGTAAGTGTAGTGCGCCGCGCCACCTTCGCCTGACAGAGATAATCTTAAAGTCGTGCTGCTTTCTACCTTGTGTCGTGGTAATAGTGAAATACTGTTGTAAAAAATCTGAGTAAATCCTGATGCCTGAACACCGCGCTGAACCGGCGCCGAGCGGATTGCGCCTCAATCTGCGGATTTTGTCCGTCGTAATTTTTAACTTCGCCAGCTATCTCACCATTGGTTTACCGCTGGCGGTGCTGCCCGGCTTTGTCCATGACGTGATGGGCTACAGCGCCTTTTGGGCCGGGCTGGTGATAAGCCTCCAGTACTTCGCCACGTTGCTCAGCCGCCCGCATGCCGGGCGCTATGCCGATCTGCTGGGGCCAAAAAAAGTGGTGATTTTCGGCCTCTGCGGCGCGTTTCTCAGCGGGCTGTGTTATCTGCTGGCGGGAATGCAGTCTGGCGTGATGAGCCTGGTGCTGCTCTGCCTTGGGCGGGTGATTTTAGGCATTGGCCAGAGTTTTGCCGGTACCGGTGCGACGCTGTGGGGCGTCGGTGTGGTCGGTAATGTTCATATTGGACGCGTGATCTCGTGGAATGGTATTGCCACCTACGGGGCGATGGCGCTTGGCGCACCGCTCGGCGTGCTCTGTTATCACTATGGCGGCCTGCACGGGCTGGCGCTGACGATTATGGCCGTCGCGCTGCTGGCGGTGGTGCTTGCGCTGCCGCGCGCGGCGGTGAAAGCCAGCAAAGGCAAACCGCTGCCGTTTCGCGCCGTGCTCGGCCGCGTCTGGCTCTACGGGATGGCGCTGGCCCTCGGTTCGGCCGGTTTTGGCGTCATCGCCACCTTTATTACCCTCTATTACGATGCCAGAGGCTGGGATGGGGCGGCGTTCGCTCTGACGCTCTTCAGCGTGGCGTTTGTTGGCGCACGGCTGCTGTTTCCCAATGGTATCAACCGTTTTGGTGGCCTCAATGTGGCGCTGATCTGCTTTGCGGTGGAGACCTGCGGGCTGCTGCTGGTGGGCCTGGCGGTCGATCCGTGGATGGTGAAACTGGGCGTTTTCCTGACCGGGGCCGGTTTCTCGCTGGTCTTCCCGGCGCTGGGCGTGGTGGCGGTAAAAGCGGTGCCGCAGCACAATCAGGGCTCGGCGCTGGCGACCTATACGGTGTTTATGGATCTCTCGCTAGGCGTGACTGGCCCGCTGGCAGGGCTGCTGATGGCATGGGCGGGCGTCTCTTCCATTTACCTTGCTGCCGCCGGGCTGGTGGCAGTTGCGCTGCTGTTGGCGTGGCGGTTAAAGCAGAGAGTATCGGATAGCGCGTAAACGCTTATCTGGCCTGGCATAAAAAAGGGAACCCGCAGGTTCCCTTTCTCTTTTCGATTGTTGCGGCGTTATTTCACCACGATGGTGTTGATAATGTTCTCGGCAGCGGTCTGCGCCTGCTGCTGATTTTCCGCTGGCAGCGTCACCTGAAGGGTAACCAGGTGGTTATCAATTTTCCCCAGCACCACGGAGGACCATGCGGTCTGGCCTTTGGCAGAGATCACGCTGTCGAGCTGCTGCAAAGTCTGCCCTTTCAGCTCAATCGAACGGTTGGTCACAACCTGCAACTGCGGGTCGCGGCTGCGCTGCTGATCTTCCAGACGTTTTGCCAGCACGCTCAGATCTTCCTGCGTGTTATCACCAACAATCACAATCACCGCTTTCTGGCCGGTGGCGTCAGAGTAGACGTGCATGTTGTTGGATTGCGTGCCGAGCTTGCCGCTCTGATCGGTCATATCCGCAGGCAGCGAGAAGCTGAGTTTACCGTCGAGCAGGGTCACCGGCTGGCCGGAGGCGTTACTCTCTGCGGCGGCACCCTGTACGGGCTTCTTGCTGTCGCTGTTATCACAGGCAGCCAGTCCCATCACCAGCAGGCCAATACCGACATATTTCACCAGATTGCGCATTGACTTCATCCTTTCAATAAACAGCCATAATGGCTTGTTGTTCCATATTATCACAACTGATAAGTCGTACCTTTAACCCGCCTGTAATGCCGAGATTTCAGATTTGTCTGCCAGTCTTTTCAGCAATATATTCAACAGCACACCATACATCGGCAGGAAGAAGGCGATGCTGATAAGCACCTTGAAGCTGTAATCCACCAGCGCGATTTCGGTCCAGTGCTGCGCCATAAAGGGATCCGGGCTGCGCCAGAAGGCGATAAAGAAGAAGGCCACCGTATCGCTGGCGTTACCAAAAATGGTCGAGGCCGTTGGCGCAAGCCACCAGCGGCGGCTTTGGCGCAGGCGGTTAAAGACGTGTACATCAAGGATCTGCCCCAGCGCATAAGCCATAAAGCTGGCGGCGGCGATACGCGCCACAAACAGGTTAAAGTGGGCGAGCGCGCCGAAACCTTGCCAACTGCCCATATAAAAGAGCGATGAGATAACGTAAGAGGCGAGCAGGGCGGGCACCATCACGGCAAAAATAATCCGCCGTGCTAAAGGCGCGCCGAAGATGCGCACGGTGAGATCCGTTGCCAGAAAGATAAACGGAAAACTGAATGCACCCCAGGTGGTGTGGAAGCCGAAAATGGCGACCGGGAGCTGCACCAGATAGTTACTGGAGATAATCACCAGCAGGTGGAAAAGCGATAGCCAGACCAGCGCCTTCATGCGCTGTGCGTTGGAAAAGTGCGTCATATTGTGACCTTTTTGGTAAATGGGGTGAGGGAACCCAGTTCAATTTATGCTCTGCCAGGCAGAAGCCGCCGCATGATACTGCAATCATCGCGCGATGCAACGGCTAATTTTAACGCAATCGTTAACCTCCCTTGCGCCCTGAAAATGGCAGCGTAAACTAGGGCGGTTTTTTCACTTGTGAGATGAAGATGAGCGATCCGTTTTCTACCGCCGACCACACTCTTGATGCCCTTGGCCTGCGCTGTCCGGAGCCGGTAATGATGGTGCGCAAAACCGTGCGTAACATGCAAGTTGGCGAAACTGTACTGATTATCGCCGACGATCCGGCAACCACCCGCGATATTCCTGGCTTCTGCCGTTTTATGGAACATGAGCTGGTTGCCGATCAAACCGACACGCTGCCTTACCGCTATTTAGTGCGTAAAAGCCACTAATCTTTGCGACGTAACAGGCGCAGCGCGTTGGATGTCACCAGTACCGTTGCGCCGGTATCCGCCAGCACCGCCAGCCATAATCCGGTGATCCCCAAAAGCGTGGTGACCAGGAAGATCCCCTTCAGCCCCAGCGCAATGGCGATGTTCTGACGAATATTACGGTGCGTGGCGCGCGCCAGGCGGATCATCTGCCCAAGTCCGGAGAGCCGGTTATGGGTTAACGCCGCATCGGCGCTCTCCAGCGCGACATCGGTACCGCTGCCCATCGCAATACCAATTGTTGCCGCCTTCATCGCCGGGGCGTCGTTGATGCCGTCGCCGACCATCGCCAGCGGAGCCTCTTCATTTAGCGCGCGCACGGCGTTAACTTTATCCTCCGGCAACAGTCCGGCGCGAAACTCCAGCCCCAGTTCTCCGGCAATCGCTGCCGCTGCCCGCGGGTTATCGCCGGTGAGGATCACCCCCGTGATGCCAAGGGCATGCAGTTCCGCCACCGCGGCTTTTGCATCGTCGCGCAGGGTGTCCTGTAGCGCCAGCGTACCGATTACGGCGTTATCGCGCAGAACCACTACCACCGTTTGCCCTTGTGCTTCCTGCTGCTCAATCTGCTTACGCCCGGCGTCATTAAGCAGGCCCGCTGGCACCTTTTCCGGTGCGCAGATGTGAATGTCATGCGCGCCGATACGCGCTTCAATACCCTTCCCGGCCAGCGCGCGCTGCCCGTCGGCCTGCGGAATAGCGATGCCACGACGCTGCGCCTCCTGCACAATCGCCAGCGCCAGCGGGTGCGTCGAGCCCTGCTCAACCCCGGCGCTGAGCGCCAGCAGCTCCTGCTCCTCTGTAGCCGGAAATGCCTGAATGGCGACCAGCTGCGGTTTGCCGAGGGTCAGGGTACCGGTCTTATCAAACGCCACCTGACGCAGAGTGCCGAGCTGCTCCAGCGCCGCGCCCCCTTTGATCAGCGCCCCGCGACGTGCGGCGGCTGCCAGCCCGGAGGTGATGGCCGCGGGAGTAGAGATTACCAGCGCGCAGGGGCAGCCAATCAGCAGCAGCGCCAGCCCTTTGTAGACCCACTCCAGCCACGGAGCGGAAAAGAGCAGGGGGGGAACCACCGCCACCAGAAGCGCCACGGCCATAATTGTCGGCGTATAAATACGGCTGAAGCGATCGGTAAAGCGCTCAATGGGCGCGCGGCGCTCTTCCGCCTCTTCAATCAGTTTCAGGATGCGGTCGATGGCGCTTTCGCCCGCTTTTGACATGACTTCGAGGGTAATCAGCCGATCGACGCTGGTAGCGCCTGCGGGTACGCTTTCGCCCGCGCTGCGCTCGACGGGCAGTGACTCGCCGGTTAAGGCACTCTCATCAAAACTGGCGAACGGCGAGATAAGGCGGCCATCTGCCGGTAAGCGCCCGCCCGCCGGGACTTCAATAGTATCGCCGGGTTGCAGCTGGCTGGCTGGGATGGTTTCACGCACGCCGTTACGCACGCGAATGGCGCTGTCGGGTTTTAACGCCATCAGTGCGCTTACGCCTTTGCGCGCGCGGCTGGCGGCCCAGCCTTCAAGCCGTTCGCCAATTAAAAACAGCAGTAGCACCATCGCCGCTTCGGCGGTCGCGCCGATAAACAGCGCGCCAATCGCCGCCACGCTCATCAACGTTTCAATGGCGAACCAGCTGCCGCTTCTCATCAGGCGCACGGCCTGGCGGGCAATCGGCCACAAACCGACCAGCGTGGTGAGAATAAAGGCTGCCTGGCCGAAGGGGTGATTGAACTGCTCCAGCCCCCAGCTTAGCGCCATCATGACGATGAGCAGGATCAGCGGCAGGTTTTCGCGCAGGGATGAAGGCGCAGGCGCGGGAGCACTGTTTTCGCTGCGAAGCTGGTAGCCCGCGTTTTGAACGGCTTTTTCGACGCGCTCGCGCACATCACTCTGCGCGATGACAATCAGCTTTTCGGTGGCAAAGGCGACCTGCACCTGGGTGATGCCCTCGATCTGGCGCACCGCGTTTTCCACTTTACGGGCGCAGGCGGCGCAATCCATGCCGCTCACTTGCCAGCTAAAGCGATCGCCTGCGGCGTTTATTTCCGGCGCGGAACGAGTTTCACAGCTTGTATCGCTGCAACAGGGGGCATTGCTTTCACTAACGGGACGCAGTTTGAGCGCGGCAAAGTGCGGCGTTTTCTTGAGTTCGGGAGCAGCCATCGCATCCTCCGGTGAATGATAATTTTCTCATTAACCGGAGGATACACTCTGGAGTCGACTCCAGAGTCAAGCGCTTTAGATATAGAGCGAACGAACGATCAGGAAGTGGCCTGCGAAGTAGCAGGCAGAGGAGATGGCGTTATCCGCGCTAAAGCGTTTACGGTAGTGGCTGCCGAGCCAGACAATATTGCCGATAAGCAGCAGCGACGCGCCGATAAATGCCGACAGCGCCTGGCTGGTCGGACGGAAGAACCACAGCTCACCGGCCAGCCACACCATTACCAGCGTCATGGCGACAAAGGTGGAGACGGCCATGCGCAGCTCTTCAAGACGCGTCCAGATCACCGCCAGCAGCAGGGCACCAATCACCAGCAGCACCAGCGGCAGCGGCCAGAAGAAGGTGAGCGTCATCTGGCTGGCGAAGTAGATGGTATAGAGCAGATGGGCCAGGAAGAAAGCGCCGATGGCGTAAAGTAACTTTTGGCGCGGCAGCAGCGTCAGGGCATCGCCCACCAGCGAGGCGCACAGACCTGCCAGCACCAGATAGCTGATGGCGTCGAACATGGGCGCTTGCCAGGCGAGCAGGAGTAACAGCAGAAGGGTTACGGGTTTGAACACCCAGCGTTGCCACACCGGGCCACGATAGGAAGCGTCGACGTATAACCAGCCGGAAAAGCAGACAGCAATAAATGACCACAGCATAATTAAGTCCCTGTAACTGTTATTGTTGCGTAAAACTCTCCCCTCAAGTGTAGTGGCGTAAAAAGGGGGATGACAATGCGAACTTCCCCCAATGCCCTGCAATTCCGCTTAATCTGACAGAGTTATCTCTTTGCTTTCAGCTTCTTCTGCCAGACCAGCAGTTCAAAGACGCCGAAAAGAAAAATGCGCAGCTGCTCGACTTTGGTCATTTGCGGCCCCTCTTTCGGCAGCGCGGTTTTCATCATCGTCGCCTGCAAGGCATGCATAAAGAAGGTAAAAACCAGCGCGACGTTGACGAAAATATTCAACGGGCGCGGAAAGGGGTGGATCAGATTGAAGATCAGAAAGGCCCAGATGCAGAGCATCATCAGACGGCCCAGATTAATCAGCAACGGCATGCTTCTCTCCTTGTGCTTCGCGGTGATACAAACGGTAAGCCACCTGGCCCGCGACTTTTTCCCGGTGTAAATGCCAGTGCGCAGGCACTGACGGTAAACCATTTTCCACTTCGCTCTCGATATAAATGAGCGCGTCATCCGCCAGCCAGCCGTTGTTCTCCAGCAAACGCACGGTGTCGTCCAGCATCCCTTTGCGAAACGGTGGATCGATAAACACGATGGTGTGCGGGGTGCCCGCTGCGGCTAAAAAGTTCAGCGTGTTGCTGTTAACGACTTTCGCGTTGGTGGCTTTAAGCGTAGCGAGGTTTTGCTGGAGCTGCTGGGCGACGCTGCGCTCCATCTCAACTAACGTCGCGCTGGCGGCGTAGCGGGAGAGCGCTTCCAGCCCGAGCGCGCCGCTGCCCGCGAAGCAGTCGAGACAGCGGGCGTCAACCATTGACGGTGCCAGCCAGTTAAAGAGGGTTTCGCGCACGCGATCGGTGGTCGGGCGCAGGCCTGGGCTGTCGGGAACCGGTAATTTACGGCCCCGCCACTGCCCGCCAATAATACGAATTTGTCCGCTGGCGGCACGGTTGGGTTTCTTCATGGTCTTCGCTTTGCTCATCATTTCGGCCTGCTATTCTAGCGGGCGGATGAATTGCGTTAAACCCTAATCCTCAGGCCGTGATGAGAGATAAGGAAAGTGTTAGACTATTCGACTAATTCACCAATGATTTCAGTCCTGGTCGAGCAGACAGGCTGCGCTATAGAATCAACAGCGAGGAGTGTAGTCGCCAATGGCAAATGAAAAGAAACGTGGCTTTTTTTCCTGGCTGGGTTTTGGGCAGAAAGAGCGGGCCGATGAGGCGCAAGCTGAAGAGCAGAAAACGGCAGAACAACCGGTAGAAGAGACGCCGATTGCCGAGCCTGCCGCCGTCAGTGAAAAGTTCGCCGAAGAGGTTGTCGAGGTTAGCGAGCAGCTGGTGCATGAAGAGGCACCGCAGCCGGTCGCTGAAGAGATCGTTGCTGAGGAACCGGTTGCCGAAGAACAGATTATAGAAGAAGCGGCGGTTGAAGAACCCGTCGAAGAGATTATCGAAGTAGCACCTGTTGCCGCCGTTGAGCATGAAGCGCTGCCGCTGCCGGAAGAGCTTAGCGAACAGAGCATTGACGCCGAAGAGTGGCAGGCCGAAGCCGAGCCGCTGGTTACGGCGGACGTTGAAGTCGACGAGCCAGAAGTTGAAGAGATAGAAGACGAGACGCTGCCGAGCGAGGAAGAGCTGGATGCGCTGGCGGCCGAAGCGGCGGAAGAAGCGGTGATGGTTGTGCCGGTCGACGAGCCGGTTCAGGAGCAGGAGAAGCCAACCAAAGAGGGTTTCTTCGCGCGTTTGAAGCGCAGCCTGCTGAAAACTAAAGAGAATCTCGGTTCCGGATTTATCAGTCTGTTCCGCGGTAAAAAAATCGATGATGATCTCTTCGAAGAGCTGGAAGAGCAGCTGTTGATTGCCGATGTCGGCGTTGAGACCACGCGGAAAATCATCACTAACCTGACGGAAGGGGCCAGCCGCAAGCAGTTGCGCGACGCGGAAGCGCTGTATGGCCTGCTGAAAGAGGAGATGAGCGAGATCCTCGCGAAGGTGGACGAGCCGCTGAATGTCGAAGGCAAAACGCCGTTCGTTATTCTGATGGTCGGCGTTAACGGCGTCGGTAAAACCACCACCATCGGCAAGCTGGCGCGCCAGTTTGAGCAGCAGGGTAAATCGGTGATGCTGGCGGCGGGCGATACCTTCCGCGCAGCGGCGGTTGAACAGTTGCAGGTGTGGGGCCAGCGCAATGATATTCCGGTGATTGCCCAGCATACCGGCGCGGATTCCGCTTCGGTTATCTTTGATGCTATACAGGCAGCGAAGGCGCGTAATGTCGATGTGCTGATTGCGGATACCGCCGGCCGTCTGCAGAATAAATCGCACCTGATGGAAGAGCTGAAAAAGATTGTGCGCGTGATGAAGAAGCTTGATGAAAACGCGCCGCACGAAGTGATGCTCACGATTGATGCCAGCACCGGGCAAAATGCGGTAAGCCAGGCCAAACTGTTCCACGAAGCGGTCGGTTTAACCGGTATCACGCTGACCAAGCTTGACGGCACCGCGAAAGGCGGGGTGATCTTCTCGGTCGCGGATCAGTTCGGTATCCCAATTCGCTATATCGGTGTTGGCGAACGTATTGAAGATTTGCGTCCGTTTAATGCGGGCGATTTTATTGAGGCGCTTTTTGCCCGAGAGGATTAACAATGATTCGCTTTGAACATGTCAGCAAAGCCTATCTCGGTGGGAGACAAGCGCTGCAGGGGGTGACTTTTCACCTGCAGCAGGGCGAGATGGCGTTTCTGACCGGGCACTCCGGCGCGGGGAAAAGTACCCTGCTGAAGCTGATCTGCGGGATTGAACGGCCAAGCGCCGGGAAAATCTTCTTCAGCGGCCACGATATTTCCCGGCTGAAAAGCCGCGAAGTGCCGTTTTTGCGCCGCCAGATCGGCATGATTTTCCAGGATCACCATCTGCTGATGGATCGCACGGTGTTTGATAACGTCGCGATCCCGCTGATTATCGCCGGTGCAAGCGGGGATGATATTCGCCGTCGCGTGTCGGCGGCGCTGGATAAAGTCGGGCTGCTCGACAAAGCGAAAAGCTTCCCGATCCAGCTCTCCGGCGGTGAACAGCAGCGTGTGGGCATCGCCCGCGCGGTGGTGAATAAACCTGCCGTACTGCTGGCGGATGAACCGACCGGGAACCTGGATGAAGCTCTGTCTGAAGGGATTTTACGTCTGTTTGAAGAGTTTAACCGCGTTGGGGTGACGGTACTGATGGCGACGCACGACATGGGGCTCATTTCCCGGCGTTCGTACCGCATGCTGAGCCTGAGCGACGGCCATTTGCATGGAGGCCTGGCGGGTGAATAAGCGCGACGCAATCAATCATATTCGGCAATTCGGCAGCAAGCTTGACCGTTTTCGCAAATCTGCCTCGTCGGCGGGCGAAGGGAGCCGCAGCGCGCCGAGACGCAGCAAGCAGGCCCCCCGACCGACTTCGCGTAAAACCAATGTCTTCAACGAGCAGATGCGCTACGCCTGGCACGGTGCGCTGCAGGATCTGAAGAGTAAACCGCTGGCAACGTTCCTGACAGTGATGGTGATTGCCATCTCGCTGACGCTGCCGAGCGTCTGCTATATGGTCTACAAAAACGTCAGCCATGCGGCGTCGCAGTACTATCCTTCGCCGCAAATCACCGTCTACTTCGATAAAGCGCTGGATGATAACGCCGCGCAGCAGGTGGTCGGGCAGCTTCAGTCCGAACCGGGCGTTGAGAAGGTGAACTATCTCTCCCGCGAAGATGCGCTTGGCGAGTTTCGTAACTGGTCTGGCTTTGGCGGCGCGTTAGATATGCTGGAAGAGAACCCGCTGCCGGCAGTGGCGGTGGTGGTGCCGAAAATCGATTTCCAGAGCACCGAGGCGCTGAATACGCTTCGCGATCGCATTACGCGCGTGCAGGGCATTGACGAAGTGCGTATGGACGATAGCTGGTTTGCGCGTCTGTCGGCGCTGACCGGGCTGGTCGGGCGCGTTTCGGCCATGATTGGCGTGTTGATGATCGCTGCCGTCTTCCTGGTGATCGGCAACAGCGTGCGTCTCAGCATCTTTGCCCGCCGTGACACTATTAATGTGCAGAAGTTGATTGGCGCAACCGATGGATTTATTCTGCGTCCGTTCCTTTATGGCGGCGCGTTGCTTGGCTTCTCCGGCGCGTTTTTATCACTCATTTTGTCTGAAATTTTGGTGATGCGACTCTCGTCGGCGGTGACGGATGTGGCGAAGGTCTTCGGCACGCAGTTTGAGTTAAGTGGCTTATCTTTCGATGAATGTTTGCTGCTATTGCTGGTCTGCTCGATGATTGGCTGGATTGCTGCCTGGCTGGCGACGGTGCAACATTTACGTCACTTTACTCCGGACTAACGATTCTCTGGTATACTCCTCCCCTGCAATGACGAATACCGTTGCAGGGAGAGCGTATCCAACTATCTTGCTGTTCCCCGCATCGGCTGTTCATCCGGATGTCACAATATGTGCGTAATTTATTCACACGCCTACAAGGAACTTGTGGATAAAATCACTGTCTGATAAAAAAGTGAATGCTATTCTCGTTGCTCAAAAATGCTGGCATGTTTGTTGCCTGATGGGGACAGACCGCCGCCAGTTGATAGTGAATTGAGAGGATTTGAATGACCAAAGAAATGCAAACTTTAGCTTTAGCCCCTGTTGGCAACCTGGAATCTTACGTCCGGGCCGCTAACGCATGGCCGATGTTGACGGCTGATGAAGAGCGGGCGCTGGCTGAAAAGCTGCATTACCAGGGCGATCTGGAAGCAGCGAAAAAGCTGATCCTGTCTCACCTGCGCTTTGTTGTTCATATTGCTCGTAATTACTCGGGCTATGGTCTGCCGCAGGCGGATCTGATCCAGGAAGGAAATATCGGCCTGATGAAAGCGGTACGCCGCTTCAACCCTGAAGTCGGTGTGCGTCTGGTCTCTTTCGCCGTGCACTGGATCAAAGCTGAGATCCACGAGTATGTGCTGCGCAACTGGCGTATCGTGAAAGTCGCGACCACCAAAGCACAGCGTAAGCTGTTCTTTAACCTGCGTAAGGCTAAACAGCGTCTCGGCTGGTTTAACCAGGACGAAGTCGAAATGGTCGCCCGCGAACTGGGTGTGACCAGCAAAGACGTGCGTGAAATGGAGTCGCGTATGGCGGCCCAGGACATGACGTTTGATATGTCTTCCGATGACGATGCGCAGGACGGCCAGCCGATGGCACCGGTGCTCTACTTACAGGACAAAACATCTAACTTTGCTGACGGCATTGAAGATGATAACTGGGAAGAGCAGGCAGCCAACAAGCTGACCGATGCGATGCAGGGTCTCGACGAACGTAGTCAGCAGATCATCCGCGCCCGCTGGCTGGACGAAGATAACAAGTCCACGCTGCAGGAGCTGGCCGACCGTTACGGCGTTTCCGCCGAACGCGTACGCCAGCTTGAAAAGAACGCGATGAAAAAACTGCGCGCCGCTATCGAAGCGTAAGCGCCAGCCGCAAACAGACCGGGTCAGCGAAAGCTCACCCGGTTTTTTATTATCTGAATTTCCTCTCACTCCCGGCGCTGGTTAAAACGTCGTCTTAACGAAGGCGCTATATACTTACTCTGTGGGTTGGCACAGAGAGGGGAAAAAGGTGAAGAATAGTGAATTACATCAGCGGCGTGTAGCCGCGACGCCGCGCGGGGTTGGCGTGATGTGCGGCTTCTACGCCGAGAAAGCAGAAAACGCCACGCTGTGGGATGTGGAAGGCAACGAGGTGATTGATTTTGCCGCCGGGATCGCGGTGCTAAACACCGGCCATCGACATCCAAAAGTAATGGCCGCAGTCGAAAAACAGCTCCAGGCCTTTACGCACACCGCGTACCAAATCGTTCCTTACGAAAGCTATGTCTCGCTTGCCGAGCGCATCAACGGGCTGGTTCCCATTGATGGCCCGGCGAAAACCGCCTTCTTCTCTACCGGCGCCGAAGCGGTTGAAAACGCGGTGAAAATCGCCCGCGCTTATACTAAACGTCCGGGCATTATCGCCTTCGGCGGCGGCTTTCACGGTCGCACCTTTATGACCATGGCGCTGACGGGAAAAGTTGCGCCTTATAAAATCGGCTTCGGGCCGTTTCCCGGTTCGGTTTATCACGCCCACTATCCAAATGAATTGCACGGCGTCAGCACTGAACAGGCGCTGCAAAGCCTGACGCATCTCTTCAAAGCCGATATCGCGCCCGATCAGGTTGCCGCGATCCTGTTAGAGCCGGTGCAGGGCGAAGGGGGCTTTAATATTGCTCCGCCAGAGTTTATGCAGGCGCTGCGCGCCCTGGGCGACAGCCACGGTATTCTGCTGATCATCGACGAGGTGCAGAGCGGTTTTGCCCGCACCGGCAAACTCTTCGCCAGCGAGCATTACGCTATCAAACCCGATCTCATCACTATGGCGAAAAGCCTGGCGGGCGGTTTACCGCTCTCGGCAGTTGCCGGACGTGCCGAAGTGATGGATGCTCCTGCGCCTGGCGGCCTGGGCGGAACCTATGCCGGCAACCCGCTGGCGGTGGCGGCAGCGCATGCGGTGCTGGATGTGATTGAAGAGGAGAAGCTGTGCGAACGCGCGAACCAGCTGGGCAAAGATCTGGTCGAAGTGCTGACCCATGCGAAAGCGCACTGCCCGCATATTGCCGATATCCGTGCACAGGGCTCGATGGTGGCGGTCGAGTTTCAGGACCCGCAAACCGGCGCGCCGTCGCCGGAATTTACCAAACAGGTGCAGGATAAAGCGCTTCAGGCCGGTTTGCTGCTGCTGAGCTGCGGCGTCTATGGCAACGTTATCCGCTTCCTCTATCCGCTAACCATTCCTGATGAGCAGTTCCGAAAAGCGCTGGATATTATCCAGCGGTCGCTAATGTAGTCATTATTCAGCCGCCTTATGGGCGGCTTGGTCACGTTCTCGCATCGCTCTGCGGCATAACCTGCAAAATTGCTATTCCTTATTCCATAAAATGGGGTATGTTTTAGCAGAGTATGCTGCTTACAGGGCACTATTCTGCACAATAACAAATATCATATTCTTTGCTTAGGGTAATAAGCGAAGCAATATTCCAGATAACAACAACACAACAATTGCAAAAACCATAACAATGGGGAAACTCAGGATGAAAATGAAGGGCAAAGCGTTACTGGCAGGATGTATTGCGTTAGCAATGAGCAACGTGGCATTCGCCAAAGATATCAAAGTTGCCGTTGTCGGTGCGATGTCCGGTCCGGTTGCGCAGTATGGCGATCAGGAATTTACCGGTGCTGAGCAGGCTGTTGCCGATATCAACGCAAAAGGCGGCGTCAAAGGCGACAAACTGGTCGTGGTGAAATATGACGATGCCTGCGACCCGAAACAAGCGGTAGCGGTAGCCAACAAAGTGGTTAACGACGGCATCAAATATGTTATCGGCCACCTCTGCTCCTCTTCTACTCAACCAGCGTCCGACATTTATGAAGACGAAGGCATCCTGATGATCACGCCTGCGGCCACTGCCCCTGAGCTGACCGCGCGCGGTTATAAACTGACGCTGCGTACCACTGGTCTCGACTCTGACCAGGGCCCTACTGCGGCGAAATACATTCTCGATAAGGTGAAGCCGAAACGCATCGCTATCATTCATGATAAGCAGCAGTATGGCGAAGGCCTGGCGCGCGCCGTGCAGGATGGCCTGAAAAAAGGCAATGCCAACGTGGTCTTCTTTGACGGCATCACCGCCGGTGAAAAAGATTTCTCCACGCTGGTGGCGCGTTTGAAGAAAGAGAATATCGACTTTGTTTACTACGGCGGTTACCACCCGGAAATGGGGCAGATCCTGCGCCAGGCACGTGCGGCCGGTCTGAAAACCCAGTTTATGGGACCGGAAGGCGTGGCGAACGTCTCACTCTCTAACATCGCCGGTGAGTCTGCCGAAGGGATGTTAGTCACCAAGCCGAAGAACTACGATCAGGTACCTGCCAACAAACCGATTGTGGATGCCATCAAAGGCAAGAAACAGGATCCGAGCGGCGCGTTTGTCTGGACCACCTACGCCGCGCTGCAGTCGCTGGCTGCGGGCCTGAACCAGTCTGACGATCCGGCCGAAATCGCCACCTATCTGAAAGGTCACTCCGTTGAAACCGTGATGGGGCCGCTGACGTGGGATGAGAAGGGCGATCTGAAGGGCTTTGAGTTCGGCGTCTTTACCTGGCATGCGAACGGTACCGCGACCGACGCGAAGTGATGAATATTTGCTAGTCGCCTTTCGCGCCGCAGGTGCGTTGGCTGCATTCGCCCCGGTCGCTTACGCCTGTAAGCTTCCGGGGATTAATGACTTCCTGCGACATGAAATTGCGCTCAGGCATGGCTTACCTTGCCCGTTATCTTTAGCGCTTTTCCCAGCCATCTTGCTGCGCGGTAAAGCCGAGCGCTTGTGCAAAGGCGGCCATCACGGCGCGATCTTCAACGCCGATATCTGCGATCCACCAGCTGGTCATCGCCGGGTTATCGCGCATCACCTCTTCCACCAGGTATTGCCCGACGCCGCGACGGCGAGTGACATCCCGTACACGCAGCGAATCCAGCGCACCTTCAGTGCCGCGCAGCGTCACACGTACGGCGGCCAGCAGGCGGTCATTAAACCGCGCGGCATAAATACTGTGCGTATCGTCAATATCGAGAGAGGCGGGGGAGTATTCCGGCCAGATTTTCGCTAAATCAATCTGATCCTGCTCGCTGAAACTGGTCAGCCGGATAATGGTTAATTTCATCTACCGTTTGTCCAAAACGTGAAACAGGGTGTGAGTGTAAACAATTTCACTCGCCGGGGCTGGAGACTTTTTTAATTTTAATACAACAGGTGAATAGTTTTAGCGCAGCGACTGGTATAGCCGGAAACATCAGAGATCGAAAAAGACACAGGATTTTAACCTGACTGATGGCGCTTTCTTCCGCGTATACTGCCGTTATTTTATGCTGGAAGCCGCGTTTTTAGATGTTTATCTCGCGCTGAATACAGAATATTATCTCTGCTTAATCGCCTGAAAAATAGAGTATTTAGTATGGTTTATCTATAAAAACCACGCTAAGCCATTAAAGGCGCTGGTAAAAATAGCATTGTGCATTAAAAGTACAGAATGCTTTTTAACCATATAAAAACAAAATTTTCACACAACATCACGAACGGGGTAGCAGGCATGAAAAGGCACGCGCAAGCATTTGTCGCGGGAATGATTGAAAGCCGGTCATGACAACGCGGTCTTGTTTAAAGGTATTACCGTCGGGGAAGTAGTTTTTTCTGCGCCTAACGCTCATCTAAAAAAAGAAAATATCGTCTTTGTCTACTACGGTGGTTATTAACCGGATAGTGGAGAGATGCTGCGCCGGGCGCGCTGAAACGAGCCGCTGACCTGATTAACGCGTTAAAAGCCAACGGGGCTAAAACCGAAACAGGGCCGCTGAACTGGGATGAAAAAGGCGATCTGAAGGGATTTGAGTTGAGTGTCTTCCAGTGACACGCCGATGGTTCGTCTTGTGTGGCGAAGTCACAGTCATCCCTCTCTTTGGACGAAAATCTTGAGAGATTTAAGAAGGTTAAGTTATGTCTGAGCAGTTTCTCTATTTCTTGCAGCAGATGTTCAACGGCGTCACGCTGGGCAGCACCTACGCCCTGATCGCCATTGGTTACACCATGGTGTACGGCATTATCGGCATGATTAACTTCGCCCATGGCGAGGTCTACATGATCGGCAGCTACGTCTCCTTTATGATTATCGCCGCGCTGATGATGATGGGCATCGACTCAAGCTGGCTGCTGGTTGGGGCCGGTTTTGTCGGCGCGATTATTATCGCCAGTGCCTACGGCTGGAGTATCGAGCGTGTTGCTTACCGCCCGGTGCGCAGCTCCAAGCGCCTGATTGCGCTTATCTCCGCCATCGGCATGTCCATCTTCCTGCAAAACTACGTCAGCCTGACGGAAGGCTCGCGCGACGTGGCTTTGCCAAGCCTCTTCAACGGCCAGTGGACTATTGGCAGCAGTGAAAACTTCGCCGCCTCTATCACCACGATGCAGCTGGTTATCTGGATCGTCACCTTTGTCGCCATGCTCGCATTAACGCTCTTTATCCGCTATTCGCGCATGGGACGCGCCTGCCGCGCCTGTGCTGAAGACCTCAAAATGGCGAGCTTGCTGGGCATCAACACCGATCGGGTTATCGCGTTGACCTTTGTGATTGGCGCGGCGATGGCGGCGGTTGCCGGCGTGCTGCTCGGCCAGTTCTATGGCGTGATCAACCCCTATATCGGCTTTATGGCGGGTATGAAGGCATTTACCGCCGCGGTGCTGGGCGGTATCGGCAGCATTCCTGGCGCGATGATTGGAGGGTTGATACTCGGGGTAGCGGAAGCGCTCTCTTCAGCCTACCTGAGCACTGAGTATAAAGATGTAGTCTCCTTCGCGCTGCTGATTGGCGTCCTGCTGGTAATGCCGACCGGTATCCTTGGTCGCCCGGAGGTAGAGAAAGTATGAAACCGATGCATTTTGCGATGGCGCTGCTCTCTGCCGCCATGTTCTTCATCCTCGCGGGCGTCTTTATGGGCGTTCAACTGGAGCTGAATGGCACCAAACTGGTAGTCGATAACGCGGCGGATATCCGCTGGCAGTGGATCTTCATCGGCACCGCCGTGGTCTTTTTCTTCCAGTTACTGCGCCCTGTTTTCCAGAAGAGCCTGAAAGGCGTTTCCGGGCCGAAATTTGTTCTGCCCGCTATCGATGGATCTACCGTTAAGCAGAAGCTTTTCCTGCTGGCGCTGTTGGTGATTGCCGTGGTGTGGCCGTTTATGGTGTCGCGCGGCACCATTGATATCGCCACCATGACGATGATCTATATCATCCTGGGTCTGGGGCTGAACGTGGTGGTTGGCCTTTCTGGCCTGCTGGTGCTGGGTTATGGCGGTTTTTATGCGATCGGTGCCTACACCTTTGCGCTGCTGAACCACTATTACGGGCTTGGCTTCTGGACCTGCCTGCCGCTGGCGGGGCTGGTCTCTGCCGCTGCCGGTTTCCTGCTCGGCTTCCCGGTGCTGCGCCTGCGCGGTGACTATCTGGCGATTGTGACGCTGGGCTTCGGGGAGATTGTGCGCATTCTGCTGCTTAACAACACCGAAGTGACCGGCGGGCCAAACGGCATCAGCCAGATCCCGAAACCGACGCTGTTTGGCCTTGAGTTCAGCCGCACACCGCGCGAAGGCGGCTGGGATACCTTCAGCAACTTCTTCAATGTGAAATATGATCCGAGCGACCGCGTGGTGTTCCTCTATCTGGTGGCGCTGCTGCTGGTGGTGCTGACGCTGTTCGTTATCAACCGCCTGCTGCGGATGCCGCTGGGCCGTGCCTGGGAAGCACTGCGTGAAGATGAGATCGCCTGCCGCTCGCTGGGTCTCAACCCGACACGTATCAAGCTGACGGCATTTACCATCAGCGCCGCGTTTGCCGGTTTCGCTGGCACGCTGTTTGCCGCGCGCCAGGGCTTTGTCAGCCCGGAGTCATTCACCTTTGCCGAATCGGCCTTTGTACTGGCGATTGTCGTACTGGGCGGGATGGGCTCGCAGTTCGCGGTGATCCTCGCCGCTATTCTGCTGGTGGTCTCGCGCGAACTGATGCGTGATTTCAATGAATACAGCATGTTAATGCTGGGTGGTTTGATGGTGCTGATGATGATCTGGCGTCCGCAGGGCCTGCTGCCGATGACGCGTCCGCAGCTGAAATTGAAAAACGGCCAGGCGAAAGGAGAGCAGGCATGAGTCAGCCACTGTTATCGGTAAATGGCCTGATGATGCGCTTCGGCGGTTTGCTGGCGGTCAATAACGTCTCGCTGGAGCTGCGACCGCAGGAGATTGTCTCGCTGATTGGTCCGAACGGCGCGGGGAAAACCACCGTCTTCAACTGCCTGACCGGGTTTTATAAACCCACCGGCGGCACCATTATGCTGCGTGACCAGCATCTCGAAGGGCTGCCGGGCCAGCAAATCGCGCGTATGGGCGTTGTGCGCACCTTTCAGCATGTGCGTCTGTTCCGTGAAATGACGGTGATTGAGAACTTACTGGTCGCTCAGCATCAGCAGTTAAAAACCGGCCTCTTCTCTGGCCTGTTGAAGACGCCCGCGTTTCGCCGCACGCAGAGCGAAGCGCTCGATCGCGCCGCGACCTGGCTTGAGAGGATAGGTTTGTTAGCCCACGCTAACCGCCAGGCCAGCAACCTGGCGTACGGCGATCAGCGCCGTCTGGAGATTATCCGCTGCATGGTGACGCAGCCGGAGATCCTGATGCTGGATGAGCCGGCGGCAGGGTTAAACCCGAAAGAGACCAAAGAGCTGGATGAGCTGATCGTCGAGCTGCGTAACCATCACAACACCACCATCCTGCTGATTGAGCATGATATGAAACTGGTGATGGGTATTTCCGACCGGATCTACGTCGTTAACCAGGGGACACCGCTGGCCAACGGGACGCCGGAAGAGATTCGTAACAACCCGGACGTGATCCGCGCTTATCTGGGTGAGGCATAAGATGGACAACGTAATGTTATCTTTCGACAAAGTTAGCGCCCACTACGGCAAAATCCAGGCGCTGCACGAGGTCAGTCTGCATATTAATCAGGGAGAGATCGTGACCCTGATTGGTGCCAACGGTGCGGGGAAAACCACCTTGCTCGGCACGCTGTGCGGCGATCCACGCGCCACCAGCGGCCGCGTGGTGTTTGATGGTAAAGATATTACCGACTGGCAAACGGCGAAGATTATGCGTGAAGCGGTCGCGATCGTGCCAGAAGGCCGCCGCGTCTTCTCGCGGATGACCGTGGAAGAGAACCTGGCAATGGGCGGCTTCTTTGCCCACCGCGATCAATATCAGACGCGTATTAAATGGGTGTATGAACTCTTCCCGCGCCTGCATGAACGCCGTATACAGCGCGCCGGGACCATGTCCGGTGGTGAACAGCAGATGCTGGCGATAGGCCGCGCGCTGATGAGCCAGCCGCGCCTGCTGCTGCTGGATGAGCCGTCCCTCGGGCTGGCACCGATTATCATTCAACAGATCTTCGACACCATTGAGCAGCTGCGTAAAGAGGGGATGACCATCTTCCTCGTGGAGCAAAACGCTAACCAGGCGCTGAAGCTCGCCGATCGCGGCTATGTGCTGGAGAACGGGCATGTGGTGCTCGAAGATACCGGCGATGCGCTACTGGCGAATGAAGCGGTGAGAAGCGCTTACCTCGGCGGCTAACCTGTTGAAGTAAAAACATAAAAACCGGCCTCGCAAGGACCGGTTTTTTTCTGAAAAATGCACTTCAGCCATACGCAGCGAGAGGGGTCGAAACAGGATACGGGCCGCGCTTGAGGCTTTTTGCCTCATGGCTGCGCTTTAAGACGTTATGCAGAAATGTTGTGAGGCAGAAAGATGAAAGCCCCGAGTCAATTTTTCAATTAACCCGAGGCTACACCGACGCTCAGACAACGTCAGCGTAGCCTCTTACCTGCTGAAAGGCAAGGAAGTGAAGCTGCGCAAATAAGGGGCTTTCTGGTTCGCCGGGAAGCCCTTTTTTATTAGCGAAAACAGTAACATCAGCGATCGGGTTTAAATCTGAAAAATATATTTCAGCCATGAAGTATGGCGTATGGCCGGGATATGATGCGGGCGGCGCTTGAGGCTTTTTGCCTCATGGCTGTGCTTTAGGAAGTTATGCAGAAATGTTGTGAGGCAGAAAGATGAAAGCCCCGAGTCAATTTTTCAATTAACCCGAGGCTACACTAACGCTCAGACAACGTCAGCGTAGCCTCTTACCTGCTGAAAGGCAAGGAGTTATAGGCGATGAAAATCCCGCAAACTTTTATCTGCTGCGTGTTTATTCTCTGCTTCACGCTGTTGATATTCACCTATCTGACCCGCAAATCCCTGTGCGAGCTTCGCTACCGGGATAAGGAGAGAGAGGTGGCGGCTTTGATGGCTTACGAATCCGGTAAGTAGCGACCTGGGGCAGGGAGCAATCCCTGCCTTTCAGGTGCGATGATGTTGTTGCAGCGTTGCCTTCGAGCGCCGCTTAAAGGGCTTCCTGGTTCGCCGGGAAGCCCTTTGTCTGAACCGCCATTTTTCCTTCATCTTTCCATCACTTGCACGACATCTGCCTGACGCCTGGCTGTCATGCTTTTGTAATTAAAAAGTTATTTTTCTGTCATTCGAGCGTGTCATGTTACCTCGCGAGCACAAAACGCGTGATATCGCGCATCCCGTATAACAAGAGAGAGCACAATGACGACGTTACGACATACAGCTTTGGGTCTGGCGCTGGGATTTGTTTTTGCTGGCAATGCCATGGCCGTAACCACTATCCCGTTCTGGCACTCCATGGAGGGCGAGTTAGGCAAAGAGGTCGACTCCTTGGCGCAACGTTTTAATGATACCCACCCCGACTACAAAATCGTTCCGGTCTATAAAGGCAACTACGAGCAGAACCTGAGCGCGGGCATTGCCGCCTTCCGCACCGGCAATGCGCCAGCGCTGCTGCAGGTTTACGAGGTTGGCACCGCAACGATGATGGCCTCTAAAGCGATCAAGCCGGTTTACGAGGTCTTTAAAGATGCGGATATCACCTTTGACGAAAGCCAGTTTGTGCCGACCGTTGCGGGTTACTACACCGATTCAAAAACCGGGCATCTGCTCTCTCAACCGTTTAACAGCTCCACACCGGTGCTTTATTACAATAAAGATGCCTTCAAAAAAGCAGGCCTGAACCCGGATCAACCGCCAAAGACCTGGCAGGATCTGGCGGCCTACACCGCGAAGCTAAAAGCGGCGGGCATGAAGTGCGGTTACGCCAGCGGCTGGCAGGGCTGGATCCAGATCGAGAACTTTAGCGCCTGGCACGGTCTGCCGGTCGCCACTAAAAACAATGGTTTCGACGGTACCGATGCGGTACTGGAGTTCAACAAGCCGGAGCAGGTGAAACATATCGCCATGCTGGAAGAGCTGAATAAGAAGGGCGAATTCAGCTACTTCGGCCGTAAAGATGAATCCACCGAGAAGTTCTATAACGGCGACTGCGCCATCACCACCGCCTCATCCGGTTCGCTGGCGGATATTCGCCACTATGCGAAATTTAACTACGGTGTCGGCATGATGCCGTACGACGCCGACGTGAAGGGCGCGCCACAAAACGCCATTATCGGCGGTGCCAGCCTGTGGGTAATGAAGGGCAAAGATGACGCGACTTACAAAGGCGTGGCGCAGTTCCTCGACTTCCTGACCAAGCCGGAAATCGCTGCCGAGTGGCATCAGAAAACCGGTTATCTGCCTGTCACCAAGGCCGCGTACGATCTGACGCGCCAGCAGGGTTTCTATGATAAAAACCCGGGGGCGGATATCGCCACGCGCCAGATGCTGAACAAGCCGCCGTTGGCCTTCACCAAAGGGCTGCGTCTGGGCAATATGCCGCAGATCCGCACCGTGCTTGATGAAGAGCTGGAGAGCGTGTGGACCGGTAAGAAGACCCCGCAACAGGCGCTGGACTCTGCGGTTGAGCGCGGTAACCAGTTGCTGCGCCGCTTCCAGCAGTCGACCAAGTCTTAATCAGTTAAGGGCCGGATAAGCGCAGCGCTTGTCCGGCCTGTAAATCGGTCAATCTATCGCGTCGCCGCCCCCCGGCATTTTCAAAAAGAGTCTTGCTATGTCCGCATCCCGTCCGGTGTTTCGTTCACGCTGGCTACCCTATCTGCTCGTCGCGCCGCAGCTGGCGATCACGGTGATTTTCTTTCTCTGGCCTGCGGGCGAAGCGCTGTGGTACTCCGTGCAGAGCGTCGATCCCTTTGGTCTCTCCAGTCAGTTTGTCGGGCTGGATAACTTTACCGCGCTGTTCCACGACAGCTACTACCTCGACGCCTTCTGGACGACGATCCGTTTTAGCGCGATGGTCACCTTCAGCGGCCTGTTTGTCTCGCTGTTCTTTGCCGCGCTGGTGGATAACGTAGTGCGCGGCAGCCGCATCTACCAGACGTTGATGCTGCTGCCCTATGCCGTGGCACCTGCCGTTGCCGCCGTATTGTGGATCTTTCTGTTTAATCCCGGACGCGGCTTGATTACGCACTTTCTGGAGCAGTTCGGCTATGACTGGAACCATGCGCAGAACAGTGGTCAGGCGATGTTTCTGGTAGTGTTCGCCTCAGTATGGAAGCAGATCAGCTACAACTTCCTCTTCTTCTTCGCCGCGTTGCAGTCCATTCCCCGCTCGCTGGTGGAAGCCGCTGCCATTGATGGCGCAGGACCCATTCGCCGTTTCTTCAAGCTTTCACTGCCGCTTATCGCACCCGTGAGCTTCTTTCTGCTGGTGGTCAACCTCGTCTACGCCTTTTTCGATACGTTCCCGGTTATCGATGCGGCGACCGCCGGTGGCCCGGTGCAGGCGACCACTACGCTTATCTATAAGATTTACCGCGAAGGGTTTGCCGGGCTGGATCTCTCCACCTCTGCGGCGCAGTCGGTGATCCTGATGGTGCTGGTGATTGTGCTGACGGTGGTGCAGTTCCGTTATGTCGAAAGTAAGGTGCGCTACCAATGATTGAGAATCGCCCAGGGCTGACGCTGTTCAGCCATATCATGCTTATCTTAGGCGTTGCGGTGGTGCTGTTTCCGCTCTACGTCGCGTTTGTCACTGCCACGCTTGATAACAACGCGGTGTACGACACGCCGATGACGCTGATCCCCGGCGGCCATCTGTGGGAGAACCTGCACGCGATTTGGATTAACGGCGTCGGTCCTCACAGCGCGCCCTTCTGGCTGATGCTGACTAACAGTTTCATCATGGCGCTGGTGATAACCGTAGGGAAAATCTCAGTTTCGATCCTCTCGGCCTTCGCCATCGTCTGGTTTCGTTTTCCGCTGCGAAACCTCTTCTTCTGGATGATCTTCAGTACCTTGATGCTGCCAGTAGAGGTGCGCATCTTCCCGACGGTGGAAGTGATCGCCAATCTTAAGATGCTCGACAGCTATACCGGCCTGACCTTGCCACTGATGGCCTCTGCTACCGCGACTTTTCTCTTCCGTCAGTTCTTTATGACGCTGCCGGATGAATTAATCGAAGCCGCGCGCATTGATGGCGCCTCGCCAATGCGCTTTTTCCGCGACATTGTGCTGCCGCTGTCGCGCACCAATCTTGCGGCGCTGTTCGTCATCACCTTTATCTACGGCTGGAACCAGTATCTATGGCCGTTGTTGATCATCAGCGACGTCAACCTTGGCACCGCCGTGGCGGGCGTTAAAGGGATGATGTCGAGCGGCGAGGGCACGACGCAGTGGAACCAGGTGATGGCCGCGATGCTGCTGACGCTGATCCCCCCGGTTGTTATCGTTTTAACCATGCAGCGCGCCTTTGTGCGCGGTCTGGTCGACAGTGAGAAATAAGATGTCATCTCTAAAATTACAGGCAGTGACAAAAAGTTGGGACGGCGGTAAAACCCAGGTGATTGAGCCGCTGACGCTGGATGTGGCCGACGGCGAATTTATTGTCATGGTTGGCCCATCGGGCTGCGGAAAGTCGACGCTGCTGCGCATGGTTGCCGGGCTGGAGCGCGTCTCCGGCGGCGATATCTGGATTGATCGCCAGCGCGTCACGGAGAAGGAGCCGAAAGATCGCGGTATCGCGATGGTGTTCCAGAACTATGCCCTTTATCCGCACATGAGCGTGGAGGAGAACATGGCCTGGGGGCTGAAAATCCGCGGTATGGGCAAAGCGCATATTGCCGGACGCGTGGCGGAAGCGGCGCGTATTCTGGAGCTTGAAGGCCTGCTGAAGCGTCGACCGCGCGAGCTTTCGGGCGGTCAGCGCCAGCGCGTGGCGATGGGCCGCGCGATTGTGCGCGATCCGGCGGTTTTTCTGTTTGATGAGCCACTCTCTAACCTTGATGCCAAGCTGCGCGTGCAGATGCGCCTTGAGTTGCAGCAGTTGCACCGACGCCTTAACACCACCTCGCTCTATGTCACCCACGATCAGGTGGAAGCGATGACGCTGGCGCAGCGCGTGATGGTGATGAATAAAGGCGTCGCCGAGCAGATCGGTACGCCAGTTGAGGTGTATGAAAAGCCCGCCAGCCGTTTTGTCGCGAGCTTTATCGGCAGCCCGGCGATGAATTTACTCGATGGGCACATCAGCCAGACTGGTACGCACTTTGAGCTGGCAAGCGGCATGGCATTGCCGATTAACTGGAACTATCGCGGTTATGCCGGGCGGAAAATGACGCTGGGTATCCGCCCGGAACATATTGCGTTAAGCTCACAAGCCGCAGGCGGCGTACCGCTGGTGATGGATACGCTGGAGATGCTCGGCGCGGATAATCTGGCCCATGGCCGCTGGGGTGAGCAGAAACTGGTGGCGCGTCTGTCGCATCAGGAGCGCCCCGCACCCGGCAGCACGCTGTGGCTGCATCTGGCGGAACATCACCTGCACTTATTCGATGGTGAAACAGGACAACGCGTATGAATAACTGGCCCTATCCCCGCATCGTCGCCCATCGCGGCGGTGGAAAACTGGCTCCGGAAAACACCCTGGCAGCGATCGATGTCGGCGCCAGATATGGCCATACAATGATCGAATTTGACGCCAAATTATCAAAAGATGGGCAGATCTTCCTGCTGCATGATGACAACCTGGAGCGCACCAGCAATGGCTGGGGCGTGGCGGGCGAGCTGGCGTGGAGCGATCTGCTGAAAGTTGATGCCGGGAGCTGGTACAGCGGCGAGTTTAAAGGCGAGACGTTGCCATTGCTGTCGGAGGTGGCGCAGCGCTGCCAGCAGCATGGCATGATGGCGAATATTGAAATCAAACCGACGACCGGAACCGGCCCGCTGACGGGCAAAGCTGTTGCGCTTGCTGCCCGCGAGTTGTGGTCAGAGATGACCCCGCCGCTGCTCTCGTCGTTTGAGATCGATGCGCTGGAAGCGGCGCAACAGGCCGCACCGGAACTGCCGCGCGGTCTGCTGCTGGATGCCTGGCGCGATGACTGGCAGGAGGTGACCGATCGCCTGGCCTGCACCTCTATTCATCTCAACCACAAATTGCTTGATGAAGCGCGCGTTCGCATGCTGCGCGACGCCGGTCTGCGCATTTTGGTTTATACAGTGAATCAACCGGCGCGTGCGGCGGAGTTGCTGGCGTGGGGCGTCGATTGCATCTGCACGGACAATATCGACGCTATCGGGCCCCACTTTGGCGCTTAAGGCGTAGTGGTTTGCGGTGTGCTGTGCAGCATGCCGCCACTTTGCGTTTGGGTCTGCGGCAGCATATGCGGCTGCTGCAGGGTCGAACCGCTGGCGCTGTTTTGCGGATGAAGCATCCCGCCGCCGTTACTGCTTCCCTGCTTTAGCATTTCGCCACCGTTACTGCTGCTCTGGTTCAACGCTCCTGCGTTGTTACTGCTCTGCTGGCTGAGCATCCCGCCACCGCTACTGCTGCCCTGGCTTAACATCCCGCCGTTGCTGTTGGGGAGCACTTGCTGGTGGGCGGGGTCGAGCTCCCCCGGCTGAGCCTGCCTTATTCGCTGTGAGTTATCGTTCATCTGCATTTGTAGGTTCTGCTGCTGCTGGCGGCTCTGCGTCTGCTGCTGCTGTTTCAGTAACCCTTGCTGCTGCTGTTGCTGATTGAGCATTTGCGTCTGCATCCGCTGCTGGCTTGGCACGACATACCCCGGTTGATTCGGGTTATTTGTCGGGTTAAGCGGCTGTGCGAAAGCGGTAAACGGCAGCAGTGCTGCCACAATTACAAGGCGTTTCATTCTCATCTCCTCCCGTTGAGGCCTGCCCCTAAGTTTAGTCGCATTCCTGCATGACCATGATTTTTTGCGCATTGTGAACCAGACTTAAGCGGGAACTGTAGCCCTTCTTTGTGGAGAACGACGATGATCAAACAGCAGTTTGCGCGTTGGGCGGCAATCGCCGCGCTGACGGCGGGAGCATGTTTCAGTGTCGGCGCTGCGCCGCCGCCTGCTCAGGCACCCGCGCCAGCCCCCGTTTCATATGGGGTAGAAGCCGATGTCTTTCATCCGGTAGTAGCCCATCAGGGGATGGTGGCCTCGGTAGATGAAGCCGCGACCCGCGTGGGTGTGGAGATCCTCAAAGAGGGCGGTAATGCGGTCGATGCGGCGGTCGCGGTAGGTTATGCGCTGGCGGTGACCCATCCGCAGGCGGGCAACCTGGGCGGTGGCGGGTTTATGATGATCCGCACCAAAGAGGGCAAGGTCACGGCGATCGATTTCCGCGAAATGGCGCCCGCAGCCGCCACGCGCGATATGTTCCTTGATGAGCAGGGCAACCCGGACAGCAAAAAATCCCTGACCTCCCATCTCGCTTCCGGCACGCCCGGCACGGTCGCTGGTTTCTCGCTGGCTCTGGAGAAGTACGGCTCGCTGCCGCTGAAAAAGGTGGTGCAGCCTGCCATCAAACTGGCGAAGCAGGGCTTCACGGTTAACGATGCGCTGGCAGACGATCTCAAAACCTACGGCAGTGAAGTGCTGCCAAATCACGACACCAGCAAGGCGATCTTCTGGAAAGAGGGCCAGCCGCTGAAGAAGGGTGACAAGCTGGTTCAAACGAATCTCGCGAAGAGCCTTGAGCTGATTGCTGAAAAGGGGCCGGATGGTTTCTATAAAGGCACAACGGCAGAGCAGATCGCCCAGGAGATGAGCAAAAACGGCGGGCTGATCACCAAAGAGGATCTGGCAAATTATAAAGCCGTTGAGCGTACGCCGGTGAGCGGCGACTACCGCGGTTATCAGGTCTACTCCATGCCGCCGCCATCCTCTGGCGGGATCCATATCATTCAGATCCTCAACATCCTGGAGAATTTCGACCTGGCGAAATATGGCTTCGGCAGCGCCGATGCGATGCAGGTAATGGCGGAAGCGGAAAAATATGCCTACGCCGACCGCTCTGAATACCTCGGCGACCCCGATTTTGTGAAAGTGCCGTGGCAGGCGCTAACCAACAAAGCGTACGCCAAGTCGATTGCTGAACAGATTGATGTCAATAAAGCGCGCCCCTCCAGCCAGATCCGCCCCGGCAAGCTGGAACCTTATGAGAGTAACCAGACCACGCACTTCTCGGTGGTGGATAAAGAGGGGAATGCCGTTGCGGTGACCTATACGCTGAATACCGTGTTTGGCAGCGGCATTGTGGCCGGTAATACCGGTATTCTGATGAACAACGAGATGGATGACTTCTCCGCCAAACCGGGCGTGCCAAATGTTTATGGCCTGGTGGGCGGCGATGCGAATGCTATCGGGCCGGGCAAACGTCCGCTCTCATCCATGTCGCCAACCATTGTGTTGAAAGATGGCAAAACCTGGCTGGTCACCGGTAGCCCTGGCGGCAGCCGGATTATCACTACTGTGCTGCAAATGGTAGTGAACACCATCGATTATGGAATGAACGTTGCCGAAGCGACCAATGCGCCACGGTTCCATCATCAGTGGTTGCCGGACGAACTGCGCGTGGAGAAGGGTTTTAGCCCTGACACTCTGAAACTGCTGGAGCAGAAGGGGCAGAAAGTCGCCGTGAAAGCCTCAATGGGGAGTACGCAGAGCATTATGGTTGGGCCGGATGGCACGCTGTATGGTGCGTCCGATCCGCGTTCGGTAGATGATTTAACCGCAGGATATTAAAGCAATTTCCCTCTCCCGGCCGGGAGAGGGATCTTTTAGCCCTTCATACGCGCCATATAGTACGAATCGACATACTCGCCGTTGCGCAGCGCGTGGCGTTTCGCCGTGCCTTCCACTTCAAAACCAAATTTGCGGTAGACCGCCAGCGCGGGTGCGTTATCGGCATACACCGACAGCTCAATGCGGTCGATGCGCAGCCAGTTATCACACAACTGCACCATCTCGTTGATTAACGCGCTGGCGACACCGCGGTTTTGAAAATGAGGCGCAACCATAATGCCAAAGCTGGCGACGTGGCTGCGACGCGGGTTCTGCTCGACCATTAAACCAAGATGGCCTGCCACTCGCTCATCAAGCGTGGCAATTAGATCCCGGCGTCCCGGCTGCGGCGTTAAGCGTTTATGCCAGTGATCGGAAGAGGGATGAGGTAGCTGGAGTAGGTTTTGATACACCTCGGGCTGCGCGTAAATCTGTCGTAACGGTTCGACATCGTGCATTTCAGCGTGGCGTATCACTATCTCGCTCATCCTGCTTCTCCTGTTGGTTGGGTTAGCTTTCACATTCCTGTCTTTCAGGCGAAGCGTCAACTGCCATTTTTTGTCACAGGGGGTAGACAAGTGCGAATGATAATGATTATTATTGCCATGCGTTCAGGGAAACCGTACGGTAATCCTGAAAGCACGACATTGCTCACATTGCTTCCAGTATTTCTTAGCCAGCCGGGTGCTGGCTTTTTTTTACCTGCTATTCAGCGGCTCGCTTCTTCTCTTTCTCAACGCTTAATTTTGCGATCGGCGCGGTGAGCTTTGCCTGGCCTGAGAAGGTGCCACCTTTCTTGATGGTCAACGCGCTGTAGGTCAGCGTGCCATTGATGTTGCCATTCTCTTCGATATTCAGCGTGTCACTGCTGCATTCGCCGTTCACCGTGCCATCGATAAAGAGTTCACGACAGGAGAGGTTACCTTCAACCACGCCGTTGCGCATGATGCGGATAATGTTGTCTTTTGCTTCGATATTGCCGGTAAGCGTGCCGTAAATATGCACTTGCCCGTTCGAGGTAATGTTGCCGACAAAGTTGGTGCCGCTGGCAACAACCGTGTTCTGCTTCTCATCGCGCAGTGCCTCTTTTTCGTTAATCAGTGAGGCTGCAATCGGTTGTAGTGGGGGCGTTTTTGGGGTTTTCTCTTTACCAAACATAGCGTTAACCTGATGTTGTACAAAGTGTAAGAAGAAGCCGAGAAGCGTTAGCGATGCCGCAACCAGTGCCCAGAGCCGTGCGTCAATGCACCAGCTCCCCAGCGCGAAGGCCCAAAAAGCAAGAGCGAGATTTAAATACCAGTAGTGCTTATCCATGCTGTATTGCGCGCAACTCCCTGCGTGGTGGGTGCTTCTGACTTATGAAAGGGGCAAAAGGATATTGCCGCGTGTTTTATGCGGGAATTAGGGGTGGCGATCAAGAGCGCGGAGGAAAAATCGGAATTTATAAATGGCTTAAAAACATAACAATAATCGATAAATAGAAGCTTCTGGTTTTAGCTCTCGCCGCGCCTGGTCTAAGGTAAAGAGAGATATTCTGCAAAGGACGACACAATGACCCTACATTGCGCATTTATTGGATTTGGTAAAAGCACCACCCGTTATCACCTGCCTTATGTTCTCAACCGTAAAGCCAGCTGGCACGTGGCGCACATCTTCCGCCGCCATCCGAAGCCAGAGGAGCAACATCCCGACTATCAGCACATCCACTTCACCAGCGATCTGGACGAAGTGCTTAACGATCCGCAGGTCAAACTGGTGATCGTCTGTACCCATGCTGATAGCCATTTCGACTATGCGAAACGCGCGCTGGAAGCGGGTAAAAACGTGCTGGTCGAGAAGCCTTTCACGCCGACCATGGCTGAAGCGATCACGCTATTTGAGCTGGCGAAAAGTAAAGGCCTGACGGTGACGCCGTATCAGAACCGCCGTTTTGACTCCTGCTTCCTCACCACCAAAAAGGTGATTGAGAGCGGCAAACTGGGTGAAATCGTCGAGATCGAAAGCCATTTTGACTACTACCGCCCACAAGCGGAAAGCAAGCCGGGTCTGCCGCAGGATGGCTCGTTTTATGGCCTCGGCGTGCACACCATGGATCAGATTATCTCGCTGTTTGGCCGCCCGGATCATGCCGCGTACGACATTCGCAGCCTGCGCAACAAAGCCAATCCTGACGATACGTTTGAAGCACAACTCTTCTATGGCGATCTGAAAGCGATTGTGAAAACCAGCCATCTGGTCAAAATCGATTACCCGAAATTTATCGTCCATGGCCGTAAAGGCTCATTCGTTAAATATGGCGTCGATCAGCAGGAGACCAGCCTGAAGGCGAATATCATGCCGGGCGATGCGGGCTTTGCCGCAGATGACAGCGTGGGCATTCTGGAGTACGTCAACGAGGCGGGTGAAACGGTGCGTGAAGAGATTGCGCCTGAGCCAGGCGACTACGGGCGCGTCTACGATGCGCTCTATGAAACGCTGACGAACGGCGCGGAAAATTACGTCAAGGAAACTGACGTTCTTACCAACCTCGAGCTGCTGGAACGCGCGTTTGAGCAGGCGTCACCTGCCACGATAACCCTCGCCAAATAAGGCTGAATGGCTCCTCTGCGCTTGTTCACTTTTTTTGAACAGAGGAGTCAATTTTCACCCTCTATGATTGGGCAATGATTGCGTCCACACTTACCTCATCGAAAACAGACGGGGTAAACAAGATGATTTTCTTACGCAAAGCAAATGACCGCGGACACGCTAACCATGGCTGGCTGGACTCCCGGCACACCTTCTCGTTTGCTAACTATTACGATCCGAACTTCATGGGTTTTTCAGCGCTGCGCGTGATTAACGATGATGTTATCGATGCGGGGCAGGGCTTCGGGACCCATCCGCATAAAGATATGGAAATCCTGACTTATGTACTGGAAGGGGCGGTAGAGCATCAGGACAGCATGGGTAACAAAGAGCAGGTTCCGGCGGGCGAATTCCAGATCATGAGCGCCGGTACCGGGGTACGCCACTCTGAGTACAACCCGAGCAAAACCGATCGTCTGCGCCTGTATCAAATCTGGATCATTCCGGAAACTAACGGCATCGAGCCGCGCTACGAGCAGCGCCGCTTTGACGCTACGCAGGGCAAACAGCTGGTGCTTTCGCCGGACGCCCGCGACGGTTCGCTGAAAGTGCATCAGGATATGGAGCTTTACCGCTGGGCGCTGCTGAAAGATGAGCAGTCTGTACATCAGATCGCCGCCGAACGCCGCGTCTGGATTCAGGTCGTGAAAGGTGAAGTCACCATTAATGGCACCAAAGCGACCACCAGCGATGGCCTCGCTATCTGGGATGAGCAGGCGATCTCTGTGCATGCCGACAGCGATAGCGAAATCCTGCTCTTCGATCTGCCGCCGGTGTGATGTGGCGTAAATAAATCGCGCAATCCTGGGGTTTTTGACCGCAGGATTGCGCATTGTCCGTGATAAACTGCGCACCCCTCTCTTTTGCGTAAATTATCAGGGCGATGAAAAAGAAAAGACCCGTACTACAGGATGTGGCCGATCGCGTAGGCGTGACCAAAATGACGGTCAGCCGTTTTTTGCGTAACCCGGAACAGGTTTCCGTCGCTTTACGGGGCAAAATCGCCGCTGTCCTTGATGAACTGGGTTATATCCCCAACCGCGCACCCGATATTCTCTCCAACGCCACCAGCCGCGCCATTGGCGTGCTTCTCCCCTCTTTGACGAACCAGGTCTTCGCCGAAGTGCTTCGCGGCATTGAAAGCGTCACCGATGCGCACGGTTATCAAACCATGCTGGCGCACTATGGCTACAAAGCGGAAATGGAGGAGGAGCGGCTGGAGTCGATGCTCTCCTGGAACATCGATGGACTGATCCTCACCGAACGCACCCACACGCCGCGCACGCTGAAAATGATCGAAGTGGCGGGCATTCCGGTTGTGGAATTGATGGACAGCAAATCTCCCTGCCTCGATATCGCCGTTGGCTTTGATAACTTTGAGGCCGCCAGGCAAATTACCGCCGCCATTCTTGCGCGCGGCCATCGTCGCGTTGCCTATCTCGGTGCACGTCTGGATGAACGTACTATCATCAAACAGAAGGGGTACGAGCAGGCGATGCTGGATGCGGGGCTGACGCCGTACAGTGTGATGGTGGAACAATCCTCCTCTTATACCGCCGGCATTGAGTTAATGCGCCAGGCGCGCCGCGAGTATCCGCAGCTTGATGGGATTTTCTGTACTAACGATGACCTTGCCGTCGGCGCCGCGTTTGAGTGCCAGCGTCTGGGGCTGAAGATCCCACAAGATATGGCGATTGCCGGGTTCCACGGGCATGACATTGGTCAGGTGATGGAGCCGCGTCTGGCAAGCGTGCTGACGCCGCGTGAGCGCATGGGGCGCATTGGTGCGGAACGGCTGCTGGCGCGTATCCGTGGTGAAGCAGTTACGCCAAAGATGTTAGATTTAGGTTTCACTTTGTCACCGGGTGGATCTATTTAGTCTGACAAATTTGAAGTAGCTCACACTTATTTATCTCTGACCGCTGTGGATATTGCTTCTCTGGGATCGCGGCAGGACAATGTTACCGATAACAGTTACCCGTAACAATCACTCTTGCACCCGTGGGGGCTTCCCTTTGAGCACAACAAACCTTGATCACCATGTTTTCGTTCTGATGGGCGTTTCAGGCAGCGGCAAATCAGCGGTTGCCAGCGAAGTCGCGTATCAGCTTAAAGCCGCGTTTCTCGACGGCGACTTTCTCCATCCGCGGAGCAACATCAACAAGATGGCCTCCGGCGAGCCGCTGAATGATGACGACCGCAAACCGTGGTTGCAGGCGCTGAACGATGCCGCCTTCGCTATGCAGCGCACCAACAAAGTGTCGCTGATCGTCTGCTCGGCGTTGAAAAAGCACTACCGCGACCAGCTGCGCGCCGGTAATCCTAACCTCTCCTTTATCTACCTGAAGGGCGAATTCGATGTTATCGAAAGCCGCCTGAAAGCGCGTAAAGGCCACTTCTTCAAAACGCAGATGCTGGTCACCCAGTTCGAAACGCTGCAGGAGCCGGGCGAAGATGAACGCGATGTGCTGGTGGTGAACATTGACCAACCGCTTGATGGCGTGGTCGCCAGCACCATTGAAGTGATAACCAAAGGCCGTGAGCAGTGAGTACATTAACGCTGGTATTAACCGCCGTCGGTTCTGTTTTACTGCTGCTGTTTTTAGTGATGAAAGCGCGAATGCACGCTTTCGTTGCGCTGATGGTGGTGTCGATTGGTGCCGGGCTCTTCTCCGGTATGCCGCTGACAAAAATCGCGCAGACCATGGAAAAGGGGATGGGCGGTACGCTCGGGTTCCTCGCCATTGTGGTAGCGCTTGGCGCGATGTTCGGCAAAATCCTGCATGAGACCGGTGCGGTGGATCAAATCGCCGTCAAAATGCTTAACTCCTTCGGGCACAGCCGCGCGCACTATGCGATTGGCCTCGCCGGGCTGATTTGCGCCCTGCCGCTCTTCTTCGAAGTGGCGATTGTCCTGCTGATAAGCGTTGCCTTCTCGATGGCGCGCCACACCGGCACTAACCTGGTCAAACTGGTTATCCCGTTGTTCGCAGGCGTTGCGGCAGCGGCGGCATTTCTGCTGCCGGGGCCTGCGCCGATGCTGCTCGCCTCGCAGATGCATGCAGATTTCGGCTGGATGATCCTGATTGGCCTCTGCGCTGCGATCCCGGGCATGCTGGTCGCCGGGCCGCTGTGGGGCAACTTTATTAGCCGCCACGTTGAGCTGCATATTCCGGACGATGTTAGCGAGCCGCATCTCGGCGAAGGCAAAATGCCCTCGTTTGGCTTCAGCCTCGCGCTGATCCTGCTGCCGCTGGTGCTGGTGGGAATGAAAACCATCGCTGCGCGTTTCGTAGCGCAAGACAGCACGCTCTATCAATGGCTGGAGTTTATCGGTCACCCCTTTACCGCCATTCTGGTTGCCTGTCTGGTAGCGATTTACGGTCTGGCGGTGCGCCAGGGGATGGAAAAAGATCGGGTGATGGAGATTTGCGGCCAGGCGCTACAGCCAGCGGGGATTATTCTGCTGGTAATTGGTGCTGGCGGCGTGTTCAAACAGGTGCTGGTGGACTCCGGCGTTGGCCCGGCGCTCGGTGAAGCGTTAACCGGCATGGGCTTACCTATCGCCCTGACCTGCTTTGTGCTGGCGGCGGCGGTGCGCATTATCCAGGGTTCCGCGACGGTCGCCTGTCTGACCGCAGTTGGTCTGGTAATGCCGGTTATTGAACAGCTGCACTTCAACGGCGCGCAGATGGCGGCACTCTCCATCTGTATCGCGGGCGGTTCAATTGTGGTGAGCCATGTGAATGATGCCGGTTTCTGGCTCTATGGCCGCTTTACTGGCGCGACAGAAGCGCAAACCCTGAAGACCTGGACGATGATGGAAACCATCCTCGGCACCACCGGTGCGATTATCGGGATGATCGCCTTTACGCTGCTGAGCTAAAGGCAAAAGAAAACCCGGTGGTTTCAGGCCACCGGGTTTTTATCTTAACGCTTAAGACGCGAGCGACAGTTCCGCTTTGTTATTGCGCGTCAGCCACTGCGCCACACGCGCCTGCTCCTCTTCACTCAGCCACATGCCAAGTTTCGTACGACGCCAGATGGCATCGTCGAGGCGACGTACCCATTCATGCTCGACCAGGTAACGCAGTTCGGCTTCATACAGTTCATGACCGAAGTGCTCGCCCATGCCATCAAGGCTGGTGATACCCGACAGAATCAGCTCACTGTTGCTACCGTAGGTACGGGCATAGTGGCGCGCCAGTGATTCGCTGATAAAGGGGTATGTACGGCGCAGTTTCGCTGCGTAATCATCTCGATCGCCGTTGATATCGCCGCCGGGCAAGACGCACTCTTTGGTCCATGCCGGGCCGATGCCTTTGTAGTACGGCGTCAGTTTTTCCAGCGCATGCTCCGCCAGCTTACGATAGGTGGTGAGTTTCCCGCCGAAGACAGAGAGCAGAGGCGCTTTGCCGTTCTCGTCATGAATATCGAGCGTGTAATCACGGGTGATCGCCTGCGGTGAATCGGATTCGTCATCGCAGAGCGGGCGCACGCCGGAGTAGGTCCAGGCAATATCCTCACGCGTCAGCTGTTTCTTAAAGTGATCGTTGTAGACATTGAGCAGGTAATTGATCTCGTCTTCGTCGATCTTCACGTTTTTCGGGTCGCCGTGGTACTCAACGTCGGTGGTACCGATAATGGAGAACTCATCCATCCACGGGATCACAAAGACAATACGTTTATCTTCGTTTTGCAGGATGTAGGCCTGCTTCTGCGCATGGGCGCGCGGCACCACGATGTGGCTGCCCTTGATCAGGCGAATGCCGTATGGCGAAGGCAGTTTCATGCCGTCATCAAAGAACTCTTTCACCCACGGACCGGTGGCGTTGACCAGACCGCGTGCTTTCCAGCTAAATTTTTCGCCGGTATCGATATCTTCCGCTTCCACCACCCACAGTCCGTTTTCGCGGCGCGCGCTGGTGGCACGGGTACGGGTCATCACTTTCCCGCCTTTGCGCTCAACCATCTGCGCGTTTGCCAGCACCATGCGCGCATCATCGACCCAGCAGTCGGAATATTCGAATCCGCGCACGATTTCCGGTTTCAGCACCGACTCTGAGCCAAAACGCAACCCTTTCGACGCCGGCAGGCTGGTGCGTTTACCGAGGTGATCGTACATAAACAGACCAATGCGAATCATCCACGCCGGGCGCAGGTGAGGGCGGTGCGGCAGGCGGAAACGCATCGGGAAGGCGATATGCGGTGCCATTTTCAGCAGCACTTCACGTTCGGCAAGCGCTTCGCTCACCAGGCGGAATTCGTAGTGTTCAAGGTAGCGCAGGCCACCGTGAATCAATTTAGAGCTGTTGCTGGAGGTCGCGCAGGCGAGATCCTGAGCCTCAAGCATGAGCACGGATAAACCACGCCCTGCGGCGTCAACCGCGATACCGGCACCGTTAATGCCCCCGCCTATCACAATCAGATCTTTGGTTTCCATGCTATCCTCACGCACTTTCGTAAAAGCTCAAAAATGTTCGATATCGCTCATAATAGCAAAGGAACGCGCTTTTGGTAACATCAAAAAAACAATTTAGAGTGATATGCATAACATAATGGCGCATCACCGGGGTCACGACGTACACTTGTCGCAGCCTAGCCATAATTCGTGTCAATAAAGAGAACGCCATGGATCAGTTTGAATGTATTAATGTCGAAGAGACCCACCAGAAATTGCAGCAGCAGCAGGCCGTGCTGGTCGATATCCGCGATCCGCAGAGTTTCGCGATGGGCCATACGCCGGGCGCGTTTCACCTCACCAACGACACGCTGGGCGCGTTTATGCGCGACAACGATTTCGACACGCCGGTGATGGTGATGTGCTATCACGGCAACAGCAGTAAAGGTGCCGCGCAGTATCTGTTGCAGCAGGGCTTTGAAGAGGTCTACAGCGTCGATGGTGGTTTCGATGCGTGGCATCGCCACTTCCCGGCAGAAGTCGAGCACGGCACGCTTTAGGCGAAGCGCGACTCTCCGCTATACTGTCTCTCTTTGTATGGACTAAGCGACGCCCGTCATGTTGATGATTACCTCTTTTGCTAACCCCCGCGTCGCCCAGGCGTTTGTCGACTATATGCAGACTCAGGGCGTTATCCTGACGATCCAGCACCATGAGCAGACCGACATCTGGCTGGCGGACGAAAGCCAGGCCGAACGCGTGCGCAGCGAGCTGGCGCGCTTTCTGGAAAACCCCGCCGATCCGCGCTATCTGGCGGCAAGCTGGCAATCTGGCCAGACCGATAGCGGTTTGCACTACCGCCGTTTCCCTCTTTCAGCCGCCCTGCGCGAGCGCGGCGGACCGCTAACCATCGCTATCTCCGTGCTCTGCGTTATCGTCTTCCTGCTGATGAACGTGATGGGCGATGAAGTGGTGATGGCGTGGCTCGCCTGGCCGTGGGATGAGAGCCTGCGCTTTGAAGCCTGGCGCTACTTCACCCACGCGATCATGCACTTTTCGCTGCTGCACATCCTCTTTAACCTCTTCTGGTGGTGGTATCTTGGCGGCGCGGTGGAGAAGCGGCTCGGCAGCGGCAAGCTGGTAGTCATCACGCTGATTAGCGCGCTATTGAGCGGTTTTGTGCAGCACCAGCTTACCGGCCCCTGGTTCGGCGGTCTCTCCGGCGTGGTCTATGCGCTGATCGGTTATGTCTGGCTGCGCGGCATACGCGACCCGCAACCGAAGGTAGCGCTGCCGAACGGCCTGTTTATCTTTACGGTGTTACTGATGGTGGCGGAATGGTTCGGCTTAACCGGCTTCGCCATTGCCAGCGGCGCGCATACGGCAGGGATTGTTATTGGCCTGGCGATGGCGCTGGTGGACTCGCAGAATGTGCGAAAACGAACATAATTATCCAGGGACACATGATGAAACAGACACAGCGTCACGACGCGATTATCGAGCTGGTTAAACAACAGGGATATGTCAGCACCGAAGAGCTGGTCGAACAGTTCTCCGTCAGTCCGCAGACCATTCGCCGCGATCTGAACGATCTGGCCGATCAGAACAAAATCTTGCGTCACCACGGCGGTGCGGCGCTGCCTTCCAGCTCTGAAAACACCTCGTGGCACGACCGGAAAACGACGCTGGCGGCGGAAAAAGAGCGTATTGCCCGCCGCGTTGCCGAGCAGATCCCCAATGGCGCGACGCTGTTTATCGATATCGGCACCACGCCAGAAGCGGTCGCCCATGCGCTGCTCGACCACAGCGAACTGCGGGTGGTCACCAACAACCTTAACGTCGCTAATACCTTAATGAAGAAGTCGGATTTCCGCGTCATTCTGGCGGGCGGCGAACTGCGCAGCCGCGACGGCGGTATTGTCGGCGAAGCGACTCTCGATTTTATCTCCCAGTTCCGCCTCGATTTCGGCATCCTGGGTATCAGCGGCATCGATGCAGACGGCTCGCTGCTGGAGTTTGACTACCATGAAGTGCGCACCAAGCGCGCGATCATTGAGAACTCGCGCCATGTGATGCTGGTGGTGGATCACTCGAAGTTTGGCCGCAATGCGATGGTCAATATGGGCAGCATCAGCCTTGTCGATGCGGTCTACACCGATGTGATGCCGCCCGCAGGCGTGATGCAGGTGATCAGCCACAACAATGTGCAGCTGGAACTTTGCTAGCCGTTAAACCCCATAACCCATAATTTTCAGCAGCCGCTGGGCGTGCTGCACCGCATCCTGACGGTGGGCGACGCCCAGCTTCTGATAGAGGTTGCGGATATGGGTTTTGATGGTCGTCGCGGCGACAGCCAGCTCGCCGGCGATCTGCTCATTGCTGTACCCCGAATAGATAAGCCCCAGCACCTGCCACTCGCGCTGCGTCAGCGGGCTGGTGCGGATCAGCTCCGGCACTTCCGGGTGCGTCAGTAAGCGCTCGACAAAGCTCTCATCAAAGTGGGCGAACTTATGCCGGTGATGCTGATTAATTTCGCGCAGAATGCGCTGGGCGCGGTGCTGATCCAGCTCCGGCAGCGTGTTGAGCTGAATGAGCTGGCGCAGCTGTTGCGCCATCGGTTCACCCTCAATCACAAAGTGGCTGATAAACCCGGTGCGGTTGGCGAGTTGCAACGCTTCAAGCAGCACGCGCTGGGCATCGTTTTTGCGCCCGGCGTGCCAGTAAAGCTGGTTGAGCAGCAGCAGGTTGCGGTTGATATCGCTCATCAGGCGCAGGCTGCGCGCGTTTTCGTTTAACTCCTCAAGCACCATCTCCGCCGGGTCAAAATCCCCCAGCAGGATCTGCGCACGGGCAATGTTGCGCCACTGGCTCTGCAGGAAGTGGTTATTGGCAAAGGCTGGTTTTGGCGTCTGGCGCAGCCACTGCGCGGCGGCGTTTTTATCGCCGGTCATTTGCCAGTAGATCATTCGCACTTTATCGGCGTTCGACACCCAGTCGCTGTGATACTGACCGTTGCCGAGCAGGTTCTCCAGCCGGTGCAGATGGCTGCGGGCGTTATCCAGATCGCCACGCGCCAGCGAGACCTGCACAATCAGCGCCAGGCACTGCAACTGCTGCTGCGGTTGCAGCGCAGAGAGCACCTCCATCCCCTGACGTGCGGCGGCTTCCGCTTCGTCGAGCCGCGCCCACGCCCACAAAAGCTGGGCGCGAATGCGGAGTAAAAATTCATGCATCGGCAGCTGTTCAAGATGCTGCTCGCGGATAAGCGTGAAAGCTTTCTCCTGCATCTCCCACGCGGCCTGCAAAAAGCCCTGCGCAAAGAGGATTTCACTCTGCTGGATCAGGCTCCACAGCGCGTAATGCCAGACATCGTGACGGCGCGCCATCTGCTCGGTTTGCTGCATCACCGCCAGCGAATTGGCCAGCTCGCCTTTGCAGTGCAGCACTTCGCCATGTACCGACGTGGCGACAATCCGGCTGTAGTAGTTAGCCAGCGGCAGTTCGTCGAGCGCCACCATCGCCAGCCGTTCTGCTTCCACCGGATCGCCATCGTTAATCGCCACTTGGGCGCGCAGGGCGTTGAAATCGCCGTGCAGCGAGGCATCCATCTGGGTCGTCATCTCCTGCTCGGCGCGCGCCAGCAGGGTGTTTACTTCGCTATAACGGTGCTGGCTTTGCATCAGCCACGCCTGCAGCAGCACCAGCCGCGGGTTCTCCAGCAGGCTCTCCCACGGCAGGGCTTTCAGCGACTCCTCCAGCAGGCTCAGCTCGCTGTGGTTAAACAGACCCCACGCGTGATTGAGCAGGATATCGCGCAGCATCACGCCGTCGCCCGCTGCCAGCGCGTGGTGGATCGCTTCGCTCGGGAAGCCTTGCGCCATCCAGCTCTCGGCTGCCGCGCGGTGAATATTAGATAGCTCCGTCGCCAGCTCCCACTGGCAGCGCTGGCGCAGGAAACTGCCGAACAGCGGGTGGTAGCTAAACCACTCGCCGGAGTCATCCATGCGCTGTAAAAAAAGCCCCTGACGCTCAATCTCCTCCAGCCGCATCTGCCCGTTCTCTTCGCCGGTGACGCGCACAATCAGCGCATCGTTCATCGAGCGCAGCAGAGCGCTTTTAAGCAGGAACTGGCGGGTGGCGGGATCGACATTATCCAGCACCTCATCAACCAGATAATCGGAGAGATGGCTGGCGTTAATGCCCGCGAGGCGGCGCGCGGAGTGATGCGGTGCGCTGTGGTTTTGCCGGGCGGAGAGGGCGATCAGCTGGAGCGCCGTGGCCCAGCCGGCAACATCATCACAAAGCCGGCTGCTCTCAGCCGCTTCGATCGGCGCATTCAGGCGGCAGTCAAAAAACTGCTTCGCCTCCTGGTGAGTGAAGGCCAGCTGTTGGCTGCCCACTTCGAGCAGCTGTTCGCGCACGCGCAGGTTGGCAATCCCCAGCTGCGGCAGGTTACGCGAGAGCACAATCAGGGTCAGGTTTTCCGGCTGATGGCGCAGGAAGAAACGCATCGCATCGTGGATCACCGGGTTGGTAATCAGATGGTAATCATCAATCACCAGGTAGAGCGGGCGCTGCCATTCGGTCAGTTCAACAAACAGCTGTGAGAAGAGTGAAGGCAGGCTGGCGTACTGGCGTTTTTGCGCCATCACTTCGCTGCTGGCGCAATGCCCGCCGGTCGCTTGCTGCACTGCGGCGATAAAGTAGCTGGCGAAGCGCTCCTGCTGATTATCTCCCTCATCGAGCGAGAACCAGCCGACATCGCTTTTCCCCGCCGCCCATTGCGAAACGAGGGTAGTCTTGCCGTAGCCCGCAGGGCTGGTTACCAGCGCAAGCCGATAATTGTTGGCGCCGGAAAGTTTCGCCAGCAGACGTTCGCGCACCACCGTATGGTCGAGTCGAACCGGGCGACTTAATTTGGACGGAATCAACATAGTTATCACTTCACTGTGAGGGAGAACTGAGATGCGATTTTTTTTGTGCTTCGTAATTAATCTCAATACGTTCGAACAGATGAGGAAATATTGCAAGTTATGTCCGGATCTGACGATTGTGAATTTGCACTATGTCACAGTTCTATTTATGTGCCGAATAAATTCAGCCCAGGCAGGGCGGGCGGCGGCGTAAAAACGGGCAAATTTTCCGCAGAAAAATAGGCCATATTAATGGGTCGCCTAAAAGCAACGTGCAATTAGCGAAACGGTAACCTCGCCGCGCATAAAATATTATTTCGCCGCGTTCTCTGCGCGCGTAAAACAATTTATTGCCGAAACGGCATTTCATTATCGGCTCACCGTGCGATAAAAATTTTAGGTGGCGGCGATCACATTTTTTCGCTCATCCCCGCTACTCCTCCCTGTCTAATCCCCGCCAGGATGAGGAAGTGATTCCCGTAGATCTGCACACTAGCGCTAATGTCGATTATCTTCACACAGGACCCGGATTTTTATGACAAAGCCAACGTTTGATAAAGCGCAATTTGAAGCGGCCCTGACGCGCCAGTGGCAGCGTTTTGGGGTTCACTCTGCAACGGAAATGACAACTCGCCAGTGGTGGCATGCCGTGAGCGGCGCGCTGGCGGAACTGTTGGCGGCGCAGCCTGCGCCAAAAGCGGCGAAGGAGCAGCGCCACGTTAACTACATCTCGATGGAGTTTTTGATCGGTCGCCTGACGGGCAACAACCTGCTTAACCTCGGCTGGTATGAGGCGGTCGGCGACGTATTACAGGCGCACGATATCCAGTTGACCGATCTGCTGGAAGAGGAGATCGATCCGGCGCTCGGTAACGGCGGCTTGGGGCGTCTGGCGGCCTGTTTCCTCGACTCAATGGCGACCGTTGGTCAGCCCGCCACCGGGTATGGCCTCAACTACCAGTACGGGCTGTTTCGCCAGTCCTTTGTCGACGGCCAGCAACATGAAGCGCCGGACGACTGGCACCGCCGCAGCTACCCATGGTTCCGCCATAACGAACAGCTGGATGTGCAGGTCAACATTGGCGGCAAAGTGAGTAAAGAGGGGCAGTGGCAACCGGCCTTTACCCTCGTGGGCGAAGCCTGGGATCTGCCGGTGATTGGCTACCGCAACGGCATTACCCAGCCGCTACGTCTGTGGCAGGCAACTCACGCGCATCCGTTTAACCTCACCAAATTCAATGACGGCGACTTCCTGCGCGCGGAGCAGACGGGTATCGACGCTGAAAAGCTCACTAAAGTGCTCTACCCGAATGACAACCATCAGGCCGGTAAGAAGCTGCGTCTGATGCAGCAATATTTCCAGTGCGCCTGCTCGGTAGCAGATATTCTGCGTCGTCATCACCTGGCCGGACGCAAGCTGGCGCAACTGCCGGATTACGAAGTGATCCAGTTGAATGATACCCACCCAACCATCGCCATTCCTGAACTGCTGCGCGTGCTGCTTGATGAGCATCAGCTGAGCTGGGATGACGCCTGGGCGATCACCAGCCGTACCTTTGCTTACACCAACCATACGCTGATGCCGGAAGCGCTGGAGCGCTGGGATGAGTCGCTGGTGAAAGCGCTGCTGCCGCGCCATATGCAGATCATCAAACTCATCAATGAGCGCTTTAAAGCGCAGGTTGAGCAGACCTGGCCGGGCAATAAAGCGGTGTGGGCAAAACTGTCAGTGGTGCATGACAAACAGGTGCGCATGGCCAACCTTTGCGTGGTCGGCGGCTTTGCCGTTAACGGCGTGGCGGCGCTGCACTCGGATCTGGTGGTGAAAGATCTCTTCCCGGAATACCACCAGCTGTGGCCGGGCAAATTCCATAACGTCACCAACGGCATTACGCCGCGCCGCTGGATCAAACAGTGCAACCCGCTGCTGGCCGCGCTGCTTGATAAGACGCTGAAAAAAGAGTGGGCCAACGATCTCGATCAATTAATCAATCTTGAGAAGTACGCCGACGATGCGGCGTTTCGCCAGCACTATCGCGACATTAAGCGGCAAAACAAAGTGCGGCTGGCGGAATTTGTTAAAGCGCGCACCGGTATTGTGATCAACCCTGAAGCTATTTTCGATATCCAGATCAAACGCTTGCATGAGTACAAACGCCAACACCTTGGCCTGCTGCATATCATTGCGCTCTATAAGGAGATCCGCGAAAACCCGCAGGCGAACCGCGTACCGCGCGTCTTCCTGTTTGGTGCAAAAGCGGCGCCGGGTTACTACCTGGCGAAGAATATCATCTACGCTATCAACAAAGTGGCAGACGTAATTAACAACGATGCGTCGATTGGCGACCAGCTGAAAGTGGTATTCCTGCCGGATTATTGCGTCTCGGCGGCGGAAAAACTGATCCCGGCGGCGGATGTCTCCGAGCAGATCTCAACCGCGGGCAAAGAGGCTTCCGGTACCGGCAACATGAAGCTGGCGCTCAACGGCGCATTAACGGTCGGCACACTGGATGGCGCTAACGTTGAAATTGCTGAGCAGGTGGGCGAAGAGAATATCTTTATCTTCGGTCACACCGTTGAGCAGGTGAAGGCGTTAAAAGCGAAAGGTTACGACCCGGTCAAGTGGCGTAAAAAAGATAAGCTGCTGGATGCGGTGCTGAAAGAGCTGGAGAGCGGGAAATATAGCGGCGGCGATAAGCACGCCTTCGACCAAATGCTGCACAGCATCGGCAAACAGGGCGGCGATCCCTACCTGGTGATGGCGGATTTCGCCGCCTATGTCGAGGCGCAAAAGCAGGTTGATGTGCTCTATCGCGACCAGGAGGCCTGGACGCATGCGGCGATCCTCAACACCGCGCGCTGCGGCATGTTTAGCTCTGACCGCTCGATCCGCGATTACCAGACCCGCATCTGGCAGGCAAAACGTTAAGGAAGCGCAATGCAGAGTAAACGTCTGGAACAGGCCGCGCTGACGGCAGGAATCAGCCCAAATTACATCAATGCGCACGGTAAACCGCAGTCCATCAGTGCGCAGACCAAACAGCGGTTACTGGATGCGATGCACCCTGTCCCGGCGACGGTAAATGCTGCGCCTGTGCCAGCGGTACAGGTGTTTATCCACGGTAAAAAGAAGCGGCTGGTGGTCTCCGGCAAGGGGCAATACCAGTGGCAGCTGACGACCGAAGCGGGCAAAACCTATCAGGGCGAGGTAAGCGGCGGTGACGATCTGCCGCTGCCAGGCGGCCTGGCGCTGGGCTACCACGCTCTGACGCTAACGCAGAAAAAGCAGCAGTGGGCGTGCCGGGTGATTATCGCGCCCGCCCGCTGTTATGAGCCGCAGGCGCTGCGTGACGGTAAAAAATTGTGGGGTGCCTGCGTGCAGCTCTACACGCTGCGCTCCGAAAACAACTGGGGGATCGGCGATTTCGGCGATCTGAAACAGATGCTCACAGGCGTCGGCGAGCGCGGCGGCGCGTTTATCGGGCTCAACCCGATTCATGCGCTCTATCCCGCTTACCCGGAGAGCGCCAGCCCTTATAGCCCGTCTTCTCGCCGCTGGCTGAACATTATCTATATCGACGTTAACGCAGTAGAGGATTTTGCCCAGAGCAAAGCGGCGCAGGCGTGGTGGAAAAAAGCCGCCACCCAGAAGGCGCTGCGCGCTGCCCGCGAGAGCGAGTGGGTCGACTATTCGGCGGTCACTGCGCTCAAGCTGACGGCACTGCGCATGGCGTGGCAAGGCTTCAGCCAGCGCGGCGAGGAGGATGAGCAGTTCGCCGCCTTCCGCGCGTTCGTAGAGCAGGAGGGGGACAGCCTCTACTGGCAGGCGGCGTTCGATGCGCTGCACGCGTTCCAGGTGCAGGAAGATCCGCTTCGCTGGGGCTGGCCAGCCTGGCCGCAGGGCTATCAATCCATCGACAGCCCGGAAGTTAAAGCCTTTTGCCAGCAGCATGCCGATGAGGTCAATTTCTACCTCTGGCTGCAGTGGCTGGCGTTTACCCAGTTCGCTGAGTGCTGGCAAACCAGCCAGGGCTACCAGATGCCGATTGGCCTCTATCGCGACCTGGCGGTTGGCGTGGCGGAAGGCGGCGCAGAGACCTGGTGCGATCGTGAGCTTTACTGCCTGAAAGCTTCCGTTGGCGCACCGCCGGATATTCTCGGGCCGCTGGGGCAAAACTGGGGCTTACCGCCGATGGATCCGCACGTCATGCAGACGCGCGGCTATGCGCCGTTTGTCGATCTGCTGCGTGCGAATATGAAAAATTGCGGCGCGTTGCGTATCGATCATGTGATGTCAATGCTGCGCCTGTGGTGGATCCCCTATGGCGAAACGGCGGATCAGGGGGCCTATGTTCACTATCCGGTTGACGATCTGCTGGCGATCCTCGCCCTTGAGAGTCACCGTCATCAGTGCATGGTGATTGGCGAAGATCTCGGTACTGTTCCGCAGGAGATCGTCGGCAAGCTACGGCGCAGCGGCGTTTACTCCTACAAAGTGCTCTATTTCGAAAATGACAATAAGGTGTTCCATGCTCCCGAAGCGTGGCCGGCGCAGTCGATGGCGGTTGCCACCACCCACGATCTGCCGACTCTGCGCGGCTACTGGGAGAGCGGCGATTTAACCCTTGGCAAAACGTTGGGCCTCTATCCGGATGAGGAGCTGCTGAGCGGTTTATATGACGATCGTGAGCAGGCCAAACAGGGGCTGCTGACGGCGCTGCATCAGCATGGCTGCTTGCCGCAGCGCGCGGGGAAAAAGGCGTTACGCATGCCGATGTCGTCGATCCTTAACCGCGGTTTGCAGCGCTATATTGCGGACAGCAACAGCGCTCTGCTGGGGCTGCAACCGGAGGATTGGCTGGATATGGCATCGCCGGTTAACGTGCCCGGCACCAGCGATCAGTATCAAAACTGGCGGCGTAAGCTTGCGGTTTCGCTGGAGGAGATGTTTGCCGATGAGACGGTGAACAGGCTGATTAAGGATCTCGATCGTCGCCGTAAGGCCGCCGGAAAACGGTAATAAAAATGCCCGGTCGCGTGACGCGCCGGGCATGTTGCCGGATGGCGGCTACGCCTTATCCGGCCTACGCCGTTTCAGTAACCCCGAACCTGTAGGCCGGATAAGCGAAGCGCCATCCGGCAGTTCCTGCCTCAGACCACCATTCCCAACAGCAAGCAGCCCACCAGGCCACATACTGAAATAATGGTTTCCAGCGCGGACCACGAACGCATGGTTTCGCCGATGGTCAGGTTGAAATACTCCTTAAACAGCCAGAAACCCGGATCGTTAACGTGAGAGAAGATCACGCTCCCTGAGCCAACGGCAATCACCATCAGCTCCGGGCTGACGCCGGTTGTGGCGATCAGCGGTGCCGCAATACCACCTGCAGTAATCGCTGCAACGGTCGCGGAGCCGAGCGCAATACGCAGCACAGCGGCAATCGACCAGGCCATAAACAGCGGAGAGAGGTTGGTGGCATGCATCATTGAGGCGATGTACTTATCCACGCCGCTGTCGACCAGCACCTGCTTAAACGCGCCGCCGCCGCCGATGATCAGCAGCATCATGGCGATGATTTTGATCGAGCTGGTCAGCGTGTCGTTGATATCGTCCATCGAACGGCCGCGATTGAGGTCAAAGGTGAAGACCGCAATCAGCACCGCAATCATTGTCGCCATCACCGGATCGCCGAAGAACTCAGCGTAGGGCAGCAGCGCGTGGCCTTTTGGCAACACCATCTCCGCCACGGCGCGCAGCGCCATCAGGATCACCGGCACCAGCGATGTCCAGACGCTGACGCCAAAGCCCGGCATCTCTTCTTCGCTAAAGGTTTTTGAGTTGTAGAGCCCTTCCGGGATCGGTTTATCGATATTTTTCAGGAAACGAGCGTAAACCGGGCCGGCGAGGATCACTGTCGGAATGCCGAGCAGCGTGCCGTAGAGCAGGGTTTTACCCATATCAGCATGGAAAATGGTGGCGATAGCGGTTGGGCCCGGGTGCGGCGGCAGGAAGCCATGCGTCACGGAGAGCGCTGCGGCCATCGGCACGCCGACATAGAGCAGGGGAATGCGCGCGGAAGCCGCAACGGTAAAGACCAGCGGCAGCAGCAGTACAAAACCTACTTCGTAGAACAGGGCGAAACCGACGGTAAAACCGGTTAATACGATCGCCCACTGGATATGTTTGCGACCAAACTTTTCAATCAGCGTGGTGGCAATGCGCTGCGCGCCGCCGCAGTCCGCCAGCAGCTTACCCAGCATGGCACCGAAGCCCATGATCAGCGCAAGACTGCCCAGCGTTCCGCCAACACCGGCTTTGATCGATTTAATCACCGCATCCAGCGGCATGCCCTGCATCATCCCCACGGCAAGCGCGACGAGGATCAGAGCGATAAATCCGTTCATTTTGAAACGGATCATGAGTAACAGTAGGAGAGCAACACCGATAGCAACGATGACTAATGGCATGATTTACCTGGCCTTTAATTTGTTATGGGTAACGTCAGTGTTTTCGGGCAGCCGCTTTCAAAAGGTGAAATCGCGCTGCGGCACCGTTTCGGCTTACATCCATTGCTGAAAATTGTAGTCGGATGTTTTTTATCTTGTCGGTGCCGGTCGGGATGATACGGGTAACATCCCGATAAAGAGAATCACCCGGCGGATCAAAATGTAAGAAGTGAGAGCTTCGTCATACTAACAGCTGAGCAAAAGCGGGGGGTATTTGCCGGATGGCGGCTGCGCCTTATCCGGCCTACGGGGCGGGGGAGCAGTCTTGTGGGTTGAAGCGGTTTGATTGCCGGATGGCGGCTGTGCCTTATCCGGCCTACGGGGTCGGAGGAAAAGGCTCATGGTATGGCGCAGTTTGATTGCCGGATGGCGGCTGCGCCTTATCCGGCCTACGGGAATAGGTGGAGCAGCTTACCGGATAGAGGTTAACCCGTCAGGGCTTACATAAAGGAGTAGGCCCGGTAAGCGAAGCGCCACCGGGCAATATACTTAAAGCGCAGACAGGCTTAGTAGTAGGAGTGCTCGCCGCGCTGGTGCTCGGTGAGGTCGCGCACGCCGGCGAGTTCCGGGAACTCGTTCAGCAGCTGCTTCTCGATGCCTTCTTTCAGGGTTACGTCAACCATGGAACATCCGTTACAGCCGCCGCCAAACTGCAGAATGGCGTAGCCTTCATCGGTGATCTCCATCAGCGTAACGCGACCGCCATGGCCTGCGAGCTGCGGGTTGATCTGCGATTGCAGTAAATACTCCACGCGCTCCATCAGCGGGGCGTCGTCGGAGACTTTACGCATTTTGGCGTTCGGAGCTTTCAGCGTCAGCTGAGAACCCAACTGGTCGGTGACAAAATCGATTTCCGCATCTTCCAGATACGGCGCGCTCAGCTCATCGACATAGGCAACCAGTTGTTCAAATTTCAGCGCGGTATCGGTGGCTTCGACCGCATCCGGCGGACAGTAAGAGACACCACACTCTGCATTTGGCGTGCCTGGGTTGATCACAAATACGCGGATTTGTGTCCCTTCTTCCTGATTCGCCAGCAGTTTGACAAAGTGCGCTTGGGCAGCGTCGGAAATACGGATCATAGCAATGGCCTAATAGTTGACTATTTTACTCGGTTATAATACGCCCATCATCGAGGGTCTACAAGGTTCGACACAGGCACCAGACCTGAACAGTGGCTGCGCCGCTGCGTAAAAGCAGCTGGCTGATCTCTGCGACCGTGCTGCCTGTGGTGACGACATCATCCACAACAACGATATGGAGACCCGCCACCGGCAATTCAAGACGGAAGGCATTTTTCACGTTCCTTTTACGTAGCCGTGCCGCTAACTGATGCTGAACCGGCGTCGCTCGCCGCCGCCTGAGCGCCGCGCGCGGGTAAGGGCAGCGCAGCCAGCGCGAAAGGCTTCTGCACAGCAGATCGCTCTGATTGAACCCTCTTCGCCACTGGCGACGGCCGTGCAGCGGCACGCTCACCAGCATATCCGGCGGCGGCAGAGCATTGATGCGCCGCGCACTGTGTACCGTCAGCAGCAGCAGGCGCGCCAGCGCGGGGGCCATCTCCGGGCGCGGATGGAATTTAAACTGATGCACCAGCAGGCTGAGCGGCGGCGCATAGCGGCTAACGGCAATCAGCCGCTGCCAGGGCGGCGCACGGTGTAAACAGCGCCCGCAGGGAAGCCGTTCGCAGGCGGCGGGTAAACCGCACAAAGGGCAAACTTTTTCGCGTCGTTGCAGGCTTCGCGTACAGCGCGAGCAGATGCCCCAGTGGCTGAGCATTAATGGCATCAGGCATAGCCAGCACAATCCCGGCACTGTTAGCATGTGGCACCTCCTTGTGTGAAAGAAGAGAACGATATCTGATGAGTGACATCTGGTGGCAAACCAAAGGCGAAGGAGATGCGCATCTTGTGCTGCTGCACGGCTGGGGACTGAATGCACAAGTATGGGATTGCATTACGGCGGAACTCAGTTCGCATTTTACGCTGCACCTGGTCGATCTTCCGGGGTATGGCCGCAGCCGCGGTTTTGGCGCGCAGACCCTGGCGCAGATGGCGCAGTGCGTTTTAGCGCAGGCGCCGGAAAAGGCGATATGGCTCGGCTGGAGCCTCGGCGGGCTGGTGGCAAGCCAGGTTGCGCTACAGGCACCGGAACGGGTGAGCGCGCTGGTCACCGTCGCCTCCTCGCCCTGTTTCAGCGCGCGTGACGCGTGGCCGGGGATTAAGCCTGAAGTGCTGGCCGGTTTTCAGCATCAGCTTAGCGAGGATTTTCAGCGCACTGTTGAGCGTTTTCTGGCGCTGCAAACCATGGGCAGCGACACCGCGCGTCAGGATGCGCGCCTGCTGAAAAGCGCCGTCTTATCGCTGGATATGCCGTCGACAGAGGTGCTGAACGGCGGGCTGGAGATTTTGAAGACGGTCGATCTGCGCGAGGAATTACAAAACCTGTCGCTGCCTTTTTTGCGTCTGTATGGTCATCTTGATGGGCTGGTGCCGCGTAAGATTGTGCCGCTGCTCGATGAGATGTGGCCCGCAAGCGAGTCGATTATCTTCCCGAAAGCGGCGCATGCACCGTTTGTTTCGCACCCTCAAGCCTTTTGCGACGCGTTACTGGCGTTGAAAGCGAAGTTATAGAAGGGGAAAAGCGCTTTGCCTGCCGGGCAAAGCGCTACAGGTTTACACCTCTTTGAGCTGTCCGTTCTGGCGAACGACCGGGATCGGCAGCCAGGCGCGAATGCAGAGCCCGCCGCGCTCGCTGGTGCCTAGCTCCAGCAGCCCGTTATGGTTATCAACAATACGCTGCACAATCGCCAGGCCTAAACCGGTGCCGCTGGTGCTGCGGGCGCTGTCGCCGCGCACAAACGGCTGGAAAAGGTGCTCGCGCTGCTCAGGCTGTATGCCCGGACCATCATCTTCCACCTGGAACCAGGCGCGGTTCAGCTCCGTGCCGCTGCTGACTTTGATCCAGCCATTGCCGTAGCGCGCTGCGTTGACCACCATATTGGCGACCGCGCGTTTAATCGAGAGCGGATGCATGCGCACGATGATTTCACCTTCTTGCAGACCGGTGTCGATTTCACGTTCGTAGCCACTTTCCGCCGCAATCACTTCCCCGAGCACGGCGTTAAGATCCGCCGCTTCCATCGGCATCTCCTGGCCGGTGCGCAGATAGTCGATAAACTGCTCGATAATCGCGTTGCACTCTTCGATATCTTTGTTGATGGATTCAGCCAGATAGCCATCCTCTTCACCCATCATCTCAGTCGCCAGACGAATACGCGTTAGCGGCGTGCGCAAATCGTGGCTGACCCCTGCCATCAGCAGCGTGCGGTCATCCGCCAGCTGCTTGACGCCCGCTGCCATCTGGTTAAAGGCGCGGGTCACCGAGCGCACCTCCGATGCGCCATACTCCCGCAGCGGCGGCGGGATCTGCCCTTTCCCCACTTTCAGGGCGGCATGTTCAAGGTCAACAAGGGGTCGGTTCTGAATACGGATAAAGAGCCACGCGCCGCCGATAGCCAACAGCATAATCGCCAGCGTATAGCGAAAGAGCGGGGAGAAATCGCCCTGATGAATTTCCGTGAGCGGTACGCGCACCCAAATATTGGGCGACAGCCAGGTTTTCAGCCACACCACCGGCGAGCTTTTGTTCACCTCAACGCGTACTTCAGTCGGGCCGCCGAGCTGCTGCGCCATCTGCTGGCTCAGAAACTCATAGTGCTGCGCCCAACGCAGGCCGGCATCTTCCGCCGCCTCGTTGGAGTAGAGAGAAATGCCTAATTCGCGATAGATCTCGCGGCGAAATGCCGGGGGCACCACCAGCTGCGTGCCATCCTCCAGTTGCAGTTTATCGGTCATCAGCATACGAACTTCGTAAGCGAGAACCTTATTGAACTGCTGAAGGCTTGGCAAAATGGCGAAATTCAGTACCACCAGGTACGTCGTCACCAGGCTGACGAACAGCAAAGTGACGATGAGCAGCAGCGTGCGGGCAAAGGAACTTCGCGGCGAGAAACGCACTCGCATCATGCTTTAGCGCCGTCCGGCACAAATACGTAGCCCAGGCCCCAGACGGTCTGAATATAACGCGGATGCGCCGGATCCTCTTCCACCATGCGGCGCAGGCGGGAGATCTGCACATCGATGGAGCGCTCCATCGCTGAGTATTCACGACCACGCGCCAGGTTCATCAGCTTATCACGCGACAGCGGCTCGCGCGGGTGGCTGACCAGCGCTTTCAGCACCGCAAACTCACCGCTGGTTAGCGGCATCGGCTCATCTTCGCGGAACATTTCACGGGTGCCGAGGTTTAGTTTGAACTTACCAAAGGCGATAACTGCTTCTTCCTGAGAGGGGGCGCCCGGCAGCTCATTGGCCTGGCGACGCAGCACCGCACGGATACGCGCCAGCAGCTCACGCGGGTTGAAGGGTTTGGGAATATAGTCGTCGGCACCGATCTCCAGCCCGACAATGCGGTCAACCTCTTCGCCTTTTGCCGTCACCATAATGATCGGCATCGGGTTGCTCTGGCTGCGCAGACGGCGGCAGATAGAGAGACCATCTTCGCCCGGCAGCATCAGATCCAGCACCATCAGATGGAAGGATTCGCGGGTTAACAAACGATCCATTTGTTCCGCGTTAGCCACGCTACGAACCTGGAAGCCCTGCTCAGTAAGGTAACGCTCGAGCAATGCGCGCAGACGCATATCGTCATCCACGACCAGAATCTTATAATTCTCTTGCATTGTTTTTACTCCCAAAGGTTCCGACAATAATGTTTCCGTATTCTAAAAAAGTGCGCGTTAACGACCAGCGAAATCTGGTATACATTCTAGTCGAAATTGTTACAAAGCATATTTAACAGCAGCTTATATGCATATTGCATCACATAAAGCATGATTAATCCGCACCTTACCGCGTTCCGTTTGTAAAGTGCAGCGAAGACATTAATAAGGCCCATCAATGAAAACGCCCCTGATTACCCGTGAAGGTTACGACAAACTGAAGCAGGAACTCGATTTTCTCTGGCGTCAGGAGCGCCCGGAAGTGACAAAAAAGGTCACCTGGGCGGCAAGCCTCGGCGACCGCAGCGAAAACGCTGATTATCAATACAACAAAAAGCGCCTGCGCGAAATCGATCGTCGCGTGCGCTACCTGACAAAATGCCTCGAAAATTTAAAAATCGTCGATTATTCGCCGCAACAGGAAGGAAAGGTCTTTTTTGGTGCCTGGGTGGAGATTGAAAACGACGATGGCGACACTCTGCGTTTTCGCATCGTCGGCTACGACGAAATTTTCGGCCGCAAAGATTACATCTCCATCGATTCGCCGATGGCCCGCGCGCTGCTGAAGAAAGAGGTCGGCGACGTGGCGGTGGTGCAGACACCGGGTGGTGAAGCGACCTGGTACGTCAACGAGATTGTCTACGTCAAATAAGTGCCCGGATGAGTCTGAGAGCGCCCGCCGATGGCTGGCATTTTGCTGTGTCAGTCCGTATAACTGTCCCCTGATTTTTTGTTCAGAAGATGATGAAAGACATGATGAATGATTCGCTCTGCCGCATTATTGCGGGTGAACTTAAGGCACGAACCGAACAGGTGGAATCCGCCGTTCGCCTGCTTGATGAAGGCAACACTGTCCCGTTTATCGCGCGTTACCGTAAAGAGGTGACCGGCGGTCTGGACGACACGCAGCTGCGTCAACTTGAAACCCGTCTTGGCTACCTGCGCGAGCTGGAAGAGCGCCGCCAGGCGATCCTGAAATCGATCGGCGAGCAGAACAAACTGAGCGATGAACTGGCGCAGGCGATTAACGGCACCCTGAGCAAAACTGAACTCGAAGATCTCTATCTTCCCTACAAACCGAAACGCCGCACGCGCGGGCAGATCGCGATTGAAGCCGGTCTTGAGCCGCTGGCCGATTCGCTGTGGAACGATCCGTCGCAGGATCCTGATACTCTTGCAGCGACCTTCGTGGACGCCGACAAAGGCGTTGCCGACAGCAAAGCGGCCCTCGACGGCGCGCGTTATATCCTGATGGAGCGCTTCGCGGAAGATGCCGCGCTGCTGGCGAAAGTGCGTAACTACTTGTGGAAGAACGCCCATCTCGTCTCGACGGTTGTCGCCGGGAAAGAGGAGGAGGGTGCCAAGTTCCGCGACTATTTCGATCATCATGAACCGCTCTCCACTGTCCCTTCTCACCGTGCGCTGGCGATGTTCCGTGGGCGTAACGAAGGCATCCTGCAACTTTCGCTGAACGCCGATCCGCAGTTCGATGAGCCGCCAAAAGAGAGCCACGGCGAACAAATCATTATCGATCACCTTGGCCTGCGCCTGAATAACGCTCCGGCGGATAGCTGGCGTAAAGGCGTGGTGAGCTGGACCTGGCGCATCAAAGTGCTGATGCATCTGGAGACAGAGCTGATGGGCACCGTGCGTGAGCGTGCGGAAGATGAGGCGATCAACGTCTTCGCCCGCAACCTGCACGATCTGCTGATGGCCGCGCCAGCTGGCCTGCGCGCTACGATGGGTCTCGATCCCGGTTTACGTACCGGCGTGAAAGTGGCGGTGGTCGATGGCACCGGCAAACTGGTCGCTACCGACACCATCTACCCACACACCGGGCAGGCGGCAAAAGCGGCGGTGGCCGTGGCGGCGCTGTGCGAAAAGCATAACGTTGAGCTGGTGGCGATTGGTAACGGCACCGCCTCGCGTGAAACCGAGCGCTTCTTCCTTGATGTGCAGAAACAGTTCCCGAAAGTGACGGCGCAGAAGGTGATTGTCAGCGAAGCGGGGGCGTCGGTTTACTCCGCCTCTGAGCTGGCGGCGCTGGAGTTCCCGGATCTGGACGTCTCCCTGCGCGGCGCAGTATCGATTGCCCGTCGCTTACAGGATCCGCTGGCTGAGCTGGTGAAGATCGACCCGAAATCTATCGGCGTCGGCCAGTATCAGCATGACGTCAGCCAGAGCCAGCTGGCGCGTAAACTCGATGCGGTGGTGGAAGATTGCGTAAACGCCGTCGGTGTCGATCTCAATACCGCCTCCGTGCCGCTGCTGACGCGCGTGGCCGGGTTAACCCGCATGATGGCGCAGAATATTGTCGCCTGGCGCGATGAAAACGGTCAGTTCCAGAACCGCCAGCAGCTGTTAAAAGTGAGCCGCCTTGGGCCGAAAGCCTTTGAGCAGTGTGCGGGCTTTTTGCGTATCAACCACGGCGATAACCCACTTGATGCCTCTACCGTTCACCCGGAAACCTACCCGGTGGTGGAGCGCATTCTGGCAGCGACTGAGCAATCTCTGCGCGATCTGATGGGCAACAGCAGCGAGCTGCGCAAGCTGAAGGCGTCCGAGTTTACCGATGAGCAGTTCGGCGTGCCGACGGTGACCGACATCATCAAAGAGCTGGAGAAGCCGGGCCGCGATCCGCGCCCGGAGTTTAAAACCGCGACCTTTGCGGAAGGCGTTGAGACCCTCAACGATCTCCAGCCGGGCATGGTGCTGGAAGGGGCGGTGACAAACGTCACCAACTTCGGCGCGTTTGTTGATATCGGCGTCCACCAGGATGGGCTGGTGCATATCTCTTCGCTGGCGGATAAGTTCGTTGAAGATCCGCATACGGTGGTGAAAGCGGGCGATATCGTGAAGGTGAAAGTGCTGGAAGTGGATCTGCCACGCAAACGTATCGCGCTGACTATGCGTCTCAATGAGCAGCCGGGTGAAAGCGCGCCGCGCCGCGGTGGCAACGGTAATGACCGTGATAACGGCAACCGCAACGCCGCCCGTCCGGCGAAAGCACCGCGCGGTCGCGAGACGCAGCCTGCTGGCAACAGCGCAATGATGGATGCGCTGGCAGCGGCGATGGGTAAGAAACGCTAATAGAAAAGCCCTCTTCACCTGAAGAGGGCTTTTTCTCGCCCGCTGCTTATTTTTCCCGTTGCGCTTAGGGTTTTATTTTTCTCTGTACAAAATAGTGATGGAATTTGAGCTATTCCGTGCGCCGTTAGGTGTTGAGCTAATATTGACGTCATTTATTATATTTCGATGTGTTATTAAACCTGGCTGCCAAATATAAATTTATTCTTATTATTCTGACTCTCTTGCCACTATTAGTTCCCGAAAATTCCGAGGTGGCAAATATTGTTCTACATCAAAAAGAGCGTAACTTTTTAATTATCCCCGCCGGAAGCGCACGCTTTGGATTGCTGATAGAAACCATTCTCATTATCATCGCAGCCATAGGTTCACTCCTTCTCTCTTTGATGACCAACGGTACGTCTCAACGACGCATGAGTGATATTGACTCGTAGAAAAGATAAGTAGGCTCTATGCAATTCTCTCCTGATAGCGCGTGGAAAATTCTCGGTTTCTCGCCAGAAATAAGCCCGGCATGGCGGCAGAAACTTTTATCCCTCGGCATGTTGCCCGGCTCCTCTTTTAATGTTGTTCGCGTTGCCCCTCTGGGCGATCCGGTGCATATCGAAACGCGCCGCGTTAATTTAGTGTTAAGAAAAAAAGATCTCGCCTTTCTCAAATTAGAAGTGGTTTCACGTTAATCGCAACGTTTTCGCGGGGTGCGAAATAAAATGAAAAAAATGACCATTGGCTTAATTGGCAACCCCAATTCAGGCAAGACAACGTTATTCAATCAGTTAACCGGTGCGCGCCAGCGCGTCGGCAACTGGGCCGGGGTCACCGTTGAACGCAAAGAGGGGCTTTTTACCACTACCGACCACCAGGTCACGCTGGTTGATCTGCCCGGCACTTACTCGCTAACCACCATCTCCGCGCAAACTTCTCTCGATGAGCAGATTGCCTGCCACTACATTCTGAACGGCGATGCCGATCTGCTGATAAACGTACTGGATGCCTCCAACCTTGAGCGTAACCTCTACCTGACGTTGCAGCTGCTGGAGCTTGGCGTGCCGTGCATTATTGCCCTCAACATGCTGGATATCGCCGAAAAGCAGAAGCTACGCATTGATATCGATGCGCTGGCCAGCCGCCTTGGCTGCCCGGTGATCCCGCTGGTCTCTACGCGCGGGCGCGGTATTGAAGCGCTGAAACTCGCCATCGATCGCCACCGTGCTAATGACAATGTCGAACTGGTGCACTACGCGCTGCCGCTGGCGCGCGAGGCGGATACGCTGGCCGGGCAGATGCACGACGCGCTTCCCTGGCAGCAGCGCCGCTGGATGGGGCTGCAAATGCTGGAAGGAGATATCTATAGCCGCGCCAATGCCGATATTTCCGACAGCCAGCTTAACGCCGCGCTTTCGCGTTTGCAGGCGGAGATGGACGATCCGGCGCTGCATATCGCCGATGCGCGTTACCAGGCCATCGCCGCGATTTGCGATACCGTCAGCAATACGCTGACCGCCGAGCCAAGCCGTTTCACCGCCGCCGTTGACCGCATCATTCTCAACCGCTTTCTCGGCTTACCGATCTTCCTGTTTGTCATGTACCTGATGTTCCTCTTCGCCATCAATATTGGCGGGGCGTTCTCACCCATTTTTGATGCCGGCTCCGTGGCGATCTTTATCCACGGCATTCAGTGGCTCGGCTACACGCTGCACTTCCCGGAGTGGCTGACGGTCTTTCTCGCGCAGGGGCTGGGCGGCGGTGTAAATACTGTGCTGCCACTGGTGCCGCAACTGGGGATGATGTACCTGTTTATGTCCTTTCTTGAGGACTCCGGTTATATGGCGCGCGCCGCGTTTGTGATGGACCGCCTGATGCAGTCGCTCGGTCTGCCGGGCAAATCCTTTGTACCGCTGATTGTCGGCTTCGGTTGTAACGTGCCGTCGGTAATGGGCGCGCGTACGCTTGATGCGCCGCGTGAACGGCTGATTACCATCATGATGGCGCCGTTTATGTCCTGTGGCGCGCGGCTGGCGATTTTTGCTGTCTTTGCCGCCGCCTTTTTCGGCCAGCAGGGTGCGGTGGCGGTCTTCTCGCTCTATCTGCTGGGCGTGGTGATGGCAATCCTTACCGGGCTGATGCTGAAATACACGCTGCTGCGCGGTGAAGCGTCGCCGTTTGTGATGGAGCTGCCGGTCTACCATGTTCCGCATCTGAAAAGCCTGCTGCTGCAAACCTGGCAGCGGCTGAAAGGTTTTGTTATTCGCGCCGGGAAAGTGATCATCATCGTCAGCATTTTCCTCAGCGCGATGAACAGCTTCTCGCTGAATGGCCGCACGGTGCACAACATCAACGACTCGGCGCTGGCCTCCATCAGCCGCGTCTTTACCCCGCTGTTAGAGCCGATTGGCGTACAGGGCGATCACTGGCAGGCAACTGTCGGGCTGGTTACCGGCGCGATGGCAAAAGAGGTGGTGGTCGGCACGCTCAACACGCTCTACACCGCGGAAAATATTGAGCAGGAGGCCTTTAATCCGGCGACGTTCAGCCTGAGTGATGAACTGATCGCCGCGCTGGAAGAGACCGGCAATTCCATCAAAGAGACCTTCAGCCTGAGCGTGCTTGCTAACCCGATCGAAGCCAGCAAGGGCGACGGCGAAATGGCGACCGGCACCATGGGGGTGATGAGCCAGAAATTCGGCAGCGCGGCTGCGGCCTACAGCTACCTGATTTTTGTCCTGCTCTACGTGCCATGCATTACGGCGATGGGCGCGATTGCCCGCGAAGCAAGCCGCGGCTGGATGGGCTTCTCGGTGCTGTGGGGGCTGAATATTGCCTACTCGCTCTCCACGCTCTTTTATCAAACCGTCACCTTCCATCAGCATCCGCTCTACAGCCTGACCTGCATCCTGGCGGTAGTGGTGTTTAACGTGCTGGTGATTGGCGTGTTGCGCCGAGCGCGCAGCCGCGTGAATGTGAATCTGCTGGCTACGCGCAGAACGGTGGCCAGCTGCTGCGACAGCCCGGCAAGCGACTGTCATTAAGGAGAAGCGTAATGGCATCGCTTATTGAGGTACGCGATTTGCTGGCGTTGCAGGGGCGGATGGAGGCAAGCCAGCTCAGCCTCGCCCTGCACACGCCCAAAGCGTTGATTGACGCCATGTTGGCACGGCTGGAAGCCATGGGGCGCGCGGTACGTGTTGAAGAGGAGGCGAGTGGTTGCCTGACCGGCAGCTGCAAAGCGTGTCCGGAAGGCAAAGCCGCCTGTTCGCGCGAGTGGTGGATGCTGCGCTAACCGATTCATTGCCATAAAAAAACCCGCCTTTCGGCGGGTTTTGTCTCTCTTGCGTAAGCGGATTACAGTTTCGGCCCGGCGCTGACCAGCGCGGCACCCGCAGGGGTATCGGTATACTTCTCGAAGTTCTCAATAAAGAGTTTCGCCAGCTGTGTGGCTTTCTCCTGCCACTGCTCTGGCGACGCGTAGGTTCCGCGTGGATCGAGAATACGGCTCTCAACGCCCGGCAGCGAGGTCGGGATCGCCAGGTCAAACATCGGCAGGGTAAAAGTTTCGGCATCGTCCAGCGAACCATTAAGAATGGCGTCGATGATCGCACGCGTATCCTTAATGGAGATGCGTTTGCCGGTGCCGTTCCAGCCGGTATTCACCAGGTAGGCCTGCGCCCCGGAGGCCTGCATGCGTTTTACCAGCACTTCCGCATACTGCGTCGGGTGCAGCGACAGGAAGGCTGCGCCAAAGCAGGCGGAGAAGGTCGGCGTCGGCTCGGTGACACCGCGCTCGGTGCCGGCCAGCTTCGCGGTAAAGCCGGAGAGGAAGTGATACTGCGTCTGGCTGGCGGTCAGGCGCGATACCGGCGGCAGCACACCAAACGCATCCGCCGTCAGGAAGATCACTTTAGTGGCGTGACCTGCTTTCGAGACCGGTTTAACAATATTCTGGATATGGTAAATCGGGTAGGAGACGCGGGTGTTCTCGGTTTTCGACGCATCGTCAAAGTCGATGCTGCCATCGGCGCGCACGCTGACGTTTTCCAGCAGCGCATCGCGGCGAATAGCATGGAAAATATCGGGCTCCGCCTCTTCAGAGAGACGGATGGTTTTCGCGTAGCAGCCGCCTTCAAAGTTGAAGACGCCGTCGTCGTCCCAGCCGTGCTCATCATCGCCAATCAGACGGCGCTTCGGATCGGTAGAGAGGGTAGTTTTACCGGTGCCGGAGAGGCCAAAGAAGACGGCAACATCGCCTTTCTCGCCAACGTTTGCCGAGCAGTGCATCGAGGCAATGCCCTGCAGCGGCAGCAGGTAGTTCATGATTGAGAACATCCCTTTCTTCATCTCACCGCCGTACCACGTCCCGCCAATCAGCTGGATACGTTCGCTCAGGTTGAAGGCAACAAAGTTCTCTGAGTTGAGGCCCTGCTCTTTCCACTGCGGGTTGGTGCACTTCGCGCCGTTCATCACGATAAAGTCTGGCGTGAACTCTGCCAGCTCTTCGTCGCTCGGGCGAATAAACATGTTTTTGACGAAATGCGCCTGCCAGGCCACTTCCGTAATAAAGCGCACCGCGAGGCGGGTGTCCGGGTTGGCGCCGCAGAAGGCATCGACAATAAAGAGACGCTTGCCGGAGAGCTGTTCGGTGACGAGGCCTTTCAGATGCTGCCACACTTGTGGCGAGAGCGGTTTGTTGTCGTTCTTGCCTTTGCCTTTATCAGACCACCAGACGGTGTCGCGCGTGGTGTCATCGCGAACAATGTACTTATCCTTCGGCGAGCGGCCGGTAAAGATGCCGGTATCGACGGCAACCGCGCCGGAGGTGGTCAATACGCCGCGCTCATACCCTTCCAGGTCCGGACGAAGTTCCTCTTGATACAGCGTTTCGTAATCGGGGTTGTAAACGACATCCTGAACATCGTTGATTCCATAAGCCTTGAGATCTTGCGGGGTTAAACTCTTAACACGCATGTCACTGCTCCTTAGCCAAAATGTACTGCCTGAAAGTGTAGGGGTGATTCTTTGCCGCAACCGGGACGAGGTTCATAGATTTACCTGGCTCAAAGCCCAGTCTGACGAAAACGCTGTGATTGAGGTCACTTAACGGCACGGATTATGCCAAAATTTATTACATTCATCGGGGAAATGTTCTTAAAACGGCGCGGGACGGCATTTTTAACCTTTGCTTTGTGACTGTAATCGCTTTCATGAAAGAGAATTACGTAACACTTACAGGCAGGATTTTAACGGAATCGTGATCCGGGAGACAAAAACGCCGCCCGGAGGCGGCGATTAATAACTGCTATCAATGAACCTGGGGGTCAGCAGGGGAGGCGTTATTGCGGATCTCTGCAATATCCATCGCATTGAAGAGGTAGTGGTTACCACAATAATCGCAGTGCATATCGATTTCGCCCTCTTCGGCGAGGATGCTGTCCACTTCTTCATCCGGCAGGGTTTTCAGCGCGCCAGCGCAACGCTCGCGCGAGCAGGTGCATTTGAACTCAACGTCCTGCGGATCGTACAGGGTGACCTCTTCTTCATGATAGAGACGCCACAGCACTTCATTCGCCGGCAGGGTAAAGAGCTCTTCCGCTTTGAGGGTTTCCGTCAGCACGGCCAGGTGCTCAAAGTCTTCCGCCTGGGTATCCTGCGCTGGCAGCACCTGCAGCAGCATACCGCCTGCCGCTGGTTGGCCTTCGACATCACCGGTGCGAATGAACAAGCGCGTCGGCAGCTGTTCAGAGCGCTGGAAGTAATCTTCCAGGCATTCGGCCAGCGTTTCGCCTTCGAGGCCCACCACACCCTGATAGCGCTCGCCCTCTTCCGGCGTAATGGTAATCACCAGATAACCGTTACCCACCAGCGTTTTCAGGCTTGCATCATCTGCAATCTCGCCCTGTACGCGTGCGACGCCGCGCATCTGCTGACGGTTGTTGCCGTTGATCACCGCAAGGCTCATCGGGCCATCGCCCTGCACCTGCACGGTAATATCACCGGCAAACTTCAGCGTTGCGGTCAGCAGGCTGGTGGCGACCAGCAACTCGCCGAGCAGGTTTTTCACCGGCAGGGGATAGTTGTGGTTTTCCAGCACCTCTTTCCAGGTATTGGAGACGGTTACCAGCTCGCCACGCACGGCATAGTTTTCAAAAAGGTAGCGGTGTAATTGGTCTTGATTGGCCATGTTTTTCTCTCTTGCGGGTGCGCGTTACTCGCTGCCACCGGATTTAAATTTCATCAGATCGCGGCGCTCCTTCTTATCCGGGCGGCGATCGGGGTGCGGCATGGTCAGCGCATTGAGCTTGCGGGCCTGCGCCATTTTTTCGCGCTTCTCAATGCTCTCTGCCGTCTCTTCATACAGTTCAACGGCTTCGCTTGCCGGACGGCGCTGATCGGTAATCCTTTTTACGATCACGGTTCGCTCATCATTGCCCTGACGCAGGGTCAGGGTAGCGTTCAGCTCAACGATTTTACTCGGCTTGCTGCGTTGCCCGTTGTAGTGCACCTTTCCGCCGTCGATCATCTCGCGGGCAAAGGCGCGGGTTTTATAAAAACGCGCTGCCCAGAGCCATTTATCCAGGCGGACCTCTTGCGCAGGCTGCTGTTTCATTACATCTCCTTTAGAAGCGAGGGAAGTAAGCGGCGGTAGTCGTTCATGGCCGGATGGCGCAAATAGCGCTTATCCGCCAACCCGGAGTCTGGATTGGCGACGCCGAGACAGTAGCGAATACCAAATGTCGCGGCGGCATCGAGAATCGGCTCGCTGTCATCAATGAACAGCGTCCGCGCGGGATCAAGGCCGGTATGACTGGCGACAGCCTGCCACAAGCGCTGATCCTCTTTCGGATAACCAAATGTATGGGTGGAAAGTAATAAATCAAGGTGCGCCGCCAGACCCGTGTGTTCAAGCTTAACCGCCAGGTTATGCGGGTGCGCGTTAGTCAGCAAAATGCGGCGCTTGCCGCTTTCTTTCAACGCTTCAAGAAACGGAACCGTATCTTCACGCAGTACGGCGCGCGCCCCTTGCTGGGTAGTCATGGCGCAAATATCCAGCCCAAGCCGTTCGCTCCAGTAGTCCAGACAGTACCAGTTTAGCGTATGCTGCACGTCGTGATAGGCCTGGCTAATAGCGCTTTGTGCCTCTTGCGGCGTTAAACCCGCTTTCTCACCGTAGGTTTGCGGCACCAGCTGTTGCCAGAAATAGTTATCGAAGGCGAGATCGAGTAGCGTGCCGTCCATGTCCAGCAGAACGGTATCGACGTCCTGCCAGGCAATATCAATGTGCATGAGAAGGGCTCCAGCCTGAGAAAAATCTGCGCGAAAGGTTAACACAGCTCGCGCAGCAGATCGTTATCAGCCGAGGCTATCTTCGCTGGGGATCAGGCGGGGGTTCAGGCAGCTTTCGTAGTACTGCTGAATCTCTTCGATACGGGTGCGGTTACGCTGATAGCGGCGCAGCGCCAGCACGCCATTGTAGATGCTGGATAAAAGCATTGCTGCCAGCAGCAGGGTGGTGGCGGCATAGCGCCATAGACCTGCGGCATCCGGCATGCGGTGCAGGCTGATATGTTTGGTGCCGTTGGCATCGGTCACAAGGCTGGTGATGATCCCCTCAGCGTGGAACGGCGTCTGCATCAGCATCTGCGCCAGGCGCTGGAACTCGGCCCACTGCTCCTGTGCCGGATAATCATAGAGCGCCATCGGCGGCCACGGCTGATCGACCAGTTCATTACCCTCTTCGCTGACAATTAAGAAGCCGCCCGGAGCCGGGCTGTTCAGCGCCTGCGCCGCGCGCGTGGTTTCACGCATAATAAACGGCGCGGTCGAAGTGGTGACGAGGTTGTCGAGGGACTCTGCGCTCACCGGGCGCAGCAGAACGTTCACCCCGGTAAGCTTGCCTTCGCTGGCGCGTTTGGTCAGCGTCTCCCAATCCTTGCTGTTGCCGAGGTTTACCAGCGCATTCTTCAGGCGCAGACACTCATCTTCAGCCGAGCAAAGTTCCTGAGTTTTCAGCACGATATCAGCGAAATCATCCAGCAGAACCATGCCGGATTTTTGAATAGCGGAGCGCAACACCGGGCTGACGCGGGAATCCTCTTCCGTGGTCGGATGCAGCTGTTGGCTGACTGCCTGCGCCAGCGCGGTGGCTTTGGTCACAATATCCGATTCCGGCAGCGGCAGGGGAGGGGCGTTGTTCCAGATAATCTGCGAGCAGTCGAACGGCGTGAACGGCGACGTCTGGCGCGAGGCCCAGTTGCTCTGCGTGTGAATATTACACATCCCGGTGCCGCTGATGCGCAGCGTATCGCCGATACGCAGACCGGCGGATTCAAGCTGATTGACGCTGCTGGCTTCAACAGTTTGCGCGCCTTTAATCCACGACACGGTGAATTTGATCGGCATATCCAGCGGCACCCAGATCAGCAGCATCGCCAGCACTACCAGCGAGCCGAGAGCGATCACCGCGCTGCGCACCCAGTGCTGGAGCGGGAAATTTTTTACCTCGTCATGCAGTGACAAAAAGCGCCCCTGGCGCACGACGTGACGATCGAGATAGATATCAATATCGGTTTGCTGGCCTAAATCACGGGTAATAAAGGGCTGCCAGTGTTTTGGATAGATGAGATCGATAATACCGAGCGAGATGTTGTTCATCTGCTCCTGATTATTTTCACCGAACAGCCCCCAGCGCTTTGGCGTCCCGCGCAGGCAATGAATTTCGCGCAGCGTGTTTTTCGCCGGCGGGGCATACAGCCCCCACAATCCGGCGGCCAGCAGCAGCACGCCGCCGCCCGCCATCCACGGAACAAAGACTTCCGGCGACGCGAGGCAGAAGAAGAACATCAGGAATGAGGCACAGATCAGCAGCGCTTCGCGCATGCCGTCCGGGCGGTTCAGAGTATGTTCATAGGGGCTTTCGCGGCGAATATTGAGCAGTTCAATCTGTTCACTCTCTTCACCGCGGATCGCCGAATGGGTTGAGCCAATATGCTGCAGTTCGCTGCCGCGCTCTTCATACATATATTCGCTAAGCGTGTGCCCATTAAGCGCAATCACTAGCGGCATAGAGTCGGTGCGAATCAGCTCAACATTATTCTCATCATTAATGTATTGCTCCCACGATGGCGGGAGATGGACCTCGACGGAGTCCAGGTAGTAGCGCCATTTATTCGGCGCGTCGGTAGTGATGCCGTAGCGCGTAATGGGATGGGCGACAAACAGCACCGTATTACTGTGTGCGGTAAGTTTAATCGGGACAGGAGCGGCGGTCGCGCCGGTCGGGCCTGGGGTATTTTGGGTACGGGAAAGCGATTCCAGGTAGCGTTCGACGGCGTCGCGCTCTTCTGGAGTCAATTTGCGAGCCGTCGCGCCGGAGAATGCCGGTAAATAAGGCAGTCGGTATCGACGTTGCGACCTGTACCTGTAAATCCATCCGGCGAGGAATGCGCAGGCCAGCATAGCAGCTAAAAAAATCAAAATGGTGCTCATGCTTTCCCCATCTTACTTTTTCAAACAGGTGTAGTCAGTTGCACCCTTCCCGTAAATATCTAATGTGGTTGGCCGCGATAAGCAAGAAATTAACTTGAGTATTTTTAAGCGCATACCATCGTTGGGAAGAATAGCAAAAGCCCCCTGGCGGGAATATCAGCAAATTCTTAGTTTTATTTCAAGCTATTGACTTTTTAGTGAAAATGCGAATTGATTTCAGATAGGTTGCAAGAATGTAAATAAGCGGCAAAGGAGATTGCCCAGGGCGTGCGTAGTGTCGCACAATAACGAAAGTTTCTCTGCAAAGACCGATAATAATGAGCAAATCATTGCAAAAACCCACCATTCTCAACGTCAAAACCGTGGCTTCATCGCGGCTTTTTAACGTCGAAAGCGTGGATCTGGAATTTAGCAACGGTGTGCGTCGGGTCTATGAACGCATGCGCCCCTCTAATCGTGAAGCGGTAATGATTGTGCCGATCATCGACGATCACCTGATCCTGATCCGTGAATATGCGGTTGGGACCGAATCCTACGAACTGGGCTTCTCCAAAGGCCTGATCGACGAGGGTGAAAGTATATATGAAGCGGCTAACCGGGAGCTAAAGGAAGAGGTTGGATTTGGTGCGAACGAGCTCACTTTTCTGAAAAAACTGAGCATGGCACCCTCCTACTTCTCCAGCAAGATGAATATCCTGGTGGCAGAAAATCTCTATCCGGAATCCCTGCCGGGCGATGAGCCTGAGCCGCTGCCGCAGGTGCGCTGGCCGTTAAAGCATCTGATGGATCTGCTTGAAGACCCCGATTTTCACGAAGCCCGCAATGTCAGCGCGCTCTTCTTAGTGCGTGAGTGGCTCAAAGGGCAGGGGCGGCTTTAACCGCAGCAAGCAATAAAAAAAGAAAAGGGCGCGAAAGCGCCCTTTTTTATATCTCTGTGCAGTGGCTGCGCTAAAACAGCTCGTGCGTCTCGCCATTATCGATAAGCGTAGTGCCCGCTTCATGAACCGCCTGCTGAGTCGGCTGCGTTCCTTCGATAAAGTACTCCTGACGGCTGCTACCACCGTTGGCTAACTGCCCGGTGCTGCGGTCAATATTGACCGTCACCACGCCCGGCGGCGGCGTAAGCGGATCTTCCGGCACGCCTTCCAGCACCGCTTTCATATAAGCATCCCACGCCGGCTGCGCGCTCTTCGCGCCGCCTTCATAACCGGAGATCTGATCCTTAATCGCGCCGGAAGCACTGGTGCGGCCAAGGTTGCGGCGATGATCGTCAAAGCCAATCCACACCGATGTCACCACGCCCGGACCGTAGCCTGAGAACCAGGCATCTTTCGAGCTGTTGGTGGTACCGGTTTTGCCGCCGATATCATTGCGCTTGAGATCGCGACCCGCGCGCCAGCCAGTACCTTGCCAGCCCGGCTCGCCGAAGACGTTACTGTTCAGCGCGCTCTTAATCAGGAAGGAGAGCGGCGTACTGATGACGTGCGGCGCATACTCCTCCGCGCCGGTGCGTTCAACCAGCGCCTGGTTTGCCTGCTCCAGCTGCGGCATCGGGACGGCAGGGTTTTGCTGCTCCTGCGAGGTCGCGACGTTCTCCATATCTTTGTTTTCCAGCACGTTTGACTTCGGCGTTTCGCCGTAAATCACCGGAATATCGCAATTGGCGCAGGCGACCTTCGGACGCGCTTCAAAAAGCTTATCGCCCTGAACATTCTCGATTTTGCTGATGAAATAAGGGTCAACCAGGAAGCCGCCGTTGGCCATCACCGCATACCCGCGTGCGACCTGCAGCGGAGTAAAGGAGGCAGAGCCGAGCGCTAAAGATTCGGTATGCACAATGTTCTGCGCCGGGAAACCGAAACGCTGGAGATATTCTGCCGCGTAATCGACGCCCATCGCACGCATCGCGCGCACCATTACTACGTTCTTCGACTGCCCCAGACCCTGGCGCAGACGGATCGGCCCGGCATACTCATCCGGCGAGTTCTTCGGTCGCCAGTCTGAGCCCGCGCCCGCATCCCAGCGCGAAATCGGCGCATCGTTAAGGATACTCGCCAGCGTCAGGCCTTTATCCATCGCGGCGGTATACAGGAACGGTTTGATATTCGAGCCCACCTGGCGCAGCGCTTGTGTGGCGCGGTTGAACTTGCTCTGGTTGAAGTCGAAACCCCCTACCAGCGCCATTACCGCGCCGTTATGCGGGTTAATCGACACCAGCGCCGAGTTGACGTCCGGGACTTGTCCCAGCCACCAGCTGTCGCCAACCTGGCGAACCCAAATCTGCTGACCTACCTGCACGGCATCGGTCACTTTGCGCGGCGTTGGGCCCTGCTGCGTATCCGAGCGATAAGGGCGCGCCCAGCGCACACCTTCCATCTTCAGCGAGACCGTTGAACCGTCCGCCAGCATTGCGGTTGCTTCTTGCGGGTTTGCGCTGGTGACAACGGCAGGCGAGAGCGGTCCGTAAGTTGGCAGCGTTTTCAGAGAGTCCGTGATCTTTTTACTCTCCCACGCCGCTTCGCCCACTTTCCACAGCACGTTCGACGGCCCGCGATAGCCGTGACGCATGTCGTAATCCATCACGTTATTGCGCACCGCATCCTGCGCGGCCTGCTGCACTTTGCGCGTCACGGTGGTGTAAACGCGGTAGCCATCTTCGTAGGCTTTATCACCGTAGCGGCTCACCATCTCCTGGCGCACCATCTCGGAGAGATAAGGGGCAGAGAAGGCGATTTCCGGCGCATGGTAATTGGCGTCGATAGCTTCGCTACGGGCTTCATCAGCCTGCTGCTCGCTGATATACCCTTCGCTCTGCATACGCGCCAGCACTACGTTACGGCGCGCGGTAGCACGTTCGAGAGAGTAGAGCGGGTTAAAGGTAGAGGGTGCTTTCGGCAGCCCGGCAATCACCGCGATTTCGCTTAAGGTGAGCTGGTCGACGCTTTTACCAAAGTAGACCTGCGCCGCCGCACCCACGCCGTAAGCGCGGTAACCGAGATAAATTTTATTGAGGTAGAGCTCAAGAATTTCGTCTTTGCTCAGCAACTGCTCAATGCGGATCGCCAGGAACACCTCTTTGATTTTACGCATCATTGTGCGTTCCGGGCTTAAGAAGAAGTTACGCGCCAGCTGCTGCGTAATGGTACTTGCGCCCTGCGAGGCGTGGCCGGAGAAGAGCGCCACGCTCGCCGCACGGAAGATCCCTACCGGGTCAACGCCGTGATGCTCATAAAAGCGGCTATCTTCCGTAGCGATAAAGGCTTTCACCATTACTGGCGGAATGTGATCCAGCGTCAACGGGATACGGCGCTTTTCACCGTACTGCGCGATCAGCTCGCCGTCGGCGCTATAGACCTGCATTGGAATCTGCAGCCGGACATCCTTCAGTGTGGCGACGTCAGGTAGCTGCGGCTCAATATATTTGTACAGACCGTAAATCGAGCCTGCTCCCAACAGAATGCAAAAGACTGCAAGGATGAATAAATACTTTACGAACTTCACTGGAGATTTCCCATTTAGAGTCACTTGGGCAGTTTATAAACAACCGCGCGGTAGTATAAAGGCAAGCCTTGAGCATTGATATAGCGTCCGCCAGCGAGACGATAAGGAGATCGTAATTTATGACATTCAGGCATTGGCAAATTGGTGTGCATATTCAACAGGATGGTGTCTTTATCGTGGCGCTTTCCGCCGGGCGTTATGGGCGGGCGCTGCGCCGCTGGTGGCACCTTCCTCTCCCCAGTGGCGCGGTGGTTCAGGGGCGGATTAAGGCACCGGATCAGTTGCTCGCTGCGCTGCGCCCATGGCGCCATGCTTTGCCGCAGCGCCACTGCGCGCGTATCGCCTTTCCCGCCGGGCAAACCCTACAGCGAAGGTTGCCGCGCCCGGCGGTGACGCTGCGTGAACCTGCACTCACCGGCTGGGTTTCACAAGCGATGGCGCGCGAGCTGGAGATGGCGCAAAGCGATCTCTGCTTCGACTTCACCGAGGATGAGCCCGCCAGAAGCTACGGCGTGACCGCCGCACAGAACCGGGATATCGCCGCGCTGCTGGAGATCGCACAGCAGCTTTCACTCCACCTCTCCTCTATCACACCCGATGCCTGCGCCCTTCAACCTTTGCTGCCCTCGCTAGCGGCACCGGTGCGCTGTCTCGCCTGGTGCGATGAGCGCCAGTGGTTGTGGGCGACAAAAGAGAGCTGGGGGCGGCGAGCGCGCGAAGAGGCGGGAAATGTCGCGCAGCTTGGCGCACTGCTCGCGCTTCCCCCGGATGAAATTATCCAGTGCGGCGAAGGTGTGGGGGAGTTTGACTGCTGGAGCGCGGTACCGTCGCGCCAGCCGCCGCTCCCGGATGCAAGCCAGCGCTATGCCGTTGCGTTGGGGCTGGCGATCGCCAGGGGGTACTGATGCGCCCTGCGGTCAATTTTATGCCGTGGCGACAGCTGCAGCGGCGGCGCTGTTTGCGCTTCTGGGCGGCAATCGCGGTGGCAAGCGTAGTGAGCCTGTCGTTGAGCGGCGCGCTGTGGCATACGCAGCGCGTGCAGGCCGGGCGTAGCGGTTCACTCTGGCTGGCGGCGGATCGGTTATTGCTGGCTGCATTACATGCACAAGAAGAGCCGCTTCGCCTGCGGCGACAGCAGTGGCAGCTGGCGCAGGAGAAAGCGCATCGGCGGCAGATAACAGCCGCCTGGCGGCAAACGCTACTCACGCTCGCGGCTGCGCTGCCGGAAAACGCCTGGCTGACGCAGCTGCGCTGGCGGCAGAACCAGCTTGAAATTCACGGCCTGGCGCGCGCCGTCAACGCCCTGGGCGAGTTCGAGCCGCGATTGCAAAAGCTGGCGGGGTTTCACTTTCAGCCGATGGGGAGCACTTCGCGTGACGGTCAGGGGCTGTGGCAATTTACCTACCAGCTGAGCCGGGAGCAGGTCGATGTCGCTAAACCCTGAAGTCTGGCTCGCGCTTTCGCCCCGCATGCGGGCGATCTGCTGGCTGGCCGCGATGTTTAGCAGTGTTCTGCTTATCGGCTGGTTCGCCATCCGCCCGCTGAATCATGCGCAACGCCTTACGCTCCGCCAGCAGAGCGCCCTCCAGCCGGAGTTACAGGCAGAGTGGCGAAAGCTTCGCGCGCTGGTGCTGCCGGAAGCGCAAAGCGCTGTTACGGAGGTGCGCCGCTTTAGCCCGCTCGACTTTCACGGCCAGGCGCGGCAGCTCTTGCGCTGGCAGCCGATGCAGGGCGGCGGTGAACTGGTGCTGGAAAGCCGCTGGCCGCAGGCTGTGGAGACCTTTTCACTGCTGGCGGAGCGCGGTATGCAGATCCCGGCATTTTCTCTCTCCGCCAGCGAAAGCGGGCTACGTTTTACGCTGCAACTGGAGCATGACGATGAGGGTTAAACGCCTGCTTTTCACCTTCGGGATCGTTACAGTGCTATGCGGTATGCGCGATCCTTTTCAGCCTCCACCGGATCGCTGCCAGCTTGCACAGCTCCGCGCCTGGCAACTGCACGGCGTTATTGAAAGCGGGCAGCGGCTGGCCATCATCCGCGATGCGGCAGGACGCTGGCACCGGGTAGGCGTGGGCGACACGCTTTCACCCGGCTGGCGCGTTACCGCCATCAACACAGATGAAACAGAGATAGCAACAGGGAAGGCGTGCGCCCCCTCAACATGGCGCTGGAAACGAAAAGGAACTCAGGATGAGAAAATGGATAGCGAGCGTCATGCTCTTTAGTCTGCCGCTGGCCTTTGTCAGAGCTATGCCTCTGGTGACGATGAGCGTTGACGAGGTGCCTGTCGCGCAGGTGCTGCAGGCGCTGGCGACGCTGGAAAAACAGAATATCGTTATCCCGCCAGAGGTGAGCGGTGTCGTCTCCCTTAACCTGACGGAAGTGCCCTGGCTACAGGCGATGCAGACCGTCGCGGCCAGCGCAGGGTTAATTCTGAGTCAGCAGGGCGCTATCTGGCAGGTGCATACCGCCTCGTGGCAGCAGCAGAAGCTGGCTGAGCGGGAGGCGGCACAGGCGCGGCGTAAAAAGAACGCGCCGACGCTGACGCGCGGCATTGTGCTGCACTATGCGAATGCCGCCGAGCTGGCAAAAGCCGCAGAGAAGCTGATCAGTGCCCAGGGGACCATCACCGTTGATACGCGCCTTAACCGCTTACTGGTGCGGGATAATAAAGAGAGCCTCGCCGCGCTGGAAAAGTGGATCGCGCAGATGGATCTGCCGGTTGAGCAGGTCGAACTGGCGGCCTGGATCGTCACTATTAATGAAAAAAGCCTGCGTGAGCTTGGCGTGAAGTGGGGGCTCGGGCAGGAGCCTGCCGCCACGCGCGGGCAGGTGAGCACTCTGGCGGCAGATCACAGCGTTGCCAGCGCCACAACGCGCATCGGCTTTAACATCGGCAGTATTAATGCGCGTCTTCTTGAGCTTGAGCTTTCCGCGCTTGAACAGAAGCAGCAACTGGAGATTATCGCCAGCCCGCGCCTGCTGGCTTCCCATCTCCAGCCCGCAAGCATCAAGCAGGGGAGTGAAATCCCTTACCAGGTGGCGAATGGGGAGAGCGGCAACACGGCGGTTGAGTTTAAAGAGGCGGTGCTGGGCATGGAGGTGACCCCCACGGTGCTGGCGGACGGGCGGGTGCGCCTGAAGCTGCGCATCAGCCAGAATATGCCCGGCCAGGTACTGCAGCAGGCCGGAGGCGAAGCGCTGGCGATTGATAAGCAGGAGATTGAAACCGTGGTGGAGGTGAAAAGCGGTGAAACGCTGGCATTGGGTGGCATCTTCTCGCAAAAGAGGCGTAATGGCAGAACCCAGGTTCCGGGCCTTGGTGCTATTCCCGGCTTCGGTCGTCTGTTTCGCCAGGAAGCAAAAGAGGGGGATCGCCGCGAACTGGTGGTCTTTATTACCCCCAGGCTGGCAGCGGTACATTAAATCTGCCGTAACGCCCCTTTTTCGCCGTAACTTGGCCCAGGTGTTTGACGTGGGAGATGATTTAGCTTACAAGGAGTACCGATTTGAGTGTCAGCGGTCTCCGAATAATAAAGGGCGGTAAGAGGGATAACGTGTTTATTCAGTTGCCAAACAAGCCGGAGTACTGAGATAATTTTCGATCTGACTCTCGCACTATCGCATATGAGGTTTCAGTTCATGTCCTGCTACGCCGCACGTTTGCGAAGCGGGTTTATCATCAACGAATAGTCTTAGTAGTACCGAAAAAATGGCAGAGAAACGCAATATCTTTCTGGTTGGGCCTATGGGTGCCGGCAAAAGCACTATTGGGCGTCAGTTAGCTCAACAACTCAATATGGAATTTTACGATTCTGATCAAGAGATTGAGAAACGAACCGGAGCTGATGTGGGCTGGGTCTTCGATGTTGAAGGTGAAGAAGGTTTCCGCGATCGCGAGGAAAAGATCATCAATGAGCTGACGGAGAAGCAGGGCATCGTTCTGGCGACCGGCGGCGGCTCTGTGAAATCCCGCGAAACCCGTAATCGTCTCTCCGCCCGCGGTGTAGTGGTGTATCTGGAAACCACTATCGAGAAGCAACTGGCACGTACTCAACGTGATAAAAAACGTCCCCTGCTGCAGGTGGACGCGCCGCCGCGTGAAGTGTTGGAAGCGCTGGCCGACGAACGCAATCCGCTCTACGAAGAGATTGCCGACGTGACCATCCGTACTGACGATCAGAGCGCGAAAGTGGTGGCGAACCAGATTATTCATATGCTGGAAAGCAACTAAATCAGGCTTAATAGACGGCCTGTAGGTTTAAGCAACTAAGGTGGATGTCGCGTCATGGAGAGGATCACCGTTACTCTCGGGGAACGTAGTTACCCTATCACCATCGCGGCTGGTTTGTTTAACGACCCAGCTTCCTTCGCGCCCCTGAAGTCTGGTGATCAGGTTATGCTGGTCACCAACGAAACCCTGGCACCGCTCTACCTTGATAAGGTACGTAGCGTGCTGGAACAGGCCGGCGTTAATGTCGATAGCGTGATCCTGCCTGACGGCGAGCAGTACAAAAGCCTGGCGGTGATGGACACGGTGTTCACCGCACTGTTGCAAAAACCACATGGGCGCGATACCACACTGGTCGCGCTCGGCGGCGGCGTAATCGGCGATTTGACCGGTTTTGCTGCGGCCAGCTATCAGCGCGGCGTGCGCTTTATCCAGGTGCCGACCACGCTCCTTTCTCAGGTTGACTCCTCCGTTGGCGGTAAAACGGCGGTAAACCACCCCCTTGGCAAAAACATGATTGGCGCGTTCTATCAGCCCGCGTCGGTTGTGGTCGATCTCGACTGCCTGGCAACCCTTCCTGCCCGTGAACTCTCCTCCGGTCTTGCGGAAGTGATCAAATACGGCATTATTCTCGACGGCGCGTTCTTTAGCTGGCTGGAAGAGAATATGGACGCTCTGCTGCGCCTTGATGGCGCGGCGCTGGCTTACTGTATTCGCCGCTGCTGCGAACTGAAAGCGGAGGTCGTTGCCGCCGATGAGCGCGAACACGGCTTACGTGCTTTACTCAATCTTGGTCATACCTTCGGCCATGCGATTGAGGCGGAGATGGGCTACGGTAACTGGCTACACGGCGAAGCCGTTGCTGCCGGGATGGTGATGGCGGCACACGCGTCAGAACGCCTCGGGCAGTTTAGCGCAGCAGATACGCAGCGCATCAAAGCGTTGTTAAAACGCGCCGGTTTACGCGTTGAGGGGCCGCGTGAAATGGCGGCGCAGGCTTACCTGCCGCACATGATGCGCGATAAAAAAGTGTTAGCGGGAGAGATGCGTTTAGTGCTTCCGCTGGCCATAGGGAAGAGTGAAGTTCGCGGCGGAGTGTCGCACGACGTAGTACTTAGCGCTATTGCTGATTGCCAGCAGGCGTAACGATAAGAAAGGTCTGTTCACGCGCTGCGTGGCGTTTAACTTCGGGCGATATGCATCAGTGGCATACGCCTTTGTGTGGGGTGTTAAATGGATGAATTCAAACCAGAAGACGAGCTGAAACCCGATCCCAGCGATCGTCGTACTGGTCGTTCTCGTCAATCTTCCGAGCGTGTCGATGAGCCGCAGATCAACTTTGATGAGGTTGATGTTGATGCCGACGATCGCCGTCCTGCGCGTTCGCGCCGGGTGCGTGATGAGCGCGAAGAAGAGAGCTATCAAGAAGATGAAGCCGCTCTGGACGAGGAGCCGCAGGAGCGTCGCCCGCGTAAGCGTAAGAAAGCCGCTGCCGCTGCGAAGCCAGCCTCCCGCCAGTATCTGATGATGGGCGTCGGTATCCTTGTGTTACTGCTGCTGATTATCGGCATTGGCTCTGCGCTGAAATCCCCCGCGCCTGCTAACAACGAACAAAACACGTCGGGCGAGAAAAATATCGATCTCGGCGCGACGGATAACACTGCTGGTAACAGCGGCAACGCTGCCGATCAGGCAAATGGCGCACAGCCCGCACCGGGCGCGTCGCCCTCTCAGGCACAGAACGCAGGCACCGCGCCGGCTCAGCAGGATGTGACGCTGCCGCCGATCTCCTCGACGCCGTCGCAAGGCCAGCCGTCGGCTACGCCGGAAGGACAAAACCGCGTTGAAGTGCAGGGCGATCTCAACAACGCACTGTCGCAGCCGCAGAGCCAGACGCAGCTTGATAGCGCGGTCAGCTCGACGCTGCCGACCGAACCGGCAACGGTTGCACCGATTCATAACGGTAATGGCAGCAATAATGCCAACGCCGCGCGTAATCAGCAGCAGCCAGCGTCCGGTGAAAGCCGCACTACGGCGCCGCGTAACGAACGCAAGCAGATGGTGATTGAGCCGAAGCCAGCCGCCAAAACGCCGGTAGCGAAAAGCGAGCCGAAAGCGGAATCCCGCACGGTTGCTCAACCGCCGAAGCGCACGGAAAGCACCGCTTCTGCGCCAGTGAAAGCGCCTGCGACAACCTCGACAGCAGCACCGTCAACGTCAACGGCGGCAACTACACCGGCTCAGACGAAAACCACGGCACCGGCGGCGAGCGCAAGCAGCGCGCCTGCTGCCAGCGGCACGGCTTCTACCGGCAATGTTGGTGCGCTGAAGTCAGCGCCGGGCAACCACTACACCCTGCAGCTGAGCAGTTCATCGAACTACAACAACCTCAATGCGTGGGCGAAGAAAGAGAACCTGAAAAACTTCGTGGTCTACCAGACAACGCGTAACGGTCAGCCGTGGTACGTGCTGGTGAGCGGTGTCTATGCCTCGAAAGATGATGCTAAACGCGCTGTTTCCGCGCTGCCAGCGGATGTGCAGGCGAAAAACCCGTGGGCGAAGCCGCTGCATCAGGTTCAGGCCGATCTTAAGTAATGTGTAAAGCGCAGGATGCTGTCGGAGCTTTCTCCACAGCCGGAGAGAGTGTAAGTAATCAGTCAGCATGAAAAAGAATCGCGCTTTTCTAAAATGGGCAGGGGGAAAATACCCCCTGCTCGACGATATCGGTAGGCACTTGCCCAAGGGAGAGTGCCTCATCGAGCCTTTCGTTGGCGCGGGCTCGGTGTTTCTCAACACCTCCTACTCCCGCTATATCCTTGCAGATATCAACAGCGACTTAATCAGCCTCTATAACATCGTTAAAGAGCGCCCTGATGAGTATGTTCATCACGCGCGCGCGCTGTTTGTGCCCGCGGTGAACCAGTCCGAAGTCTATTACCAGCTGCGTCAGGAGTTTAACCAGTGCCAGGAGCCGTTCCGGCGCGCGCTGCTGTTTTTATACCTCAACCGGCATGGCTACAATGGTCTGTGTCGTTACAACCTGCGCGGGGAGTTTAACGTGCCGTTCGGGCGCTATAAAAAGCCCTACTTCCCGGAAGCGGAGTTGTACCACTTTGCAGAAAAAGCGCAGAATGCCTTCTTTTACTGCGAATCTTACGCCGAGAGTATGGCGCGCGCGGATGCGAACTCGGTGGTCTATTGCGATCCGCCCTATGCGCCGCTCTCTGCGACAGCCAACTTTACGGCGTACCATACCAATAGCTTTACCCTTGAGCAGCAGGCTCATCTTGCCGCGATTGCGGAGAGCCTGGTGCAGAACCGAATCCCGGTATTGATTTCCAACCATGACACGCTGTTGACGCGTGAATGGTACAGTCAGGCGAAATTGCACGTGGTGAAAGTGCGACGCAGTATCAGCAGTAATGGCGGGACGCGTAAAAAAGTGGATGAGCTGCTGGCGCTCTATCGCCCGGCTCCCGCGCCTCGCTAACCCTGCGTTCACCGCGCCGCCGCCTGCCGAAACCTACTTTCTCAAGGAGATGCGGATGAAACAGTATTTAATTGCCCCTTCGATTCTGTCGGCTGATTTTGCTCGCCTGGGCGAAGACACCGCCAGCGTACTGGCCGCGGGCGGCGACGTTGTCCACTTTGACGTGATGGACAACCACTACGTACCGAACCTGACCATCGGCCCGATGGTGCTGAAAGCGCTGCGCAACTACGGCATCACCGCGCCTATCGATGTGCACCTGATGGTGAAGCCGGTCGACCGCCTGGTGCCGGACTTCGCCGAAGCCGGGGCAAGCATTATCACCTTTCATCCTGAAGCTTCTGAACATATCGACCGCACGCTGCAGCTGATCAAAGAGCACGGCTGCAAAGCGGGGCTGGTGTTTAACCCGGCGACGCCGCTGAGCTATCTGGATCACGTTATGGATAAGCTGGATGTGATCCTGCTGATGTCCGTTAACCCCGGTTTTGGCGGTCAATCCTTCATTCCCCATACGCTCGACAAGCTGCGTGAAGTGCGTCGTCGTATTGACGCCTCCGGCCTTGATATCCGTCTCGAAGTGGATGGCGGCGTGAAAGCGAGCAATATCGGCGAGATCGCGGCAGCCGGCGCAGATATGTTTGTGGCGGGCTCGGCGATCTTCAATCAGCCGGATTACAAACAGGTTATTGATGAAATGCGTAGCGAACTGGCGAAGGTAAGTCATGGATAAATTGCAGTCGATTCGGGGTGTCGCGTTCGATCTCGACGGCACATTAGTGGACAGCGCACCGGGGCTCACCGCCGCCGTAGACAGCGCGCTGTATGCCCTTGAGCTGCCGCAGGCTGGCGAAGCGCGCGTGATTACCTGGATTGGGAATGGCGCCGATGTATTGATGGAGCGCGCCTTCAACTGGGCTCGCCAGGAGCGCGCTATTCAGCGTGCTTCGCAGGGCAAGCCCGATATTGATACCGGCGATGTGCCGCAGGCCGAGCAGATCGCCATGCTGCGCAAGCTCTTCAACCGCTACTACGAAGAGACCGTGGAGGAGGGCAGCTTCCTGTTCCCGGACGTGGCGCAGACTCTCGCGGCGCTGCACGAAAAAGGGCTGCCGCTGGCGCTGGTGACCAACAAGCCGACGCCGTTTGTCGCGCCGCTGCTGGACGCGCTGGAGATCGCCCACTACTTCACTTTTGTCGTCGGTGGCGATGATGTAGTGAATAAGAAACCGCACCCGGAGCCGCTGCTGCTGGTGTGCGACAAGCTGGCGATTCAACCCCATGAGTTGCTCTTCGTTGGCGATTCACGCAACGATATCCGCGCCGCGCAGGCGGCCGGCAGCGTCTCCGTTGGCCTGACCTACGGCTATAACTATGGTGAAGCGATTACCCTAAGCGAGCCGGACTACGTCTTCGACCGCTTTAACGATTTACTGCCCGCGCTCGGGCTCCCGCTCAGTGAACATCAGGAAATGAAAAATGACTAAGCCCATCGTTTTTAGTGGCGCACAGCCCTCAGGTGAATTGACCATTGGCAACTACATGGGTGCGCTGCGTCAGTGGGTGAACATGCAGGACGACTATCACTGTATCTACTGCATCGTTGACCTGCATGCCATTACCGCGCGTCAGGATCCGGAGAAGCTGCGTAAGGCGACGCTGGATACGCTGGCGCTCTACCTGGCGTGCGGCATCGACCCGCAGAAAAGCACGATCTTTGTGCAGTCCCACGTTCCTGAGCATGCCCAGTTGGGTTGGGCGCTGAACTGCTACACCTACTTCGGCGAGCTGAGCCGTATGACGCAGTTCAAAGATAAATCCGCACGCTATTCAGAAAACATCAACGCCGGCCTGTTTGACTACCCGGTGCTGATGGCGGCAGACATTCTGCTTTACCAGACTAACCAGGTGCCGGTCGGCGAAGACCAGAAGCAGCATCTGGAGCTGAGCCGCGATATCGCCCAGCGCTTTAACGCCATCTATGGCGATGTGTTTAAAGTGCCTGAGCCGTTTATTCCGAAGTCCGGTGCGCGCGTGATGTCGCTGCTGGAGCCGACGAAAAAGATGTCCAAGTCGGACGATAACCGCAACAACGTGATTGGCCTGCTGGAAGATCCGAAATCGGTAGTGAAGAAGATCAAACGCGCCGTGACCGACTCCGACGAGCCGCCGGTTGTGCGTTACGATGTGGCGAACAAAGCGGGCGTCTCTAACCTGCTCGATATCCTCTCTGCCGTGAACGGCCAGAGCATCGCCGAGCTGGAGCAGCATTTTGAAGGCAAGATGTATGGCCATTTGAAAGGCGAAGTGGCGGACGCGGTTTCCGGCATGCTGACCGAGTTGCAGGAGCGCTACCATCGTTATCGCAATGACGAAGCTTTCCTGCAGCAGATCATGCGCGAAGGCGCGGAAAAAGCGAGCGCGCACGCTTCAGAAACCCTGAAGAAGGTGTACGAAGCGATTGGGTTTGTTGCGAAGCCGTAAGCGGAATAGGCTCGGTTTTGTAGGCCTGATAAGCGCAGCGCCATCAGGCATTGTGCCCGGCGCTGACTGCCGGATGGCGGCGTAACGCCTTATCAGGCCTACGGTTTAGCACGATTTCGTAGGCCTGATAAGCGCAGCGCCATCAGGCATTGTGCCCGGCGCTAACTGCCGGATGGCGGCATAAATGCCTTATCCGGCCTACGGTTTAGCGCGGTTTTGTAGGCCTGATAAGCGCAGCGCCATCAGGCATTGTGCCCGGCGATGACTGCCGGATGGCGGCATAAATGCCTTATCCGGCCTACGGGTTAGCATGGTTTTGTAGGCCTGATAAGCGCAGCGCCATCAGGCATTAACCTCCGCCCTCGGTCAGGTAAGCTTGTGCCATCAGGCAACGTCTTTAAAACCACTTCAACTTATCGCGTAACGCGACAACCCTGCCGACGATAATCAACGACGGGCTTTTCACCTGTTGCGCCAGGTCCCCAAGCTGCGACAACGCGCCGCTCACCACCCGCTGCTGCACCGATGTGCCATTTTCCACCAGCGCTACCGGCATATCCGCCTGCATACCGTGCGCGATCAACTGCTCCTGAATCGCCTCCGCCTGATTTAACCCCATATAGAACACCAGCGTCTGCTTCTCTGCCGCCAGGTTAGCCCAGTCAAGTTCGCCGCCGGTTTTCAGGTGGCCCGTGACCAGCCGCACGCTCTGGGCGTAATCCCGGTGAGTCAACGGAATGCCCGAGTAAGCCGAACAGCCCGAAGCCGCTGTAATCCCTGGCACAACCGAGAAGGGAATGCCCGCATGGCAGAGCGTTTCCAGCTCTTCGCCGCCGCGCCCAAAAATAAAGGGATCGCCGCCCTTTAACCGCACCACGCGCTTCCCGCTTTGCGCCTCGCGCAGCAGGATCTGGTTTATCTCCTCCTGCGGCACGCAGTGATAGCCCGCCCGTTTACCGACAAACACGCGGTCGGCGTCGCGGCGCACCAGATTCATAATCTCATCGGAGACCAGCCGGTCATACACCACCACATCCGCCTGCTGGATTTGTTGTAAGCCTTTCAGCGTCAGCAGCCCGGCATCGCCAGGCCCGGCACCCACCAGCACCACTTCACCGCGGTTATCCAGCGGCTCGTTCAGCATCTGCTCGGTGATAGTCTCCACGGCGGCCATATTCTGATTCGCCAGCGACTGCGCCAGCCGATCGTTAACGAACAGCTTCTCCCAGAAACGACGGCGCTCGCTCATGGTGGCGAAATGGCGCTTCACACGGCTGCGCAGCTGCCCGGCAAACTTCGCTACGTGACCAAGGTGTTGCGGCAGCAGCGACTCCAGCTTCTCGCGCAGTAAACGCGCCAGCACTGGCGACGTGCCGCCGGAGGAGATCGCCACCATCAGCGGCGAACGGTCGATAATCGATGGCATGATAAAGCTCGCTTCTTTCGGCGCATCGACCACATTGCAGAAGATGCGACGCGCTTCTGCCGCATCGCTGACCCGCTGGTTTACCGCGTCGTTATCGGTGGCGGCAATTGCCAGCCAGCACTCATCGAGTAGCGTTTCGCTAAACTCGCCTTCGACCAGCGTCAGCATGCCTTCGGCGGCCCAGGCGGTAAATTGAGGAATAAAGGAGAGGGCATTGACGGTGAGCTGCGCGCCCGCATCCAGCAACAGACGCGCTTTGCGCTCCGCGACGTCGCCGCCGCCGACCAGCAGACAGGCGCGTCCCCGTAATTGACAGAAAATTGGCAGGTGATCCACGACATTACCCCGGAATTGTAGTTATAGGCTGAAGCGGGCGCCGCGCGGCGAGAACCGCGGGCGCTGAGCATGAGCCGTAGCATAACAGCAAGCTGTCGCTACGGCCGTTGAGAGGGCAGGGGATTATGCTTTGATCTGCACCTCACCATCCTTCACTCGTGCTTCAAAATGGGCAACTGAACGGCTTTCATCTTCCATGCAGAGGCCATCGCGCAGACGGAAGCGCTGTTTTTTTAACGGACTGGCAACCCACAGTTCGCCCTGATGTTCGGCGATAATGCCGCGAGAGAGCACGCTCGACTGGAAAAAGGGATCGATATTGCTGATGGCGTAAACCTGGTCATCGTGGCGCGGGCGGAAAATCGCTACCTGCTCGCCATTGACCAGCGCGCAGACGCCGGTTGCCGGGACAATCTCATCAATATTGCAGACGCTGTTCCACTGGCTCATGCGTTCTCCTCCACTAACATCACCGGAATACGTTCATAGGGTGTCGCCGGGCGATGCTGCGCGCGCTCCGGAACCACCTGTACGTTCGGGTCGCGGCGATCGCTGTTGATAAAGTGTTTGAAGCGCGTTTGCGCCGCCGGGTTGTTGACGGTTTCCGTCCACTCGCAAATCACCGCTTCACGCAGGCGGGTCATCTCCGCTTCCAGCTGTGCATCAAAGCCCAGCTTGTCGTCGATGATAACGCTGCGCAGATAGTTGATGCCGCCTTCCATCCCCTCAAGCCAGGAGGCGGTGCGGGTCAGTTTGTCGGCGGTGCGAATGTAGAACATCATAAAGCGGTCGAGGTAACGCAGCAGGGTCTCGCGATCGAGGTCCGCTGCCAGCAGATCCGCATGGCGCGGTTTCATGCCGCCGTTACCGCACACATAGAGGTTCCAGCCTTTTTCCGTGGCGATAATACCGACATCTTTCCCCTGCGCTTCCGCACATTCACGGGTACAGCCGGAGACGCCGAACTTCATTTTGTGCGGAGTACGGATACCTTTGTAACGGTTTTCCAGCTCAACGCCGAAACCGACGCTGTCGCCGACGCCATAGCGGCACCATGTCGAGCCGACGCAGGTTTTCGCCATACGCAGTGCTTTGGCGTAGGCGTGACCGGTTTCGAACCCGGCATTGATTAACTGACGCCAAATCTCCGGCAGATCGTCTTTTTGCGCACCAAACAGGCCGATGCGCTGTGAGCCGGTGATTTTGGTATAGAGATTGAACTCCCGCGCGATGCGGCCCACTTCCATCAGCCCTTCCGGTGTGATTTCACCGCCCGCAGAGCGCGGGATAACGGAGTAGGTGCCATCTTTCTGGATATTGGCGAGGAAGTTGTCGTTGGTATCCTGCAGCGGCGTGTGCTGCGGTTTCAGGATGTACTCGTTCCAGCAGGAGGCGAGTAGCGAGCCAACGGTCGGTTTACACACTTCGCAGCCGTAGCCGGTACCGTATTTCGCCAGCAGGTCGTCAAAGGTTTTAATCCCTTCCACCTGGATGAGGTGGAACAGCTCCTGGCGGGAGTAGGCGAAGTGTTCACACAGGTTATTGGTGATTTCGATACCCTGTTTCGCCAGCTCGGCGTTCAGCACCTGCGTAACCAGCGGAACACAGCCGCCGCAGCCGGTTCCGGCTTTGGTTTCCGCTTTCAGTGCGGCTACGGTGTGGCAACCTTTGTTGATGGCGCTAATCAGGTCGCCTTTGGTGACGTCGAAGCAGGAGCAGATTTGCGCGCTGTCCGGCAGCTTATCGACGCCGATTGAGGGTTTACCACCGCTGGCATGTGCCGGCAAGATCAGCGCGTCAGGGTTTTCCGGCAGTTCGATGGCATTGAGCACCAGTTGCAGCAGGTTGCCGTAATCGCTGGTGTCGCCCACCAGCACGGCACCAAGCAGGGTTTTGTTATCCGGGCTGACAATCAGGCGTTTATAAACTTCTTTGCTCTCGTCGAGGTAGACATAGCTGCGCGCGCCCGCTGTGCGGCCGTGTGCATCGCCGATACCGCCAACGTCCACGCCGAGCAGTTTCAGCTTGGCGCTAAGATCTGCGCCTTCAAAGGCGTTTTGCATGCCGAGAATATGGTCAACCGTCACCTGCGCCATTTTGTAGCCTGGCGCGACCAGACCATAAACGCGGTTGTTCCAGCTGGCGCACTCGCCGATAGCATAAATATTGGGATCGGAGGTCTGGCAGCAGTCGTTGATCATGATGCCGCCGCGCGGGGCAACTTCAAGCCCGCACTGGGTCGCCAGTTTGTCGCGTGGACGGATGCCGGTGGAGAAGACGATAAAGTCCACTTCCAGCTCGCTGCCGTCGGCGAAGCGCATGGTTTTGCGTGCCTCAATGCCCTCCTGCACGATCTCTTTGGTATTTTTGCTGGTGTGCACGCGCACGCCCATGCTTTCGATTTTACGTCTTAACTGCTCGCCGCCCATCTGATCGAGCTGTTCTGCCATCAGCATCGGGGCGAATTCAATCACGTGCGTTTCGACGCCTAAGTTTTTCAGCGCGCCTGCGGCTTCCAGACCCAGCAGGCCGCCGCCAACCACCGCGCCACGGCGGCTACGACGCGCGCATGACTCAATGGCATTCAAATCTTCAATAGTGCGGTAAACAAAACAGTCCTGGGTTTCAGACCCTTTGATCGGCGGGATCCACGGGTAGGAGCCGGTGGCCATGATCAGCTTATCGTAATAGACCGTGCGGCCCGCGCTGGAGTGGATCACTTTTTCCTGGCGATTGATGGTGATGGCGCGTTCGCCGACCAGCACTTTGACGCCATGTTTTTCGTAGAAGCCTTCGCGTACCAGCGACAGCTCTTCGGCTGTATGGTGGGAAAAGTAGGATGACAGGTGGACGCGGTCGTAGGCTTTACGCGGCTCTTCACAGAATACGGTAATGTCGAACTGGCTGGCGTCGGCTTTGTCGAGAAGGTCCTCGATAAAGCGGTGGCCGACCATGCCGTTACCGATGATAGCGAGTTTGACTTTGCTCATTTTTGCCTCGATTTCTTTTTTACTACCTCCTACCTTAACGATTCAGCTTGCACGGTTATTGATGTATATCAATTACACCTTAGCCTACTCCCTAATGAGTATATTGCTGATTTTTCATGGTTTTTATAAGTATTGGATATCATTCATATTTATATGTTGAGGAATTTCTATACTGAAAGTGACGTTTTTTAGCACGAGGTTAGCTACGACATATCTGAGGGAGAAAGAGGAGATAATGCGATGTCAGCAACACCACTATGGCTAGTGCAGAATGTGCACTTGCCCGATCGCGAAGGAGTGTGGCAAATCGCCATTGAGAATGGGCGATTTGGCGAGATTACGCCGATGGATGACGCCCAGAGCGAGACACTTGATGTGCTTGATGCCGGTGGCGGTTTAGCGCTGCCGCCGTTCGTCGAACCGCATATTCACCTGGACACCACGCAAACTGCGGGCGATCCCCGCTGGAACGAGTCCGGTACGCTGTTCGAGGGGATTGAGTGCTGGGCCGAACGTAAAGCGCAGCTCTGCCATCAGGATGTGAAAAAGCGCGCCTGGCAGACGCTGAAATGGCAAATGGCCAACGGCGTACAGCATGTGCGCACCCACGTTGATGTTTCCGATCCGCTGTTAACGGCGCTGAAAGCGATGCTGGAGGTCAAAGAGGAGGTCGCGCCGTGGATCGATCTGCAAATTGTCGCCTTTCCGCAGGAGGGGATCCTCTCCTACCCGAACGGCGCTGCGCTGTTAGAAAAAGCGCTTCAGCTTGGTGCCGATGTGGTCGGTGCGATTCCGCATTTTGAGTACACGCGTGAATATGGCATTGAATCACTCAATATTGCTTTCGATCTGGCGCGTGAGTATGAGCGCCCGCTGGATATCCACTGCGATGAGATTGATGATGAGCAGTCGCGCTTTGTTGAGACCGTCGCCGCGCTGGCACTTGAAATGGAGATGGGCTCGCGCGTCACCGCCAGCCACACCACCGCCATGCACTCCTACAATGGCGCGTATACATCCCGTCTTTTCCGCCTGCTGCAACGTTCCGGCATCAATTTCGTGGCCAACCCGCTGGTCAATATTCACCTGCAGGGGCGGTTCGATGACTACCCGAAACGGCGGGGCGTTACACGGGTGAAAGAGTTGATGGCCGCAGGGATGAATGTCTGCTTTGGTCACGATGATGTGTTCGATCCCTGGTATCCGCTCGGCACTGGCAATATGTTGCAGGTGCTGCATATGGGTCTGCACGTATGTCAGCTGATGGGCTATTCGCAGATTGAACAGGGTCTGCAACTCATTACCCATAACAGCGCCAAAACGCTGGGATTGAAAGAGTACGGCATTGCGCCAGGCTTGCCTGCCAATATGGTTATTCTGCCTGTTGAAAACGGTTTCGAGGCGGTGCGCTGCCAGTCCCCGGTACGCTGGTCAATTCGTCACGGACGCATCATTGCCAGCACACAACCGGCGCAGAGTTGGGTGCGGATGGAGCAGGGGTGCGAAGAGGTGCAGTTTAACCGGATGCCGCAAGCGTAGCGGCGTGCCAGGCCGTTAAGACGCACGAATTTGGCGGTCTGGCGTTACATCTGTTACCAAATACGTAAAATTAAGTAAAAGGCTGGCCTGCTGGCTGAGTGCTCTTTAGAATCAAGCCACTCGCTTTCGTTACTGCACTTCGTTAAGGAAACCTTATGGTTAAATCGACTCTGGCGGCTATGGCGGCTCTGCTCGCCCTTTCTGCTATCTCCCCTGCTGCGCTGGCCGCAAAAGGCGACCCGCATGTTCTGCTCACCACTTCTGCCGGTAATATCGAACTGGAGCTGAACAATCAGAAAGCCCCCGTGTCGGTGAAAAACTTCCTTGATTACGTGAATAACGGTTTTTATAACAACACTACTTTCCATCGCGTTATTCCTGGCTTTATGGTTCAGGGCGGCGGCTTTAACGAGCAGATGCAGCAGAAGCAGCCTAACCCGCCTATCAAGAACGAAGCGGATAACGGCCTGCGCAACACGCGCGGCACCATTGCCATGGCGCGGACGGCGGATAAAGACAGCGCCACCAGCCAGTTCTTTATCAACGTTGCGGATAACGCTTTCCTGGATCATGGCCAGCGTGACTTTGGCTACGCAGTGTTTGGCAAAGTGGTAAAAGGCATGGACGTTGCCGATAAGATCTCCCAGGTGCCGACGCACGATGTTGGCCCGTATCAGAATGTCCCGTCAAAACCGGTTGTTATCCTCTCCGCGAAAGTGCTGCCATAAGTTTCCTCCACACGGGCTTTACGGCCCGTGTTTTACCGCTTCCCTGCGTAACCCGGAATTACTGCTTATAATTTTTTGGGCATGTACATCATTTGGGTATGTATATCGCTTAACTGGGAGGCGCTATGCCGAAAAAACTCACCGACAGGCAAAAATCCCGACTCTGGGAGCAGCAGCGCAACATCAATTTTCAGGCCAGCCGCCGGCTGGAGGGCGTTGATAGCGAGCTTGTTACGCTGAATGCGGAAGAGGCGACTTTACGTCTTGAAGAGCTGCGGAGGCAAAATGAGCGATAAATTCGGCGACGGGCGCGACCCGTATCTTTTCCCGGGCCTGAAAGTGATGCGCAATCGCCTTGGCATTCGCAATGCTAAGGGGCTGGAGAAGGAGGCGTATCAGTTCACCGCGCTGCGCGCAGCAACTCTCGAGCTGGGGCCGATTGCCCGCGGGCTGCCGCATCTTTGCGCCATTCATCGGCACCTCTACCAGGATGTCTTCGACTGGGCCGGGCAGATCCGCGAAGTCGATATCTACGAGGGCGATACCCGCTTTTGCCACTTCGAGTATATCGAGAAAGAGGGCAATGCCCTGATGCAGCAGCTTGAGGATGAGGAGTGGCTCGTCGGGCTTGAAAAAGAGGCGTTCATCGCACGCCTTGCGCATTACTACTGTGAAATCAACGTCCTGCACCCGTTCCGCCTGGGCAATGGTATTGCGCAGCGTATCTTCTTCGAACAGCTGGCGCTGCACGCGGGCTTCTCGCTCGACTGGCGCGATATCGATCCCGACGACTGGCGCAACGCTAACCAGGCGGGTGCGATGGGCGATCTCGAACCGTTAACTGCAATCTTCAGCCAGGTGGTGAGCGAGGCGCGCGAGGGCGAGTAAACTTTTTTGTCGGATGGCGCTCACGCTTATCCGACCTACGAAACGTTGTAGGCCGGATAAGCGTGAGCGCCATCCGGCGTATCTCAACTACCGTAAACCCGTTTTTTATCTTTGCGAAGTGCCGTATAGTTTCGCGCAAACTGCATGAAACGCGGCACATCCATTGGTTGAATTGACATGATCCTGCTTATCGACAACTACGACTCCTTTACCTGGAACCTCTACCAATATTTTTGTGAGCTGGGTGCACACGTGGAAGTGAGGCGTAACGATGAGCTGACGCTAGCGGATATTGAGATGTTAGCGCCGCAGAAAATGGTTATTTCGCCAGGCCCTTGCACACCGGATGAGTCCGGCATTTCGCTCGAAGTCATTGCGCACTATGCGGGTAAGCTGCCGATCCTCGGCGTTTGCCTCGGCCATCAGGCGATTGCCCAGGCATTTGGCGCCACTATTGTGCGTGCGGCGAAAGTGATGCACGGCAAAACTTCCCCCATTACTCACTCCGGCAGCGGTGTGTTTAGCGGGTTAAATAATCCGTTAACCGTTACGCGCTATCACTCTTTGGTCATCGATCCGCCTACCTTACCTGACTGCTTCGAGGTCACTGCCTGGAGTGAAAGCGGCGAGATCATGGGCATTCGCCATAAGGTGTGGGATCTCGAAGGCGTGCAGTTCCATCCGGAAAGTATTCTCAGCGAGCAGGGCCATCAATTGCTGGAAAACTTCCTTACTCGGTGATTTGTGGTTGCCATCTAGTGATTTTTTATGCATATTTCGTGATTATATTTTCACTATGAATGAAACATAACACGGGATGGGCAACCTATGGCAACTCAGCAAGACGCGGTGACACGTGCAAACTTCGATGACGTTATTCTGCCAATTTACGCACCGGCCGAGTTTATCCCGGTAAAGGGGAAGGGCAGTCGCGTCTGGGATCAGCAGGGTAAAGAGTACGTTGATTTTGCTGGCGGCATTGCGGTCACTGCCTTAGGCCACTGCCATCCGGCGCTGGTGGAGACGCTGAAAGCGCAGGGCGAGACGCTCTGGCACCTGAGTAACGTCTTTACCAACGAGCCCGCGCTGCGTCTGGCGCGCAAGCTGGTAGACGCCACCTTTGCCGAGCGCGTCGTGTTTATGAACTCCGGTACCGAAGCCAACGAAACCGCCTTCAAGCTGGCGCGTTTTTATGCAACCACGCGCCACAGCCCGCACAAAACCAAAATCATCGCTTTCCACCACGCTTTTCACGGGCGCTCGCTCTTTACCGTAACCGTTGGCGGGCAGCCGAAATATTCCGATGGCTTTGGCCCGAAACCGGCCGACATCGTGCATGTTCCGTTTAACGATCTGCACGCGGTTAAAGCGGTGATGGACGATCACACCTGCGCCGTGGTGGTAGAGCCGATTCAGGGCGAGGGCGGCGTTACTGCCGCAACCCCTGAGTTCCTCAAAGGCCTTCGTGAACTGTGCGATGCGCATAATGCGCTGCTGGTGTTTGATGAAGTGCAGTGCGGCATGGGGCGCAGCGGTGAGCTGTTCGCCTATATGCACTACGGCGTGACGCCGGATATTCTGACCAGCGCCAAAGCCCTCGGCGGCGGTTTCCCGGTCAGCGCCATGTTGACGACCCATGAAATCGCCAGCGTCTTCCACGCCGGTTCCCACGGATCCACCTACGGCGGCAACCCGCTGGCTTGCGCGGTGGCAGGCACTGCTTTCGATATCATCAACACCCCTGAGGTGCTGAATGGCGTCAGTGCCAAACGTCAGCACTTTGTTCAGTGTCTGCAGCAGATTAATGAGCAGTACGACCTGTTCAGCGATATTCGCGGTATGGGCCTGTTGATTGGTGCCGAGCTGAAACCGCAATACAAAGGCCGCGCGCGCGACTTCCTGCATGCGGCTGCCGCAGCGGGCGTCATGGTGCTGAATGCCGGTCCGGATGTGATGCGTTTTGCGCCGTCGCTGATTATCGAAGAGCAGGATATTGATGAAGGGATGCAGCGCTTTGCGCAGGCCGTCGCAAGCGTGGTTAACGCGTAAGGCGTCGGCGTAGCCAGATGCCGTGATGCGGGCGCTGACGCCATGCCACCGACGAGATCGTGTGCATGGTGCTCAGATGCCCGATAATGCGCTGCAAATGCTGCTCCAGCGTGCTCATTGGGCCGTGGGTCAGCGCCTCCGGCGCTTCCATAACATTCACCTCGCCTGATTCCCCCGGCCCGTCATACTCCAGCCGCTGCTGACAACGTTGCAGCGCAATTTCGCACGACTCAAGATAGCGCTGCGCCAGATCCGGTGTCAGCATGGTGTGCTCGCGCGCCAGCGTCGTCATGGCGTTGATATGTTCGACAATAAACTGGCTGTGCGTCACCCACAGTTTCATATCGCTCAGGTAGCGGCTGTTAAAGCCGGGCTCCTGCATCGCCTGGTTAAGGGAGTTGAAAAGGGCGTTGTGCGCCTGGTTAACCTGCATACGCTGCCAGGCCAGCGGCGTCGCTTCCGGGTTGTTGCTAAGGATCAGGCGAATCGCATCCTGATAGGCCTCCAGCGCATCGTGCGCATTCTGGCGCAGCAGGCCGCTCTGCCACTGCGGCCACAGCCACACCATCCCACCGAAGGCAATCAGGCAGCCAATCAGCGTATCGACCAGCCGGGCGAGAATAAACTGGTCGCCGTTGAGCGTGAGGATTTGCAAGGTATAGACCGCTGTAATCGTGAAACCGACCGTCGCCCAGCCGTAGCTTTTGCGGATAATCAAATAGCTACTTAGGGTGATCATCAGCATCGCTGCCAGCGTAAATCCGAGCGGCACATGAAAGTGCAGCGTCATACCCGCCACCACCAGCCCCGCCAGCGTACCGGCGGCACGGTTAACAATGCGTACGCGGGTCGCGCCATAACCGTTCTGCGTCACCACCATCACCGTCATCATGATCCAGTAAGGTTTCGGCAGATTTAATGCGCTGCCCATCAGGCTGGCGATACTGAGCATCACGCTGATGCGCGCCGCATTGCGCAGGGCGGTTGATTTCAGCGACAGATAGCTTTTTAGCGCCGGGATCAGCGGCAGGCGCTCCTGCTTATCCTCCATCAAATCGCGAATATAGAGCGGACGCTGGGTGCGCAGCACGCGGGCGATGCGGCTGAAGTGCCAGGCGCAAAACTGCCCGACCGGATTATCAGGATGCTGACGGGCAATTTTCTCCAGTGCGCCGACCTGCTTCTCCATGGTGAAGCGGGTCGGATAGCGATGGTAGAGGATGTCATCCGCCAGCACGCGCAGGCGAGCCGCGACGGTTTGCGCATTCCAGCGAATCACCTGTTCAGCATGGGTTCGCTCGACCAGCTTCTGCACCTTTTCCGGCTGATGCAGGCTGACAGAGATATGCTCCTGCAGATCCAATGCGACCTGAAAGACGCGCAGCAGGCGCTTGTAATCGTTGTTCTGATTGGCCGCCAGCATATGCAGCTGCTGGTAACACTGGCTAATCAGATCCACCGCTTTCTGCTGGCGGTCGAGCAGCGGCGGCAGCGCGGTTTCAGGATCGATATGCTGGGTTAACAGGCTATATTTCGCTTCGCAATAGTCCGCCAGTTGCCGGTAGAGCAAGCTGAGGGATTCACGCAGCGGTTGTTCGCGCCACAGCCAGAACCAGAACCAGTTAAACAGCCCGTACCACAAGGTGCCGAGGGTGTAGATCAGCAGCGGCTCCCACACCGGCATGTTCCCGGCGAGGCTGAGGGTAAAGATAGCGGCGATCAGCGAGGCTGGCAGCAGGCGGCCATGCAGCGCGCTGATTTCGCCCGTCACCCCCAGCAGCAGGGTTAACACTGTCATGATCACCGGCAGGGGAAGATTTTCCGCCAGCAGAAGCTGCACCGCGAGGCTACAGCCGGCAAATAGCGAGCCGCCGATAATCAGACGTTTGAAGAAGCGTTTATGCGGGGTATCGAGGCCAGCAATGTTGCAGCAGGCGGGAACCAGCGAGAAGAGAAGCCCCTGTTGCAGATGGCCGAGCAGCAGCCCAACCGCCACAGGCAGGCATAACACCAGCGTTTGTCGCAGTGCGTAGTTGATTTCGGGGTGATAAATCAGCCTGCGCCACATGGGAAAACAAAAACGGCACACCGCATAAGCGATGCGCCATTTTGCAGATTAACGCGTACCGTAGACGACGATAGTTTTACCGTGGGCAGAGATCAGGTTTTGATCTTCGAGCATTTTCAGAATGCGGCCAACCGTTTCGCGGGAGCAACCGACGATCTGACCAATCTCCTGACGGGTAATTTTAATTTGCATACCGTCCGGGTGGGTCATCGCGTCCGGCTGTTTCGCCAGGTTCAGCAGAGTCTGAGCAATACGGCCGGTCACGTCGAGGAACGCCAGGTTACCGACTTTCTCCGAGGTCACCTGCAGGCGACGCGCCATCTGCGAGGAGAGGCGCATCAGAATATCCGGATTCACCTGGATAAGCTGACGGAATTTTTTGTACGAGATCTCCGCAACTTCACAGGCGGTCTTGGCGCGAACCCAGGCGCTACGCTCCTGACCTTCTTCAAACAGGCCCAGTTCACCAATAAAATCGCCCTGGTTGAGGTAAGAGAGGATCATCTCTTTACCCTCTTCATCCTTGATGAGCACTGCCACTGAGCCTTTAACGATGTAATACAGCGTTTCCGCTTTTTCACCCTGGTGAATCAGCGTGCTCTTCGACGGGTACTTATGAATATGGCAATGAGACAAGAACCATTCGAGAGTCGGGTCTGTTTGCGGTTTGCCAAGCACCATGCGCGATTATCCTCTGTTATAAGCTGGCTCCAGAAACGGCGTGAATCATTCAGCTTCTGGGGTTGCAATCAAAGCTTCCCAAATCCCGGGAAGTGGACCGTCAGCGACATCTGCGGTCTCTAATGTATGATATCCCTTGCGTACATTCGTAACGTCAATGTTTCTCTGTAGCATGTAGACTGTTTTAGCATAGCTTTTGGCGCCTGTCTCCTGGTGTCTCGCTTCAGCATGACGCAGGTCGCCTTCCGTTGCGCGTTTTGTTATGTACGCGTAATCTGTGAAAAAATTTGCCATACCGGAGTGATGAACATGCAGGCACGAGTGAAATGGGTTGAAGGGTTAACGTTCATTGGTGAGTCCGCTTCCGGCCACCAAATCCTGATGGATGGCAACTCCGGGGATAAAGCTCCCAGCCCGATGGAGATGGTCTTAATGGCCGCTGGCGGTTGCAGCGCTATCGACGTGGTGTCGATCCTGCAAAAAGGGCGTCACGACGTGACCGACTGCGAAGTGAAGCTGACCTCCGAGCGCCGGGAAGAAGCGCCGCGCTACTTTACCCATATCAACCTGCACTTCATTGTTACTGGCAAAGCACTGAAAGAGGCCGCTGTCTCCCGCGCGGTCGATCTCTCAGCTGAGAAGTACTGCTCCGTGGCGCTGATGCTGGAAAAGGCGGTCAAGATTACCCACTCCTTTGAGGTGATCGAGGCCTGATAAGCCTGCCCGGCGGCGCTTCCCGCCGGGTTATTTAATCTTTTTGCCTTCCATCAGCCGCTGCACCAGCGGCGTCATAATTAGCTCCATCGCCAGCCCCATTTTGCCGCCCGGCACCACCAGCGTATCCATATGCGAGATAAACGATCCCTGCAACATTGCCAGCAGCCACGGATAATCGATCCCCTCCAGATTGCGGAAATGAATGACGACAAAGCTTTCATCAAGAGAAGGAATGCCTTTGGCGGCGAAGGGGTTTGAGGTATCGACAGTGGGAACGCGCTGGAAGTTGAGATGGGTGCGGGAAAACTGCGGCGTGATGTAGTTGATGTAATCTTCCATTGAGCGCACTACCGAATCCATCACCGCTTCCCGGGAGTGGCCGCGCTCGCTGGTGTCGCGGATCATCTTCTGGATCCACTCCAGGTTTACGATTGGCACCACGCCGACCAGCAGATCAACGTGGCGCGCCACATCATGTTGCGGCGTCACCACTCCGCCGTGCAGCCCTTCGTAGAACAACACATCGGTTGGCTCCGGCAGTGGTTGCCAGGGGGTAAAGGTTCCTGGCACCTGATTCCACGGCACGGCTTCATCATAGGTGTGGAGATATTTTCGCGCCTGGCCCTGACCGCTCTGACCATACTCGCTGAAGGTCTGCTCCAGCAGGCCGAAGTCATTCGCTTCCGGGCCAAAATAGCTGATATGCCGCCCGAGATCGCGGGCTTTGCGGATCGCCATATCCATTTCCGGACGGGTATAACGATGGAAGCTGTCGCCTTCCACTTCCGCCGCATGCATGTTGAGCTGGGCGAAAATCTTACGGAAGGCGAGGCTGGTGGTGGTGGTTCCCGCGCCGCTGGAGCCAGTGACGGCGATGACCGGATGTTTGGCGGACATAGCAACTCCCTGAAGAAAAGCTGTTGTTCAGTATCAAGGCCGCCCGGCGTCCGGTTATTCGTGGAACTGCCCGCGCGGCATAATATTCACCGTTTCGTGCAGTTCTGACCACACCAGCACGGCCTCGCCGCGCTGCAATTGCCGTTTTACGTCGGCGACCTTTTGTTCAAGCGAACGCTCATGTTCACCATAATCGGTGCCTTCGCGCAAGACAAAGCTCTCAATCAGATTGTCGAGCGTGTCGGCGTCGAGTTCTTGCCACGGAATAATCATGATGCTCCCAGATAAGCGGATAACCAGTCCGGAATGCGCGTTTCAAGCCACATCTCCGGGCGACGCAGCGTGCCGCCGACAAAGCCGACGTGCCCGCCATGTTCCGTCAGTTGATACTCAATATTAGCGGGTAATTGCGCAAGATCGGGGATGACGTGATGATCCATAAACGGATCATCCTTGGCGTGAATGATAAGCGTCGGTTTACGAATCTGCGGCAACAGCGGCATGGCGCTACAGCGGCGATAGTAATCAAGTGCATCGTCGAAGCCGTGGATTTTCGAGGTGATCACATCATCAAAATCGCGGATGCGCCGCATTTTACGCAGCACCTCCATGGTCGTCGGTAGCGAGCCGGGATAGGCGCGCAGTTTCCGCGCGGCATTGGCCTTCAGCAGGTTGAGCAAATAACGTTGATAAACGCGCGTGAAGCCCTTATCCATATGATAACTGCACGCTTCCAGCACCAGCGGGGCCGAGACAATCACCGCCGCATCTACGGGCAGATCATCATCCGCTTTCGCCAGCAGGCAGCCGAGCATATTCCCGCCGAGCGAATATCCCACCGCCGCGGTCGGCGCCTCGCCAAGCTCCTGACGCAGCCAGGTGAGAAACCAGGTGCCGTCCTCTGTTTCGCCGGAGTGATAGATGCGGTTCAGGCGATTCGGGATCCCGCTACAGCCGCGAAAATGCATCACCACGCCCAGCCAGCCGCGCTCTTTCGCCGCATTAATCAGGCCGTGCGCATAGGGGCTGTGCAGGCTGCCTTCCAGGCCATGAAACACCACCAGCCGCGGTTTATCCCGCGCCTGATTCGGCTCTTCGCTCCACGCGAGATCGACAAAATCCCCGTCCGGCAGTTCAAGGCGCTGCCACCAGGGTTCAAACGCGACGCGACGGCGAATAAGACGCGGCAGCATGGTTTGAAGATGTGGGTTGCTTGCGCCACGCATCGGTTGGAAGCCATGCGTATCATCTTTCAAAACCGCAAGTTGTGAAGGTGTAGTGTCTGTCATAGCACAAGAAAATAGATAAAAAGTGGGACAACTATAAACGCACGCGAGGCCCCCGTTTACTCATTTAACGGGAAATCAGCTAGCTTTGCTTCAATCAGCCAGCAGGTTGCGCGAAAAGAGGTGGATATCGACATCCGCTTTACGTCGCCACAAGCGCGCTTTTCGCGCGCCGGTCGCCACGCTCTCGCCGGTCTCTTCAAACATGCCGGAGGCTTCAAAACGGCGGATCAGGCTTTTGCGCTGGATCGGCTGGCCGAGAATTATCTCCGTCGCTTCCTGCAACTGGCTCTGGGTAAAGGTCTCAGGCAAACAGTAAACGGGCAGTAACGAATACATCGTTTTCTGCCGAAGGCGGCGCAGCGCAGCGTGGATTATCTCGCCGTGATCGAAGGCCAGTTCGCGCTCATTAAGTTCGGCCACCGGCACCCATTTGGCATCGCTGACGCTTGTGATATGCGGCGCGCAGGCGACCCACGAAATAAGCGCATACCAGGCAACGGTCAAACTCCAGCCGCGCGGATCGCGCTCCGGGCCGGAGAAGGTATCCAGCTGTTCAAGCCACGATGGCGAGACGCCGGTTTTTTCCGTCAGCTTGCGCAGCGCCGTGGCCCGGGTGGAGCTATCCTGCGCCATATCAATAAAGCCACCGGGCAATCCCCAGCGCCCTTGTTGCGGCTGGCTGGCGCGCTCGACCAACAACACACAGAGCGTCTGCTGATGCAGGCTAAACAGCACGCTATCGACCGTCACCAGCGGCGAGGGAAAACGACTCGGATCGTAAGAATCCAGATATTCTGCTTCGCTGATCATCACTGACTCACCTCATTTCACACGCAGCAAGTTTATCAGCCTACCCTGGTGCGGCAAGCGAACTTTTATTTTATGTATTTTCAGTGTCTTATATATTCAGTATAAAAATAATCCAGACAGGGGCTTGCTTAATAGTGTCTTATGGACAATATTAAATGTGTCCAAGGGACATTAACTAATGCAGGTGAGGTGAATGATGGCGAGCAGAATCGAACTCTTTATCGATAATCAAAACGTTGAAATCGAAAACGGCGTATTTCCCGATGGTGCAGTGTGGCTGAAAGTGACGGGCGAACTGCCTGCTTTCGCCCAGCTGATGCGCATCCGTGTCGCCGCCATGCGCGATATGAATGATTTTATGCTGCTGGCGCAGCTGGTAGACGCGGTACGCCACGTTACTGATGTTGCGGTTAGCCATCTGCAGCTCGCCTGGCTGCCGTGGGCACGTCAGGATCGCCATATGGTGGCGGGCGACAGCTTCGCGCTGAAAGTCTTTGCCAACCAGCTCAACACCCTGAACTTCGATAAAGTCTTTATTCTCGATCCCCATAGCGATGCCGCCGCAGCCGCGATTAACAACTGCGTCGCCATTCCTCAGGAAACCTGCCTGCTGCAGAGCGAGACGCTGCGCCGCGCCATTGCGCAGGGCGAACTGATGCTGGTGGCTCCGGACGCGGGCGCGCTGAAAAAAATTCACAATGTGGCGAAAGCCACCGGCGCGAAAAATTACGCCATTCTTACGAAAGAGCGCGATGTTGCCAGCGGTAATCTGACCGGCTTTGCGCTGGTGGCCGGTGAGGTGGCGGGGAAAGATCTGCTGATTGTCGACGATCTCTGCGATGCGGGCGGCACCTTTATCGGCTCGGCGCAGGTTCTGCGTGAAGCAGGTGCGCGCAGCGTCAGCTTGTATGTTACGCACGGTATCTTCTCGAAAGGCGTTGAAAACCTGCTCAATAACGGAATTGACGCTATCTACACCACCACTTCGTTTACTTCGCCGACGCTGGCTTCACCGGGCGTTGAATTGATCGACATCGCCACGTTATTTCGCGCTTAAGGGGAACACACCATGAAACTGAATCCGATTCTCGCCATCGACGGCTATAAAGTGTCGCACCGCGTGCAGTATCCGCAGGGCACAACAAAGGTTTACTCCAACTTCACGCCGCGCAGCGACCGCTTTTTCCAGTCTCCGGTTGCCGACGGCAAGCTGGTCTTCTTCGGCCTGCAGGGTTTCCTGAAATGGTTTATGGTCGATCTCTTCAACGACGCCTTCTTTGCCCGCCCGGAAGAGGAGGTGGTGAATGAGTACAAAGAGGTGATGGACAGCTACCTCGGTAAGGATAGCGTGGCGGTCGATCATATCCGTGACCTGCACCGTTTAGGCTACTTGCCGCTGCACATCAAATCGCTGGATGAGGGGAGCAAAGTGCCGATGAAGGTGCCGGTACTGACCATCACCAACACCCGTGAGGAGTTCTTCTGGCTGGTGAACTACCTGGAAACGGTGCTCTCCGCCGAATTGTGGAAAGCCTCGACTAACGCCACCATCGCGCACCACTACCGCAAAATTTGTGAGCAGTGGGCAGCGAAAACCTGTAGCGACCTCTCGCACCTGGATTTCCAGTGCCACGACTTCTCATTCCGCGGCATGGCGGGTCTGCACGATACCGCGCAGGCAGGCGCGGGTCACCTGCTGAGCTTTAAAGGCACCGACAGCATCCCTTCGCTGCTCTATGCCCGCGATTTCTATACCGGAGGCGAGGAGTACTTTATCGGCGCAAGCATTCCGGCGACCGAGCACAGCGTAATGTGTATGGGCGAGCATGAGCATGAAATTGAGACCTTCCGACGCCTGATTGCCGATATCTATCCGCAGGGCTTTGTCTCTATCGTCTCCGATACCTGGGATTACTGGCGCGTGATCACCGAGTATACCCGCGAGCTGAAATCGCTGATTCTGGGACGTGAAGGACGCGTCGTTTTCCGCCCGGACAGCGGCGACCCGGTTGAGATCCTTTGCGGCACCGGCGCAGATGACGACACGCGCGCCGATCGCAGCCCGGAGGAGAAAGGTTCCGTTGAAGTGCTGTGGGAGATTTTCGGCGGCACCGTTAACGAGAAGGGTTACAAGGTGCTGGATCCGCATGTCGGCCTGATTTATGGCGACTCAATTACGCTGGCCCGCGCCAATCAAATTCTCGCGCGGCTGGAAGCCAAAGGTTTCGCCAGCTCCAACGTGGTCTTTGGCGTCGGCTCTTTTACCTACCAGTACAACACCCGTGACACCTTCGGCTTTGCGATGAAGGCGACCTGGGGCGCGGTGAATGGCGAAGGACGGATGATCTTTAAAGAGCCGAAAACGGATAACGGCCTGAAACGCTCAGCGCGCGGTCTGTTGCGGGTTGAGCGCGATGCGCAGGGCGAACTGCAACTGCACGATGAGCAAAGCTGGGAGCAGGAGCAGGGCGGGGAACTGAAAACCCGTTTCCTTGACGGCAAGCTGTACGACACCGAGCACTTTGAGACCATTCGCCAGCGCCTGGCTAACCAGCGTTAAACCCTGAATGGCGGTACGGCTGTACCGCCATCAACTTTACCGCTTACGGCGAAGAGTGTTACTCCGCTGTAAGCATCGCCTCAAGCTGTTCCTGCGCGTCAAGCCACGCCATTTCACACTCTTCAAGTCCCGCTTTCGCCGTCGCCTGCTGTTGCAGACAGGTGGTCAGCTCCGCTTTACGGCTCTGATCGTACAGGCCGCTGTCACTAAGCTTCTCTTCCGCGTTGGCCAGTTGCGCATTGAGCTTCTCCATCTCCTTTTCCAGACGGGCAATCTCTTTACGCAGCGGCTGTGTTTGCGTGCGCAGCTCCGCTTCTCGACGCTTCTGATCTTTACGCGCCTGAGCGCTGTTGCCATTCTCTTTTGCCGCATCCGTCGGCTGGCTCTCCTGCTTCTGCACGTCACTCAGCCATTGCTGGTAATCATCCAGATCGCCATCGAACGGCTCCACTTTGCCATCGTGGACCAGGTAGAGATCGTCGGTGGTCGAGCGCAAAAGGTGACGGTCGTGCGACACCACTACCAGCGCGCCTTCGAACTCAATCAGCGCATCGGTGAGTGCCTGGCGCATATCGAGATCGAGGTGGTTAGTTGGTTCATCGAGCAGCAGCAGGTTCGGGCGCTGCCAGACGATTAACGCCAGCACCAGCCGCGCTTTTTCGCCGCCGGAGAAGCGCTCTGTTGCTTCGGTGACCTTATCGCCCTGGAAGCCGAAGCCGCCCAGGTAATCACGCAGCTTCTGCTCCAGCTCTTGCGGGGCCAGGCGCGCCAGATGCTGCAATGGCGATTCGTCAGCGCGTAAGAATTCCAGCTGATGCTGGGCGAAGTAACCAAGTTTGATCCCCTTCGCCAGGCCGATTTCGCCACTCTGCGCCGCCAGCTCGCCCGCCAGCAGTTTGATCAGCGTCGATTTACCGGCGCCGTTACGCCCCAGCAGACCGATGCGCGAGCCAGGCACCAGGTTGAGTTTGATGGCGTTCAGAATGGTGCGATCGCCATAACCGGCGCTCACCTTCTCCATCTTCAGGATCGGATTGGGCAGGCTTTCCGGCGCGCGGAAGCTGAAGTGGAACGGGTTATCAACGTGCGCGGGGGCAATCAGCTCCATGCGCTCCAGCATCTTGATGCGGCTTTGTGCCTGCTTCGCTTTACTCGCTTTCGCTTTAAAGCGATCGATAAAGCTTTGCAGATGAGCAACGCGCTGCTGCTGGCCTTCATAGGTAGCCTGCTGCTGCGCAAGCCGCGTAGCGCGCTGGCGCTCAAACGAGCTGTAGTTGCCGGTGTATTCAAACATTGATTGCTGCTCAATATGCAGGATCTTATCGACTACCGGATCGAGAAAATCGCGGTCGTGCGAGATAAGGATCAGCGTGCCCGGATAGTTCTTCAGCCACTTCTCCAGCCAGATAACGGCATCGAGATCGAGGTGGTTGGTCGGTTCATCAAGCAGCAGTAAATCGGAGCGGCAAATCAGCGCCTGCGCGAGGTTTAAACGCATACGCCAGCCACCGGAGAAGGCGCTGACCGGGCGGTCGAGCTGCTCGTTAGAGAAGCCTAAACCGTGCAGCAGGCTGGCAGCGCGGGAGCGCACCGTCCAGGCATCGATAGCGTCGAGCTTGCCGTGTACCGTGGCGATGGCATTGCCGTCGTTGCGCTCGTTGGCAGCATTAAGCGCCGCTTCCAGCTGGCGATATTCACGATCGCCGTCTATCACATAATCTATCGCCGCTTCGTCCAGCGCCGGTGTTTCCTGGTTGACCCACGCTAGTTGCCAGGTGCCGGGAAAAGTGGCACTGCCGCCATCAGCGCTTATCTCGTTTTTCAACAGCGCGAGCAGGGTCGATTTGCCGCAGCCGTTTTTACCCACCAGGCCCACTTTCTGGCCCGGATTGATGGTGGCTGTGGCGTTGTCCAACAGGACACGCACGCCGCGACGAATTTGTAACGAGGAGAAAACAATCATAAGACGCCGTATGTTCAGACTATGTTAATTTGTCTTTATGGTAATGTAAGGCCACGGCGAAATGCCGCACCGGGGCCGCAATGTTAGCCCAAAATGAAGACGATAGACAAAAGCATTCTGGCCACGCCGCAGGGCGCTGGTTTGCAGAGAAGAGAGAATTTAGACCCGGGAGGGGAGTGATGTCGCAGACAGCAAAAGTGTTGCTGATCTATGCCCATCCGGAATCACAGGACTCGGTGGCGAACCGGGTTTTGCTTAAGCCGGCCACGCAACTGGAGAATGTAACGGTGCACGATCTTTACGCCCGTTACCCCGATTTTTTTATTGATATTCCCTATGAACAGGCGTTATTGCGCGAGCATGACGTTATCGTTTTTCAACATCCCCTTTATACCTACAGTTGTCCGGCACTGCTGAAAGAGTGGCTTGATCGTGTGTTGAGCCGCGGCTTTGCCAGCGGAGCAGGCGGGAATGAACTGGCGGGAAAGTACTGGCGTAGCGTGATCACCACCGGTGAGCCGGAGGCGGCTTATCGCCATGATGGTCTCAACCGCTACTCCCTCAACGATGTTTTACGCCCCTTTGAGTTGACCGCCGCGATGTGTCGCATGCACTGGCTCAGCCCAATTATCATCTACTGGGCACGTCGGCAGACGCCGCAGGAGCTGGCGCACCACGCCAAAGCCTACGGTGACTGGCTGGCTTCGCCGCTGCCGCCGGGAGGCCGTTAATGGAAGGTTCCGCACTCTTACTGGCCGGCGTGCTATTCCTCTTCGCGGCGGTAGTCGCTGTGCCGCTGGCCGCACGTTTAGGAATTGGCGCCGTGCTCGGCTACCTGTTAGCGGGTATCGCCATTGGCCCATGGGGACTCGGGTTTATCAGCGATGTTGATGAGATCCTCCACTTCTCAGAGCTGGGCGTGGTGTTCCTGATGTTCATCATTGGGCTCGAACTTAACCCCTCGAAATTGTGGGAGCTGCGTCGCTCTATTTTTGGTGTCGGTGCGGCGCAGGTACTGTTAAGTGCGGCGATCCTCGCAGGCCTGTTAATGCTGACGCAATTCTCCTGGCAGGCGGCGTTAATTGGCGGTATTGGTCTTGCAATGTCATCCACCGCGATGGCGCTGCAACTGATGCGCGACAAAGGGATGAACCGCAGCGAGTCCGGCCAGCTCGGTTTCTCAGTGCTGCTGTTCCAGGATCTGGCGGTGATCCCAGCGCTGGCGCTGGTACCGCTACTGGCGGGCAACGGCGACGATCATCTCGACTGGATGAAGGTGGGCATGAAGGTGCTGGCCTTTGCCGGGATGTTGATTGGTGGGCGTTACCTGCTGCGCCCGGTGTTTCGTTTTATCGCCGCTTCCGGCGTGCGCGAGGTCTTTACCGCCGCGACGCTGCTGCTGGTGCTCGGGTCAGCGCTGTTTATGGATGCCCTCGGCCTGTCGATGGCGCTCGGCACCTTTATCGCCGGCATTCTGCTGGCGGAGAGCGAATACCGCCACGAGCTTGAGATTGCCATTGAGCCGTTTAAAGGGCTGCTGTTGGGGCTGTTCTTTATTTCGGTGGGCATGGCGCTGAACCTCGGCGTGCTCTATACCCATCTATTGTGGGTCGTGATGAGCGTTGCGGTGCTGGTGGCCGTAAAATCGCTGGTGCTGTACGGGCTGGCGCGCATTTACGGTTTGCGTAGCTCAGAGCGGATGCAGTTTGCCGGGGTGTTGAGCCAGGGCGGCGAGTTTGCTTTTGTGCTCTTCTCCACCGCCTCCTCGCAGCGGCTGTTTAAAGACGATCAGATGGCGCTGCTGCTGGTAACCGTCACGCTGTCGATGATGACCACGCCGCTGCTGATGCGCGCCATTGATAAGCTGCTCTCCCGGCGCTTCAACAAGCCGGAGGATGAAGATGAAGCGCCGTGGGTTGATGATGATAAGCCGCAGGTGATTGTCGTCGGCTTTGGTCGCTTCGGGCAGGTGATTGGCCGTTTGCTGATGGCGAACGAAATGCGTATCACCGTGCTGGAGCGCGATATCAGCGCCGTGAATCTGATGCGTAAATATGGCTACAAAGTCTATTACGGTGATGCGACGCAGCTTGAGCTGCTGCGTTCGGCAGGTGCGGAGGCCGCACAATCGATCGTCATTACCTGTAACGATCCGGTCGATACCATGAAGCTGGTGGAGCTTTGCCAGCAGCACTTCCCCCACCTGGCGATTCTGGCGCGGGCGCGGGGACGTGTCGAAGCCCATGAACTGTTGCAGGCGGGCGTAACACAGTTCTCGCGCGAAACCTTCTCCAGTGCGCTGGAGTTGGGGCGTAAAGCGCTGATTTCACTGGGTATGCATCCGCATCAGGCGCAGCGAGCGCAGTTGCACTTCAGACGGCTCGATATGCGCATGCTGCGTGAGCTGATGCCGGTGCATACCGATACGGTACAAATTTCCCGCGTACGTGAAGCGCGCCGCGAGCTGGAAGAAATTTTCCAGCGTGAGATGCAGCAAGAGCGGCGTCAACTTGACGGCTGGGATGAGTTTGAATAAGGGGAGTCGAATGGCTGTTCGTAAACGTTTTATCGCTGGCGCGACCTGCCCGTCGTGCCAGGCGAAAGACTCAATGGCGATGTGGCGCGAAAATAACGTCGATATTGTTGAGTGTGTTAAGTGCGGGCATCAGATGCGCGAAGCGGATAAAGAAGCGCGCGATCATGTTCGCAAAGATGAGCAAGTTATCGGGATTTTTCATCCGGACTAGCGATATCAGGCAGGATTTTTTAAGCTTAAGGGTACACGGGTGCAGAATTCCGTTACAATCTGCGCCAGTAATTTTCCCACGCTCAGGAGATATCATGAAAGTAGCAAAAGACCTGGTGGTCAGCCTGGCCTATCAGGTACGTACAGAAGACGGTGTATTGGTTGATGAGTCTCCGGTGAGTGCACCGCTGGACTACCTGCACGGTCACGGCTCCCTGATCTCCGGTCTGGAAAACGCGCTGGACGGTCATGAAGTCGGCGACAAATTCGATGTGGCTGTTGGCGCGAACGACGCTTACGGTCAGTACGACGAGAACCTGGTGCAGCGCGTTCCGAAAGACGTCTTCATGGGCGTTGACGAACTGCAGGTTGGCATGCGCTTCCTGGCTGAAACTGACCAGGGCCCGGTGCCGGTTGAGATTACCGAAGTGGAAGATGACCACGTAGTGGTTGATGGTAACCACATGCTGGCGGGTCAGAACCTGAAGTTCAACGTCGAAGTTGTCGCGATTCGCGAAGCAACCGAAGAAGAGCTGGCGCACGGCCACGTTCATGGCCCGCATGGTCACGATCATGACCACGACCACGGTCACGACGGCTGCTGCGGCGGTCACGGCCACGATCACGACCATGGTCACGATCACGGCGGTAAAGGTGGTTGCGGTAACGGCGGTTGCGGCTGCCATTAATCATACCCGTCGTCTTTCGCGCCGCAGGTGCGTTGGCTAAGGTATCGAGAAGCCCGGTAAGCGTCAGCCGACCGGGCACAAAAAGCGGGGAGACCCGCTTTTTTTACGTCTTAATAATGGGGCGGGGGTGTCTCTTCCGACGGGGACGCCAGATGTGAAGGCTGGCTGGCTTTCACTTTCTCCACCAGCAAACGCAGATGTTCGCGCAGCTTCGCCATTTCCAGCTCATGAGCCACCACCGTCTGGTTTAGCTCTTCAATGGTCATCTCCTGAAAAGCCAGTCGACTCTCCAGTTCAGCCAGTCGCGCTTCTATCGATAACTCTTGCATCTTTTCACCTCCGGGTAATATCCGGGTCGATTGGGGTAATCGGGCGGATTTTACTTAACTTTGCGCGAAGGTACAGCCTTCATGCAGAAACTTATTTAAACAAAAATAGTCACAGATCGGGTGAATTCGGGCAGAGTCCTTATGTTGATTTCCGCCGCAACACTTTATAGTACGCTTCTTACTTTATGTTTAACCCTGGGGCGAGATGCCCCGGTCCCTGGAGAAATGGATGAAATCACTGTTTAAAGTCACGCTGCTGGCGACCACCATGGCTGTAGCCCTTCATGCACCGCTCACCTTAGCTGCTGATGCCGCAACCAAAGACAAAACTGCTGCAACTGACAGCAAATCGGCATTCAAAAACGACGACCAGAAATCAGCTTACGCGCTGGGCGCCTCACTGGGCCGTTACATGGAAAACTCCCTGAAAGAGCAGGAAAAGCTGGGCATCAAACTGGATAAAGACCAGCTGATCGCCGGCGTTCAGGACGCTTTTGCTGATAAGAGCAAGCTGAGTGACCAGGAGATCGAGCAGACTCTGCAGGCGTTTGAAACTCGCGTGAAAACTGCCGCTCAGGATCGCATGGAAAAAGACGCGACTGAAAACGAAACCAAAGGTAAAGCCTTCCGTGACGCCTTCGCAAAAGAGAAGGGCGTGAAAACCTCCAGCACCGGTCTGCTCTACAAAGTAGAGAAAGCGGGTACCGGCGATGCGCCGAAAGATAGCGACACTGTGGTTGTAAACTACAAAGGTACGCTGATTGACGGTAAAGAGTTCGACAACTCTTACACCCGTGGCGAACCGCTCTCCTTCCGTCTTGATGGTGTCATCCCGGGCTGGACCGAAGGCCTGAAAAACATCAAGAAAGGCGGCAAAATCAAGCTGGTGATCCCGCCGGCTCTGGCTTACGGTAAAACCGGCGTACCGGGTATTCCGGCAAACTCCACGCTGGTGTTCGAGGTTGAGCTGCTGGATATCAAACCGGCACCGAAAGCGGACGCAGCAGCGCCGGAAGCGGCTCCAGCCGCAGGCGATAAAGCGGATGATGCAAAAGACGCACCCGCTGCGAAGAAGTAAAAGTGTGAAACGCGCCGCCTCAGAGCGGCGTTTTTTTTGCATCGCGGATATAATTCTGGAAAGCATAACCTACGATGTATTAATTTATATCCCCCTGCAAATACTGAGCCTGCCCTGAAAACTTAACGACAGGCTCCTGAAAAGGAGTGTTTTTTTTCATGTCCAGGTCGCTATTAACCAACGAAACCAGTGAGCTTGACCTCCTGGATCAACGTCCTTTCGATCAGACCGACTTCGATATCCTCAAATCCTACGAAGCGGTAGTGGACGGGTTAGCGATGCTCATTGGTTCGCACTGCGAAATCGTGTTGCACTCTTTACAGGATCTCAAATGCTCGGCCATCCGCATCGCTAACGGCGAGCACACCGGGCGTAAAATCGGCTCGCCGATTACCGATCTCGCGCTGCGTATGCTGCACGATATGACCGGTGCCGACAGCAGCGTGTCGAAGTGCTACTTCACTCGTGCGAAAAGCGGCGTACTGATGAAGTCGGTGACGATTGCTATCCGCAACCGCGATCACCGGGTGATTGGTCTGCTCTGCATCAACATGAATCTGGATGTACCCTTCTCGCAGATCATGAGTACTTTTGTTCCACCGGAAACACCGGATGTTGGCTCCTCGGTTAACTTCGCCTCGTCTGTTGAAGACCTGGTGATGCAAACTCTCGAGTTCACCATTGAAGAGGTGAACGCCGACCGCAACGTCTCTAACAACGCCAAAAATCGCCAGATCGTCCTCAACCTCTACGAGAAGGGCATCTTTGATATCAAAGACGCCATTAATCAGGTGGCCGACCGCCTGAATATCTCCAAGCACACGGTCTACCTCTACATTCGCCAGTTCAAAAGCGGCGATTTCTCAGGGCAAGGGCATTAATGCGTTTTGCGTTGATGGTGACCGGCCCGGCCTATGGCACGCAGCAGGCAAGCAGCGCGTATCAGTTCGCGCTTGCCCTACTGGAAGCGGGACATACGCTTGCGAGCGTCTTTTTTTATCGGGAAGGCGTGAGTAACGCGAACGCGTTGACTGCGCCCGCCAGCGATGAGTTTGATCTTGTGCGCGCCTGGCAGCGTTTGCATGCTGAGCAGCAGGTTGAGTTGCACATCTGCGTGGCCGCGGCGCTGCGCCGTGGCGTGGTTGATGAGAGCGAGGCCGCACGGCTGGAGTTAACGGGGGCTAATCTGCAGGCGGGGTTTGCACTTACCGGTCTGGGCGCGCTGGCGGAAGCGGCGCTGACCTGTGACAGAGTGGTGCAGTTCTGATGAAGCGAATCGCCTTTGTTTTCTCCTCCGCACCGCACGGCTCCTCTGCCGGGCGTGAAGGGCTGGACGCAGTACTGGCCACCTCCGCCTTAACAGAAGAGATTGGCCTCTTTTTTATCGGCGATGGCGTGCTGCAACTGTTGGCAAACCAGCAGCCGGGCAAGATCCTGGCGCGCGACTATATCGCGACTTTTAAAGTATTGCCGCTGTACGATGTTGAAGAGGTCTGGCTCTGCGCCGCTTCTCTGCGTGAAAGAGGTCTGGACGAGGATGCGGCGTTTGTCTTACCTGCTCAGCGTCTGGAGCCGGACGCGCTGCGTGAGCAGCTTGAGCAGTACACCGTCGTGCTCAATTTTTGAGGCCTTTATGCTGCTGACTCTATCCCGCTCACCCTGGCACTGCGATATGACGGCGCTGCTGCGCGTCCTGCGCCCCGGTGACGATCTGTTATTGCTCTCTGACGGTGTGCTGGCCGCCCTTAACGGTTCGCCGTTCATTGAATTACTGCTTATTGCCCCCATAACTCTGCATGTGCTGAAAGACGATGTTGACGCGCGTGGTCTCTCTGCTCAAATTTCGAGCAGCGCCGTCAGCGTTAGCTATACTGATTTCGTTAGCCTGGCGGTGAAAAACGCCGTTCAGCTGAATTGGTAATGCAGGGATCGCTGTATATTTCTTGACACCTTTTAAGCACAGCCATAAAATTCTGCGTCCTCATATTATATGAGGCCGTTTTATTACGTGTTTACGAAGCAAAAGCTAAAACCAGGAGCTATTTAATGGCAACAGTTAACCAGCTGGTACGCAAACCACGCGCCCGCAAAGTTGCGAAAAGCAACGTGCCGGCGCTGGAAGCATGCCCGCAAAAACGTGGCGTATGTACTCGTGTATATACCACCACCCCTAAAAAACCGAACTCCGCACTGCGTAAAGTTTGCCGTGTTCGTTTAACCAACGGTTTCGAAGTGACTTCCTACATTGGTGGTGAAGGTCACAACCTGCAGGAGCACTCCGTGATCCTGATCCGTGGCGGTCGTGTTAAAGACCTTCCGGGTGTTCGTTACCATACCGTTCGTGGCGCGCTTGACTGCTCTGGTGTTAAAGACCGTAAGCAATCTCGCTCCAAGTACGGCGTGAAACGTCCTAAGGCTTAATGGTTCTCCGTTAAGTAAGGCCAAACTGTTTTAACTTAATGTCACACTAAACTCTTAGAGTTTTGGACAATCCTGAATTAACAACGGAGTATTTCCATGCCACGTCGTCGTGTTATTGGTCAGCGTAAAATTCTGCCGGATCCTAAGTTCGGATCAGAACTGCTGGCTAAATTTGTAAATATCCTGATGGTAGACGGTAAAAAATCTACTGCAGAAGCAATCGTATACAGCGCGCTGGAGACCCTGGCTCAGCGCTCTGGTAAAAATGAACTGGAAGCTTTCGAAGTAGCTCTCGAAAACGTGCGCCCGACTGTCGAAGTTAAGTCTCGCCGCGTTGGTGGTTCTACTTATCAGGTTCCGGTTGAAGTTCGTCCGGTTCGTCGTAATGCTCTGGCAATGCGTTGGATCGTTGAAGCTGCTCGTAAACGCGGTGATAAATCCATGGCTCTGCGCCTGGCGAACGAACTTTCCGATGCTGCAGACAACAAAGGTACTGCAGTTAAGAAACGTGAAGACGTTCACCGTATGGCCGAAGCCAACAAGGCGTTCGCACACTACCGTTGGTAATCCCTTCGGAGTTCTAGTCAACTGGCGGGCGCTTCAAGTAAGTCGCCCGCCGTTTGGCAACTTAATTCTGAACGCCTAAAAGACACAAACGAGGAATCAAATGGCTCGTACAACACCCATCGCACGCTACCGCAACATTGGTATCAGTGCGCACATCGACGCCGGTAAAACCACCACTACCGAACGTATTCTGTTCTACACCGGTGTAAACCACAAAATCGGTGAAGTTCACGACGGCGCCGCAACCATGGACTGGATGGAGCAGGAGCAGGAGCGTGGTATCACCATTACCTCTGCAGCGACTACTGCATTCTGGTCTGGTATGGCGAAGCAGTATGAACCGCATCGCGTAAACATCATCGACACCCCGGGGCACGTTGACTTCACCATCGAAGTAGAACGTTCCATGCGTGTACTGGATGGTGCGGTAATGGTTTACTGTGCCGTTGGTGGTGTTCAGCCACAGTCTGAAACCGTATGGCGTCAGGCTAACAAATATAAAGTTCCGCGCATCGCGTTCGTTAACAAAATGGACCGCATGGGCGCTAACTTCCTGAAAGTTGTTGATCAGATCAAAACCCGTCTGGGCGCGAACCCGGTTCCGCTGCAGCTGGCAATTGGCGCTGAAGAAGGTTTCACCGGTGTTGTTGACCTGGTGAAAATGAAAGCGATCAACTGGAACGATGCTGACCAGGGCGTTACCTTCGTTTACGAAGATATCCCGGCTGAGATGCAGGACCTGGCTGACGAATGGCACCAGAACCTGATCGAATCTGCGGCAGAAGCTTCAGAAGAGCTGATGGAGAAATACCTGGGTGGTGAAGACCTGACTGAAGAAGAGATCAAAACTGCTCTTCGTCAGCGTGTTCTGAACAACGAAATCATCCTGGTAACCTGTGGTTCTGCGTTTAAGAACAAAGGCGTTCAGGCGATGCTGGATGCGGTAATTGATTACCTGCCGTCCCCGACTGACGTTCCTGCGATCAACGGTATGCTGGACGATGGTAAAGATACCCCGGCCGAGCGTCACGCAAGCGACGAAGAGCCGTTCTCTGCACTGGCGTTCAAAATCGCAACTGACCCGTTCGTAGGTAACCTGACCTTCTTCCGCGTTTACTCCGGTGTGGTTAACTCTGGTGATACCGTACTGAACTCCGTGAAATCTGCACGTGAGCGTTTCGGTCGTATCGTTCAGATGCACGCTAACAAACGTGAAGAGATCAAAGAAGTTCGCGCGGGCGATATCGCTGCAGCGATCGGTCTGAAAGACGTGATCACCGGTGACACCCTGTGTGATCCGGACAACCCGATCATTCTGGAGCGTATGGAATTCCCGGAGCCGGTAATCTCCATCGCTGTAGAACCGAAAACCAAAGCTGACCAGGAAAAAATGGGTCTGGCTCTGGGCCGTCTGGCTAAAGAAGACCCGTCTTTCCGCGTATGGACTGACGAAGAATCTAACCAGACCATCATCGCTGGTATGGGCGAACTGCACCTCGACATCATCGTTGACCGTATGAAGCGTGAGTTCAACGTTGAAGCTAACGTGGGTAAACCTCAGGTTGCTTACCGCGAAGCGATTCGCGCGAAAGTTACCGATATCGAAGGTAAACACGCTAAGCAGTCTGGTGGTCGCGGTCAGTACGGTCATGTTGTTATCGACATGTACCCGCTGGAGCCGGGCTCTAACCCGAAAGGTTACGAGTTCATCAACGACATCAAAGGTGGTGTAATTCCTGGCGAATACATCCCTGCCGTTGATAAAGGCATCCAGGAGCAGCTGAAGTCTGGTCCGCTGGCTGGTTACCCGGTAGTTGATCTGGGCGTGCGTCTGCACTTCGGTTCTTACCACGACGTTGACTCCTCTGAACTGGCGTTTAAACTGGCTGCGTCTATTGCCTTTAAAGATGGCTTTAAGAAAGCGAAACCAGTTCTGCTTGAGCCGATCATGAAGGTTGAAGTAGAGACTCCGGAAGAGAACACCGGTGACGTTATCGGTGACTTGAGCCGTCGTCGCGGCATGCTGCGCGGTCAGGAATCTGAAGTTACTGGCGTTAAGATCCACGCTGAAGTTCCGCTGTCTGAAATGTTCGGATATGCAACTCAGCTGCGTTCTCTGACCAAAGGTCGTGCATCATATACCATGGAATTCCTGAAGTATGATGATGCGCCGAACAACGTTGCTCAGGCCGTAATTGAAGCCCGTGGTAAATAAGCCGCAGGGTTAAAACCAAAGTCCCGTGCTCTCTCCATTGAGGGAGAGCACTATAGTAAGGAATAAAGCCGTGTCTAAAGAAAAATTTGAACGTACAAAACCGCACGTCAACGTCGGCACAATCGGCCACGTTGACCATGGTAAAACTACTCTGACCGCTGCAATCACTACCGTACTGGCTAAGACCTACGGCGGTGCTGCTCGCGCA
>NZ_JACVTW010000119.1:0-240 GCF_016624785.1 Kosakonia sp. S42 | reverse complement strand
GATCGCATCGCGCGCGGCGTCAGTACCGACATGTGGAAAGGCCCGATGGCCGCGCACCTCAACAGCATTACCCGCGCGTTCTGGGAAAAGTCGGCACTTGAGGGGATGGCCAACAAACGGGAATATCCCCTCTATCTGCGCCATTACCGGGTCTTTATCGTGTACGGCCGCAAGGTTCGGCACTTCACATCGAAAATAACGGATGAACTCAAGCAGATCCGCAACACCATCCGCGTGTCG
>NZ_JACVTW010000118.1:0-244 GCF_016624785.1 Kosakonia sp. S42 | reverse complement strand
ACCCACACATTTGCTGGCGACCATGATGACGGTCACCGGCGTTTTGCGCGGGAGCTTCTTGCGCAGCATGTCATCCAGCGCGGCCACCACCTGCTCGTTTGCCCCCGGCAGAGGGGCCGCTTCAACGATAAACCCCGCGCTGCCGGCATTGATGAACATGTCGTTGGCATCATCGTAATAACGCCACGGAAGCGCTGCGGTCAGGGAGGGATAATCCCAGGTCTGCTGCAGGTTGGCTTTCGCT
>NZ_JACVTW010000117.1:0-246 GCF_016624785.1 Kosakonia sp. S42 | reverse complement strand
CATTCAGCCCGCTCATCCCGGCGCATGCGGCCTGCGGTGTCGCCCCTGCATTCCGGACTGATCACCGGGGTGTCGTGCCGGCACGGCGCAAAGGGCGCCGGCACCACAGGAGACGTAAACGTGAACGAAATCATTAACGATCTGACCCTCAGCCAGATGATGGATCTGCTCTGTCATATCCTCCGCTGCCCCGGCACGCACCGCCATCCCGGCAGTTATCTCCCGCCGCAGGGGGCGGTCTGCCTG
>NZ_JACVTW010000116.1:0-250 GCF_016624785.1 Kosakonia sp. S42 | reverse complement strand
GGTCACGAAATCCGTGTTCGACAAATACACCTGCGAGCGGGATGTGTGGGTGAACCAGAGCTGCAAACGCAGCGCGACCGTTGAAGTGGATGGCAGCGGCACCACCTGGGAAACACAGACGGTGGAGTATGAAATGAGTCAGCAACCGGTGCAGGAGATCAACGGCATGAATATCGTCACCATTGTGCCGACCGTCACCGGCGAGATTGTCCGCGCCACATACACCTGGTCAGACCGGTTAGGGAACAAG
>NZ_JACVTW010000115.1:0-250 GCF_016624785.1 Kosakonia sp. S42 | reverse complement strand
CCAGGCCGGGCGGGATTACCAAATCGACCCGCTGCTGCTGATGTCAATTTCTATCAGGGAAAGCCGACTGCGGCCCGCAGCGGTTAATAAGGCGAACAATGACGGTTCGGAGGATGTCTGTGGGATGCAGATAAACAGTTCGCATTACGGTAAGCTGAAAATGTTTAATATTACGCGGACGGATCTGCTTAATGATCCCTGCGTCTGCGTTTACACCGGCGGATGGGTTCTTGCGCATAACTTCAGGTCA
>NZ_JACVTW010000114.1:0-269 GCF_016624785.1 Kosakonia sp. S42 | reverse complement strand
CATTGTTCTGTGTTTCAATTTTCAGCTTGATCCAGATTTTTAAAGAGCAAATATCTCAGACATGACTCGCTGTTTCAGGAATCAGGTTTGAGATACATCGGCAGGTGACTTTCACTCACAGACCAGCAAGTGGCGTCCCCTAGGGGATTCGAACCCCTGTTACCGCCGTGAAAGGGCGGTGTCCTGGGCCTCTAGACGAAGGGGACACAAAGTCTCACTCGCAAGACGCCTTGCTATTTACTTTTCATCAGACAATCTGTGTGGACACT
>NZ_JACVTW010000113.1:0-273 GCF_016624785.1 Kosakonia sp. S42 | reverse complement strand
AACTTATCTGGCGGGGGGTGAAGGCGTTGCGTTCCCATTTCTGAATATCACTGCCCGTCTTGCGAAGAATCATGATGTTGTCGTCATCATTCATGCTTTTGGCCTCAGTTAATGGTGTCACCCATTTTCAGGCCACGCGCCTGCCGCATGACTTCATCCGGATCGATGTTGCCGACAGAGGTTGTGGAGGTTGAGGACGCCGGGACAGCCTGGGCAGTGTTTCCGGTGACGGCATTCTGTGCGGTCTGGCCGGCTTTCTGTGCTTCGGCCAGG
>NZ_JACVTW010000112.1:0-274 GCF_016624785.1 Kosakonia sp. S42 | reverse complement strand
GCCGACCCCCTCCTTGTAAGGGAGGTGCTCTCCCAGCTGAGCTAATCACCCGATACTGCGCTGGATACTGCTAATCGTGGTTCGTTACTTTCGTAACGTTAACCTCTCCACCGCGAGGTTAAGTGGTGGGTCGTGCAGGATGACTCGGCTTTCGCCTCGCCCTACGGGCCGTTGCTGTCGCAACGTTATCCTTCACGTTAAAACGCTTCACCAGACTTAATAGTGGTGGGTCGTGCAGGATTCGAACCTGCGACCAATTGATTAAAAGTCAACT
>NZ_JACVTW010000111.1:0-274 GCF_016624785.1 Kosakonia sp. S42 | reverse complement strand
ACTGGCCAGCCCGACAGACCCGCTGGACGCGGTCTGTGAAGCTATCCTGCAGAATGCGGTGACATGGGCATGGGAGAGTAAAGGGAACAGGGCGCGCATCGATGACGTTCATGCCTATCTCACCAGTCAGGAGGTCAACGACGCGTTTCAGGAGCGGCCAACGATTGTTGCCCGTCTCGCCGAGCTGGCTCTGCTGCTGGAAGCCTACTGCACCACCGGGCCTTACGGGGAATACTTCAACGCGGATCAGCCGACGCTCGATGGCGATACCCGC
>NZ_JACVTW010000110.1:0-277 GCF_016624785.1 Kosakonia sp. S42 | reverse complement strand
TGAAGCCGGTTATTCCTGATTACGGCTGGATCATATTCGGGGTCATGGTCAACAAACCGACATTACTAACTGATCGTTGTATCTAATACTGGGGGCAGGTCAGCAATTCAAAATTGGTATGCAGCTTTTGTGGGTCGGTTGTTTCACGAGCTCCACCTTTCTTGCCAACAATATCTGGAAGAAAAAAAATACTGCTCCTTCTCGGTATCGTTTGAATGTGAATCCAGGCTGTGTCCCTTAATCATCTGAGTTATAGTAACTACTTATTTCCACAACA
>NZ_JACVTW010000010.1:0-155221 GCF_016624785.1 Kosakonia sp. S42 | reverse complement strand
AGAGGTGCCCAGAGAAGACTGAGATTTAGTCAGGTTGTTCTGAGTCATCAGCGACAGGGTGTTAGTATTAATAACAGCCATGATGTAATTCCTTCATAAAAATAGTTATCAGATTCAGGCATCTGCCTACGGCTTTCTCGCCGTTAACCTGATTATCGACAGCCTCCGAACAACCTTTAGAAAAAAGATCATTTTTTTTAAAGCGATAAACTGCCCCTGATTCACCCTCTTTATTTAGCCATTGCTTTAAAAAAAAGCTTCTAATCTTTTCACCATCGCTGCCGATACTCTCCACAGTGATTGTCCAAAACTGAAGGATGAAGAAATGGCAACTGTAAGTTCACTTGGCGCAGGCACCAGCCTGGATCTCAATACGTTGTATGACAATTTGCAGACAGCTGAACAGACTAAGCTAACGCCGATTACGACTCAGCAGTCCTCTTATAAGGCAAAGCTGACGGCCTGGGGCGTGGTGCAAACCTCCCTTAATAAGCTGCAGACGGCGGCGGATGCGCTGAAAAACACCTCGGCAATCGCAGGGACGAAAGTGTCGAGCACCAACACCGCGTTTACTGCCACACTCGCTAATAGCGCGTCGGCGGGTACGTACTCTATTGAAGTATCCGCGCTGGCGGCGTCACAGTCGCTGCTGAGCCCGAAAGTCGCCAACAAAGATACCGATTTAGGCGACCAAAGCCTGGACTCGCGTACGATTACCATCACGCAGCCGGGTCAGAAAACCCCGATGACCGTGACGCTGGATAAAGATAAGACCAGCCTTGCGGATATGCGCGATGCGATTAACGCCAAACAGGGCAGCGTCACCGCCAGTATCATCAAAGCGGACGACAACAGTTACTACCTGTCGCTGACCTCGCGCGACAGTGGCACCACCAACCAGATGACCATCACCACTAATGATGCGGAACTGGCGAAGTACGTTAGCTACGATTCAACGAATACCGGCAGTGCCAGCAATGTGATGACACAGCAGGTGGCGGCGAGCGATGCGAAAGTCAAAATCAACGGCATCGATATCACCCGTAGCAGCAACAAGATCACCGACGCGCCGGAAGGCGTAACGCTGACGCTGAACAAGCTGACTACCGGTACGCCGGAAACGCTGACAGTGACCAAAGATAACGCGCCGATGACAGCAGCGGTGCAGGCTTATGTCGATGCCTATAACTCACTGCAGACCACCATTGCTAACCAGACAAAATATACGGCGGTGGATCAGGGAAGTAGCGCTCAGAACACCTCTAACGGCGATCTGCTGGGTGACGGTACGCTGCGTAACATTCAGACGCGTCTGCGCTCGCAGCTCTCTGCATCACAGTCAGGTAATGACAGTTTTTCCGTATTGTCGCAGCTGGGAATCACCCAGGATGTAAGCGGTAAACTGACCGTTGATAGCACCAAGCTTGAAAAAGCATTGAATGAAAAATCCGCCGATGTGGTGACGTTCCTCTCCGGCGATGGCAAAACCACGGGCTTTGCGACTCAGGCGAGTAACCTGCTGAAAGATATTCTCGGCAGTAAAGGTAGCATCCAGAACGCGACCGACGGCATTAACAAAACCCTGAAGCGCCTGGATACGCAATATAAAGCGGTGAGTGACCAGATTACGGCCACCATGGCGCGCTACAAAACGCAGTTCACCAGTTTGAGCCAGTTAGTCTCCTCCATGACATCGACAGGGAACTATCTGACCCAACAGTTTAATGCAATGAGTTAATAAACCATTAGTTGAGGTTGGACATGTATACGAAATCGGGAATTCAGGCTTATGCTCAGGTCGGCGTCGAAAGCGCCGTGCTGAGCGCGAGCCCGCATCAACTCGTGGTATTGCTTTTTGATGGCGCGTTAAGCGCCATGAAAAAAGCCGCGATCCTGATTGAGCAGGGAGATATCCCCGGTAAAGGACAGGCGCTTACAAAGGCAATTAATATCATTAACAACGGATTGCGTGCGGGACTCGACCATGAAGTCGGTGGCGAGCTTACGGCAAACCTGGACAGTCTTTATGACTACATGACACGACGTCTTTTACAGGCAAATCTCCATAATGACCTCGCCGCTATTGATGAAGTCACCCTGTTGCTGAGCAATATTGCTGATGCCTGGAAAGAGATTGGCCCCACTCATCAAAACGCGCGGGACACTTACTAATGGAAGCAAATCTCGGGTTGGTCCACCACTATCAGCAACTGTTGGCCACCAGCCGTACCATGCTCAACCTTGCTAAGGAAGGGCATTGGGACGAACTTATCAACTACGAACTGGGGTACGTTACCTCGGTTGAGAAGTTGACACAGTTCCAGGACTCGAGCGAAGCAGCGCCTCATGTGCAGGCGCAAATTCGCCCGATGCTCAAGCAAATCCTGGATAATGAAGTGTTATTGAAGACATTGTTAAACCAGCGAATGGACGAGCTGAGGACATTGGTTGGTCAAACCTCCCGACAACATAACCTGAATTCGACATATGGACGTCTTTCCGGAAATATTCTCTTCCCCAATGAGATGTAAATCTCATTAGCGGCGGGTGCTGCGGTTTCCCCCCTCACCCGCCACGTTTTCCTCTTTTCGCACGACCTAGCGGTTAATATCCAGACCCGCTTTCTCCAGCGCCTGCTGACACTCCACGGTCGGTTTATCGGTGCGCGACAGCGTTAGCCCATCAAACTCCAGCGTATTGCCTTCCTGACTTAAGCGATAGACATCCAGCTTCTGCGTGACGTTATAAAATTTATCGCCATCCAGCATCAGTTTGCCAGGAACCGCAATTACGCGCTGCCACTGGCGGCAATCAAGAGTATCGCCCTGCGGCGTCACAATCAGGCTGGCGATCGCCTCCGGGCTGACCAGGCTGCTCTGCGGCCCCGTTGATTGCCAGTAACCCGCTAATCCTGCGGGCGCCGGGTGTTTCACCACCGCCTGATAGTTATCCACCTGCACGCAGCCGCTCAGCAGCAGCATCGCGCCGAGAATCATACGCTTTTTCATTCTTCATCCTGCTCGTGAAAAAAAGCGATTGTGGCATTAAAGGCCGCGCCTCGCCACCCTTTCACCGCGCGAGAACAACTTTGATCTACGCCAGGTTTTTGCCCTATTGTGCAGCGGTTCAGGCGTGAAGACGTGTATCATCCCGCTTCTTTTGTACGACTTTTCTGTACGTCCCCATACCTTCTGAGTTCAGAGGCTTTTTACTATGTCATGGCAACACTTCAAAGACCGCTTCCTTATTAAGTTCTGGTCTCCTGTTCCGGCGGTGATCGCGGCCGGTATTCTCTCTACCTACTATTTCGGCATTACCGGCACCTTCTGGGCGGTGACCGGCGAGTTTACCCGCTGGGGCGGTCAGTTACTGCAACTGGCCGGAGTGCACACCGAAGAGTGGGGCTACTTCAAAATTATCCACCTCGAGGGCACGCCGCTGACGCGCATCGACGGCATGATGATTATCGGCATGTTCGGCGGCTGTTTTGCCGCTGCGCTGTGGGCTAATAATGTGAAACTGCGTATGCCGCAGAACCGCATCCGTATCGCGCAGGCGATTGTCGGCGGCATCATTGCCGGGTTTGGCGCGCGCCTGGCGATGGGCTGTAACCTTGCCGCCTTCTTTACCGGGATCCCACAGTTCTCTCTCCACGCCTGGTTTTTTGCCATCGCCACAGCGATCGGCTCCTGGTTCGGCGCGCGCTTTACCCTGCTGCCGCTGTTCCGCATCCCGGTGAAGATGCAGAAGGTCACTGCCGCTTCGCCGCTCACCCAGAAGCCCGATCAGGCGAAGCGCCGTTTTCGTCTTGGTATGTTGGTGTTTATTGGCATGCTCGGCTGGGCGCTGTTAACGGCGATGAACCAGCCGAAGCTGGGGCTGGCAATGCTGTTCGGCGTGGGCTTTGGTCTGCTGATTGAGCGGGCGCAAATCTGCTTTACCTCGGCGTTCCGCGATATGTGGATCACCGGGCGCACGATGATGGCGAAGGCGATCATCTTTGGCATGGCGGCGAGCGCCATCGGTATTTTCAGCTATGTGCAGCTGGGGCTGGAAGCGAAAATCATGTGGGCCGGCCCCAATGCGGTGCTCGGCGGTCTGCTGTTCGGTTTTGGTATTGTGCTGGCGGGCGGGTGTGAAACGGGCTGGATGTACCGCGCCGTCGAAGGCCAGGTGCACTACTGGTGGGTCGGGCTGGGTAACGTGATTGGCTCAACCATCCTGGCGTATTTCTGGGACGATCTCGCGCCGACGCTTGCCACCAGCTGGGACAAAATCAACCTGCTTAACACCTTCGGGCCGCTCGGCGGTCTGCTGGTCACCTATCTTCTGTTACTGGTCGCGTTTCTCTTTGTGGTCGGCTGGGAGAAACAGTTCTTCCGCCGCCAGAAACCTGCCGCCAACCCTGCTAAGGAGCCTGCATGAGCATTGTGCCTGATTACCGTCTCGATATGAGCGGCGAACCCTGCCCCTACCCGGCGGTCGCCACCCTTGAAGCGATGCCGCAGTTGAAAAAAGGGGAAATTCTTGAAGTGGTCAGCGACTGCCCGCAGTCGATTAATAACATTCCGCTCGATGCGCGCAACCACGGCTACACGGTGCTCGATATCCAGCAGGATGGGCCAACCATCCGCTATCTGATTCAGAAGTAGCCCACTTTTGCGCCGCAGCAGGCGGCGCAAGGTATAAAAAAACCAGGCGGGAGTGTTCCGGCCTGGTTTTTTTTATCTCTGCGTCTGTGAACTACAGCTGCATATTCATAATGTCCTGGTAAGCAGAAACCAGTTTGTTACGCACCTGGATGCCCATCTGCAGCGAGATCGATGATTTCTGCAAATCGGTCATCACGTCATTCAGCGCCACGCCCGGCTCGCCAAGCGTAAATTTCTCCGCCTGTACACGTGCGGCGTTCTGCGTGTCGCTGATGCGATCCAGCGCCGCGTGCAGTTGCCCGGCGAAGCTGATAGACGGTTCGCTCTCCACGCTCTGAGCACGCGCAACACCTGCAGTTGCCTGCAGCTGACTGACAACGCTCTCAATGCCCTGTATAGCCATTATTATTCCCCGGATGGATTGATACCTGACAAGGCTAACAGTTTGTCAATGAGATGATGGCGGTAAATAGCGTCAAAAAACCAGGTTATTTGAGGCATAGAAAAATCCATTTCATCAAATAATGACATCGCCATCTTAATGGTCATTTGTCGAGTTTGCCGACCCGGGAGTCCGATTTGTTTCTCAACTCACATAACAACATCCACCCAGAGTCACGAGGTGCACAATGAGTGCGACTGCAACAACTGCACCGCAGAATAAATCTCTTGAGTGGATCAACCGCTTACGCGCGAACCCAAAAATTCCGTTGATGGTGGCCGCGGCAGCAGCCTGCGCCATCATTGTCGCTATGGTGCTGTGGGCGAAATCGCCGGATTACCGCACCCTTTATAGCAACCTGTCCGATCAGGACGGCGGTGCCATCGTTACCCAGTTAACGCAGATGAATATCCCCTACCGCTTTGCTGACGGCAGCGGCGCGATTGAAGTGCCCGCTGACAAGGTGCACGAGCTGCGCCTGCGTCTCGCCCAGCAAGGGCTGCCGAAAGGCGGCGCGGCGGGTTTTGAACTGCTGGATCAAGAGAAGTTTGGTATCAGCCAGTTCAGCGAGCAGGTTAACTACCAGCGCGCGCTGGAAGGCGAACTGGCCCGCACTATCGAAACCCTCGGTCCGGTAAAAGGCGCCCGTATTCACCTGGCGATGCCAAAACCGTCGCTGTTCGTGCGTGAGCAGAAATCCCCGTCCGCGTCGGTCACCGTCAATTTACAACCGGGTCGTGCGCTGGATGATGGTCAGATCAGCGCTATCGTTCACCTGGTCTCCAGCGCCGTTGCTGGCCTGCCGCCGGGCAACGTGACCGTTGTCGATCAGAGCGGTCGCCTGCTGACGCAGTCTGGCGTTGCCGGTCGCGATCTGAATGACGCGCAGCTGAAATACACCGCCGATGTCGAAAGCCGTGTGCAGCGTCGTATCGAAGCGATCCTCGGCCCTATCGTCGGTAACGGTAATGTTCACGCTCAGGTGACTGCCCAGCTGGATTTCGCCAGCAAAGAGCAGACTGAAGAGCAGTACGCGCCGAACGGCGGTGACCCGGCACAAGCAGTGCTGCGTTCACGCCAGGTTAACAGCAGCGAGCAGATTGGTGGGCAGTATCCGGGCGGCGTACCTGGCGCACTCTCCAACCAGCCGGCTCCGGCTAACTCTGCGCCGATTACTACGCCGCAGAATGGTCAGAACGGTCAGAACGGCCAGCAGAATGCGCAGGGCCAGCAGCAGGGTCAGCAGACGACCTCGACCAATACCGCATCAAGCGGCCCGCGTAACACTACGCATAATGAAACGAACAACTACGAAGTCGATCGCACCATTCGTCACACCAAGATGAATGTTGGCGATGTGCAGCGCCTCTCCGTCGCCGTGGTGGTGAACTACCGCACGCTGGCTGATGGCAAAACTGCCGCGCTGACCGCCGATCAGCTGAAACAGATTGAAGATTTAACCCGCGAAGCGATGGGTTACACCGAGAAACGCGGTGACACGCTGAACGTCGTGAACTCGCCGTTCAACATGACCGATGATGTCGGTGGTGAGCTTCCGTTCTGGCAACAGCAGTCGTTTATCGACCAGCTGATGACCGCAGGTCGCTGGTTACTGGTACTGATTGTCGCCTTCATCCTGTGGCGTAAAGCGGTCCGTCCGCAGCTGGTTCGCCGCCAGGAAGAAGCGAAAGCGGTGCAGGAAGCAGCACAAGCGCGTAATGAAATTGAAGAGTCCGTGGAAGTACGCCTCAGCAAAGATGAGCAACAGCAGCAGCGCCGCAGTAATCAGCGTCTGAGCGCCGAGGTCATGAGCCAGCGTATTCGCGAAATGTCAGATAACGATCCGCGCGTCGTGGCGCTGGTCATTCGCCAGTGGATGAGTAATGAACATGAGCAATAATCTTACCGGAACTGACAAGAGCGTCATTCTGCTGATGACCATTGGTGAAGATCGCGCGGCTGAGGTGTTTAAGCACCTCTCCGCCCGCGAAGTCCAGCACTTAAGTACCGCAATGGCCAGCGTGCGTCAGATCTCTAACAAACAGCTGATGGACGTACTGCAGGAGTTTGAGAACGAAGCGGAACAGTTCGCGGCGCTGAACGTCAACGCCAACGACTACCTGCGCTCCGTCCTGGTAAAAGCGCTCGGCGAAGAGCGCGCCTCCAGCCTGCTGGAAGATATTCTCGAAACGCGCGATACCACCAGCGGCATCGAAACGCTCAACTTTATGGAGCCGCAGAGCGCCGCCGACCTTATCCGCGACGAGCACCCGCAGATTATCGCTACCATCCTTGTGCACCTCAAACGGTCGCAGGCGGCAGATATTCTTGCCCTGTTTGATGAGCGTATGCGTCACGATGTGATGTTGCGTATCGCCACCTTCGGCGGCGTACAGCCTGCCGCGCTGGCGGAGCTGACCGAAGTGCTGAACAACCTGCTCGACGGCCAGAACCTCAAGCGCAGCAAAATGGGCGGCGTGAGAACCGCAGCGGAAATCATCAACCTGATGAAGACGCAGCAGGAAGAAGCGGTTATTACCGCAGTACGCGAATTCGACGGCGAGCTGGCACAGAAGATCATCGACGAGATGTTCCTGTTCGAAAACCTGGTGGATGTCGACGACCGCTCTATCCAGCGCCTGCTGCAGGAAGTGGATTCCGAATCGCTGCTTATCGCCCTCAAAGGCGCCGAGCCGCCGTTGCGCGAGAAGTTCCTGCGCAACATGTCGCAGCGTGCGGCAGATATCCTGCGCGACGACCTGGCCAACCGCGGTCCGGTTCGCCTCTCGCAGGTGGAAAACGAACAGAAAGCTATCCTGCTCATCGTTCGCCGTCTGGCGGAAACCGGCGAGATGGTAATTGGCAGCGGCGAGGATACCTATGTCTAATGAATTGCCGTGGAAACGCTGGACGCCAGATGATCTGGCGTTCCCGCAGGCAGCCGAATTCGCCCCCCTGCTGAAGCAGGAAAAAGCCGCCTCGCCCTATGAGAGCGAAGAGACAGAGCAGGACGAACTGAGCGCCGAGCAGCTGCAACAGCAGCAGCTGGCGCAGATCCAGATGCAGGCGCACGAAAGCGGCTACAACGCCGGTCTCGCCGAAGGACGCAAAGCGGGTTATGACGCCGCGTTTCAGGAAGGCCTTGCCCAGGGTATGGAGCAGGGTCTGAACCAGGCTCGCCAGCAACAGGCCCCGATCCACGCCCGCATGCAGCAGCTGGTGAGTGAATTCCAGTACACGCTGGATGCCCTCGATAGCGTAATCGCCTCCCGCCTGATGCAGATGGCGCTGGAAGCGGCGCGCCAGGTGCTTGGCCATGCGCCGGTGGTGGACAACAGCGCGCTGATCAAACAGATCCAACTACTCTTACAACAAGAGCCGCTGTTTAGCGGCAAACCGCAGCTGCGCGTCCACCCGGACGATCTGCAGCGCGTTGAAGAGATGCTTGGCGCAACGCTCAGCCTGCACGGCTGGCGTCTGCGCGGCGACCCGACCCTGCATCAGGGCGGCTGCAAAGTCTCCGCCGATGAGGGCGATTTAGATGCCAGCGTCGCCACACGCTGGCAGGAACTGTGCCGTCTGGCGGCACCCGGAGTCGTGTAATGACCGCACGTTTAACCCGCTGGCTGACCACGCTGGATAATTTCGAACACAAAATGACGCAGCTCCCGTCGGTGCGTCGTTACGGTCGGCTGACCCGTGCCACCGGTCTGGTGCTGGAAGCAACCGGGTTACAGCTGCCGCTCGGCGCGACGTGCATTATTGAACGTCAGGATGGTCTGGAAACCCGTGAAGTCGAGAGCGAAGTGGTCGGCTTTAACGGTCAGCGCCTGTTTCTGATGCCGTTAGAAGAAGTGGAAGGCATTCTGCCCGGCGCGCGCGTCTATGCCCGCAGCGCATTAGGCGATGGTTTACAAAGCAGCAAACAGCTGCCGCTCGGCCCTGCCCTGCTCGGCCGCGTACTCGACGGGGCTGGAAAACCTCTCGACAGCCTGCCCGCACCTGATACCGGTGAAACCGGTGCCCTGATCACGCAACCTTTTAACCCCCTGCAACGTACGCCGATTGAACATGTGCTTGATACCGGCGTGCGCGCCATCAATGCGCTGTTAACGGTCGGGCGCGGCCAGCGTATGGGGCTGTTCGCCGGTTCCGGCGTCGGTAAGAGCGTGCTGTTAGGCATGATGGCCCGTTACACCCAGGCAGACGTGATTGTCGTCGGCCTTATTGGTGAACGTGGCCGCGAAGTAAAAGACTTTATCGAGAACATCCTCGGCGCTGAAGGCCGTGCGCGTTCCGTGGTGATCGCCGCACCTGCGGATGTCTCTCCTTTATTACGTATGCAGGGCGCGGCTTACGCCACGCGTATTGCGGAAGACTTCCGCGACCGCGGCCAGCATGTGTTGCTGATCATGGACTCCCTGACCCGTTATGCGATGGCGCAGCGTGAGATCGCGCTGGCAATTGGTGAGCCACCGGCGACCAAAGGCTACCCGCCTTCAGTCTTTGCCAAACTGCCCGCGCTGGTAGAGCGCGCGGGTAACGGTATTCACGGCGGCGGTTCTATCACCGCGTTTTATACCGTGCTTACCGAAGGGGATGACCAGCAGGATCCGATCGCCGACTCGGCGCGCGCCATCCTCGATGGTCACATTGTTTTATCCCGCCGACTGGCGGAAGCCGGACACTATCCGGCGATTGATATCGAAGCGTCCATCAGCCGTGCGATGACCGCTTTGATCTCTGAGCAACATTACGCGCGCGTGCGCAACTTTAAACAGTTGCTGTCGAGCTTCCAGCGTAACCGCGATTTGGTGAGCGTCGGCGCCTACGCGCGCGGCAGCGATCCGATGCTGGATAAGGCCATAACGCTCTGGCCACAGCTGGAAGCGTTTCTGCAACAGGGCATTTTCGAACGTGCCGGGTGGGAAGATTCAATGCAGGCTTTAGAGCTTATCTTCCCGGGTGTCTGAGGTAGTGGAGAGCTGACTTTATGACGCAAAACAGCGCATTAACGACGCTAAAGGATCTGGCGGAAAAAGAGGTCGACGACGCCGCACTGAAACTGGGTGAGATGCGACGCGCCTGCCAGCAGGCTGAAGAGCAGTTAAAAATGTTGATCGATTATCAGCATGAATACCGCAACAGCCTGAACAACACCATGAGCCAGGGGATCGATAACCAGCGCTGGCAGAACTACCAGCAGTTTATTCAGACGCTGGAGAAAGCCATTGAACAACATCGTCTGCAGCTGAAGCACTGGAACGAGAAAGTCGATTTCGCGCTCGGCTGCTGGCGCGAGAAGAAACAGCGTTTACAAGCCTGGCAAACCCTGCAGGATCGTCAGAGCGCCGCAGCGTTGCTGGCGGAAAACCGTCTTGATCAGAAAAAAATGGATGAGTTTGCACAACGAGCGTCATCGAGGAAAACAGAATGATCACTCTGCCAAAACTGGTAGTTACTCAAACCGATGATGTCGCAACCGGCGCATCAGCGGGTAAAGCAGGCGCTGATGGCGCACAAGATTTTCTCGGTCTGCTGACCGGCGCGCTCTCCGGCGTGCAACGCCCGGGTAGCGATGCCCCGGTGACGCTTGCCGATCTGCAGGCGGCTGCCCTGAGCGGCAAGCTGGCAAAAGGTTCAATCAACGGTGCTGCTGTCGCGGCGGCTGGCGGTGACGCACGCGCGCAAACCCCGGCGCAGAAGCTGGCGGATCTGCTGGCACGCCAGGATGCAAAAGCGGATATCGTTGCCAGCGCCCAGAGCGATGAAGAGATTGCGAAACTCTTCTCCGGCCTGTCGCCTGCGGCGAAAACCGATCTCCTCGCCGCGTTAAGCAAAACGGCGAAAGCCAGCGATGTTAAAGCCGACAGCGACACCCCGAATGAAGATTTAGCCGGGCTGAGCGCCCTGATGGCGATGCTGCCGCATCAACAAGCCGCGCAGCTCAGTTCAGAGGCAAAACCGACGGCAATGACCGCCGCCATTGGTGCTGGCGCAAGTGCGAAAACCGCGCTTGCAGGCCGCACGTTGAACGACGCCGTGGATAGCGATCAGCCGCGCGGCAATGGGAAAGCTGATACCGCAGCGAACGGCGTACCGTTTAAAGCGGCAGACGATGGCCAGCAAAATGCGCCGATCGCCTCAACCTTTACCGTTAAACGCGAGCATGAAACGGCTGCGTTGCAAACCACCAACACCACCGCCAGCATGGCACCGGTGTCGAGCGCCGTCAGCGGCGCGCAGGCCAGTGCCCCGGTGGCCGCGTCGGTTATCAGCGCCCCGCTGGGCAGCCACGAGTGGCAGCAGAATATTAGCCAGCACGTGACGCTCTTTACCCGCCAGGGCCAGCAAAGTGCCGAGCTGCATCTGCATCCGGAAGATCTGGGCCAGGTGCAAATCTCAATTAAGCTTGAAGATAACCAGGCGCAGCTGCAGATGGTATCCGCCCACAGCCATGTGCGTCAGGCACTGGAAGCGGCGCTGCCGATGCTGCGCACCTCTCTTGCGGAGAACGGCATCCAGCTTGGCCAGAGCTATATCAGCAGCGAAAGCTTCGCAGGCCAGCAACAGCAGGCCTCTCAGCAGCAACAGCAGCCTTCGCGTACCGGCAATAATGGCACGTTTGGCGGCGAAGAAGATGAAGCCATCGTTGCGCCGGCCAGCCTGCAATCCGCCGCTCGCGGCACTGGCGCAGTCGATATCTTCGCCTAAACGGCAGAGGTAGCATGATTATCCCCGTCTTTTCCACCCTTTGACCGGAGCAGGACACGGGATAATCATCGCATAAGCTGTTAACAGGAAGCCCGTATCAGATGACTGACTCCGCTATCACAAAAAAACGCAAGCGCTCTATCTGGATCCCGCTGCTGGTTTTAATCACACTCGCGGCATGCGCCGCGGCTGGCTATAGTTACTGGCGTATGCAGCAAAAACCTGCGGCTGATGCCAAGGTAGAAGCGCCACCGCCGCCGGCACCGGTCTTTTTCGCACTCGACACCTTTACGGTGAACCTGGGCGATGCGGATCGCGTGCTTTACGTCGGCATTACGCTGCGTCTGAAAGATGACGCCACGCGTGCACGACTGAGCGAATATCTGCCGGAAGTACGTAGCCGCCTGCTGATGCTCTTCTCACGTCAGGATGCCGCACAACTTGCGACCAACGAAGGCAAGCAGAACCTTGCTAACGCGATTAAAGAGACAATCGCAACGCCACTAGTGCCAGGACAACCTAAGCAGGAAGTCACTGACGTTCTTTATACAGCTTTCATTTTGCGGTAAAGACATGGGCGATAGTATTCTTTCTCAGGCAGAAATCGATGCGCTACTCAACGGCGACAGCGATAACAGCGATGATCCGAAACCGGGTAAAACGGGCGATAGCGATATTCGCCCCTATGACCCCAATACCCAGCGCCGCGTCGTTCGTGAACGTCTGCAGGCGCTGGAGATCATCAACGAACGTTTCGCGCGCCAGTTCCGTATGGGGTTGTTCAACCTGCTGCGTCGTAGCCCGGACATCACCGTCGGCGCGATCCGCATTCAGCCCTATCATGAGTTTGCGCGTAACTTACCCGTACCGACTAACCTTAACTTGATCCACTTAAAACCCCTGCGCGGTACCGGCCTGTTTGTTTTCTCGCCGAGCCTGGTGTTTATCGCAGTGGATAACTTGTTTGGTGGCGACGGGCGTTTTCCGACTAAGGTAGAAGGCCGCGAATTTACGCACACCGAACAGCGCGTCATCAACCGCATGCTGAAGCTGGCGCTTGAAGGCTACAGCGACGCGTGGAAAGCGATTCACCCGCTGGATGTCGAGTATGTACGTTCTGAGATGCAGGTGAAGTTTACCAACATCACCACGTCGCCCAACGATATCGTTGTGAATACGCCGTTCCATGTTGAGATCGGTAACCTGACAGGTGAGTTTAATATCTGTCTGCCGTTCAGCATGATTGAACCGCTGCGCGAAACACTGGTGAACCCGCCGCTGGAGAACTCACGTAATGAGGACCAGAACTGGCGTGACAACCTGGTGCGCCAGGTTCAGCACTCTGAGCTGAATTTGATTGCCAATTTCGCCGACATTCCCCTGCGCCTGTCGCAGATACTTAAGCTCAAACCCGGCGATGTGCTGCCGATTGATAAACCCGATCGCATTATCGCTCATGTGGACGGCGTACCGGTGCTTACCAGCCAGTACGGCACGGTCAACGGACAATATGCGTTACGTGTAGAGCACTTGATAAACCCGATTTTGAATTCGCTGAATGAGGAACAGCCCAAATGAGTGATATGAACAATCCGTCCGATGACAACAACGGAGCACTGGACGATCTGTGGGCTGACGCGTTGAACGAACAAAAGAACCCGCCGGCAACCAAGAGCGCGGCCGATGCCGTGTTCCAGCAGCTGGGCGGTGGCGAAGTGGGCGGCAATCTGCAGGATATCGATCTGATTATGGATATCCCGGTGAAGCTGACCGTCGAACTGGGCCGTACCCGGATGACCATCAAAGAGCTGCTGCGCCTGACGCAGGGTTCGGTGGTTGCCCTTGACGGTCTGGCGGGCGAGCCGCTGGATATCCTGATCAACGGTTATTTGATTGCACAGGGTGAAGTGGTGGTGGTCGCCGATAAATATGGCGTGCGCATTACCGATATCATCACCCCGTCCGAGCGTATGCGTCGTTTGAGCCGCTGAGGCACGTATGAAGACACAGGCCACGGTTTCGCAACCGTCCGCCGTTTACGGTTCGCCACTTATTCAGGTGAGTGGCGCACTGTTTGGCATCATCGCCGTGATTTTACTCGTGGCGTGGCTGGCCAAACGCTTCGGCTTTGGCGGCAAGACCGCCAGCAGCCGGGGATTAAAAGTCACCGCCAGCGCCGCGGTCGGCACGCGTGAGCGCGTGGTGATCGTCGATGTTGAAGATGCACGTCTGGTTCTGGGCGTAACGCCCACCCACATCAATTTGTTGCACAAACTTCCTCCCGCCCCCGTCGACAGTGACGCTGTGAACGAGAAAAACGTCGATTTTCAGGCCGTGATGAAGAATCTGCTTAAGCGTTCCGGGAGATCGTGATGCGCCGTTTGTTATCTATCGCCGCCGCCGGGTTGTGGCTGGCGGCGCCTGCCGCATTTGCCCAGTTGCCGGGCCTTATCAGCCAGCCGATGGCGGGTGGCGGTCAATCCTGGTCGCTGCCGGTGCAGACGCTGGTGTTTATCACCTCGCTCACCTTCCTGCCCGCCATTCTGCTGATGATGACCAGTTTTACCCGCATCATCATCGTGTTTGGCCTGCTGCGTAACGCCCTCGGCACGCCCTCCGCGCCGCCGAACCAGGTGCTGCTCGGGCTGGCGCTGTTTCTGACCTTTTTTATTATGTCGCCGGTGATCGATAAGATTTACGCCGACGCCTATCAGCCATTCAGCGAGAACAAAATCTCCGTGGATGTCGCGCTGGAGCGTGGCGCACAACCGCTGCGCGAGTTTATGCTGCGCCAGACCCGTCAGGCTGACCTGGCGCTCTTCGCCCGTCTCGCTAACAGCGCGCCGATCGAAGGCCCGGAAGCGGTGCCAATGCGTATTCTGCTGCCGGCGTACGTCACCAGCGAGCTGAAGACCGCATTCCAGATTGGCTTTACCATCTTTATTCCGTTTTTGATTATCGACCTGGTGATCGCAAGCGTGCTGATGGCGCTGGGGATGATGATGGTGCCGCCCGCGACCATTGCGCTGCCGTTTAAATTAATGCTGTTTGTACTGGTGGATGGCTGGCAGTTGCTGGTCGGTTCGCTGGCGCAAAGCTTTTACAGTTAGGAGCGGCAATGACACCCGAATCGGTCATGATGATGGGCACCGAGGCGATGAAAGTCGCCCTTGCCCTCGCCTCTCCGCTGCTGCTGATTGCCCTGATTACCGGTCTGGTGATCAGCATTTTGCAGGCGGCGACGCAGATCAACGAAATGACCCTGTCGTTTATTCCGAAGATCATTGCCGTGTTTGTCACCATCGTAGTAGCCGGGCCGTGGATGCTGAATCTGCTGCTTGATTACATGCGTACCCTGTTCAACAACATTCCTTACATCATCGGGTAATCCGGCCTATGTTGAACGTCACCAGCGACCAGTGGCTGCACTGGATCAGTATGTACTTCTGGCCGCTGCTGCGCGTGATGGCGCTGATCATGACCGCGCCGATCCTGAGCGAATCGCGCATCCCCCGCCGCATTAAAGTCGGTCTGGGAATTGTCATTACCATCGTTATCGCCCCGACGCTGCCCGATACGCCTGATATCGGTATCTTCTCGCCTGCGGCGCTGTGGGTGGGGATGCAACAGATTCTGATCGGCATTGCGCTCGGCTTCACCATGCAGTTCGCCTTTGCCACGATTCGTCTCGCCGGTGAGCTGATTGGCCTGCAGATGGGGTTGTCGTTCGCCACCTTTGTCGACCCGACCAGCCACTTAAACATGCCGGTGCTGGCGCGCATTCTCGATATGCTGGCGCTGCTGCTGTTTATGACGTTTAACGGCCATCTGTGGCTAATTTCGATGCTGGTCGACACTTTTCACACTCTGCCGATCGGCGGTAACCCGGTCAACAGTAATGCGTATCTGGCGCTGACGCGCGCGGCGGGGATGATTTTTATCAATGGCTTAATGCTGGCGCTGCCGATTATTACCCTGTTACTGACCATCAACCTCTCCCTTGGTTTGCTGAACCGTATGGCACCGCAGCTGTCGGTATTTGTTATCGGTTTCCCTGTCACATTGAGCGTCGGTATTCTGCTCATCTCGGCAATGATGCCGCTGATCGCGCCCTTCTGCGAACGTCTCTTCAGTGAGATCTTCGATCTGCTGGCAGATATCGTCAGCGAACTGCCGCAGAGATAGTACCCCTCCGCTTTGCAGTGTCATCCTGAGGATAATCCTAAAGTGAAATTTTAAAAACAGTCACCAGGATAACCCTGGCGCGGCTTATTTGTTTTTAGCATTCTCACAGAACGCAACATTTACTTTACTTTAAGATGATTCCTGGCAAATTATACGTAACTTTACGGGATAGTGGATTCGCCTGAGGTCTTCCCATGCACTTCAGTAATATATTCCTGTATGGCTTCTGAAGCTTCTGGCGGGTGGTGAATTATCGTTACGCATTGAGTGAGGGTATGCCATGTCAACGATTATTATGGATTTATGCAGTTATACCCGGTTGGGATTAACAGGGTATCTGACAAGCCGGGGAGTAAAAAAACGAGATATCAACGACGTGCAATCTGTTGATGAACTCGAATTAGCTTGCGCCACATTTCAACCTTCCGTGGTGTTTATTAATGAAGACTGCTTTATCCATGATCCAAGCAGCAGTCAGCATATAAAGCAGGTCATTAATCAGCATCCCCGTACACTGTTTATCGTGTTTATGGCCATCGCCAATATCCATTTTGATGAGTACCTGTTAGTCCGTAAGAACTTGTTAATTAGCTCAAAATCGATAAAACCTGAGTCTCTGGACAATATTTTGGGCGATTATTTGAGCAAAGAGAAAAAAAGTATCGGTACTATCAATCTGCCAACACTTTCATTGAGTCGGACAGAATCCAGCATGTTAAAAATGTGGATGTCAGGACAAGATACTATTCAAATATCCGATCAGATGAATATTAAAGCTAAAACGGTATCGTCACATAAAGGAAATATTAAAAGGAAGATTAAAACTCACAATAAACAAGTTATCTATCATGTAGTGCGGCTAACAGATAATGTTACTAACGGTATATTTGTGAATATGCGGTAAGACACAATTCTTATATCTACCCTCCGCAATGGAGGGCGATAAATTATTCAGCCAGCTCGACGAAAACCCCATCCGGGTGATCTTTTTCATTAAAGAACCAGATACCGAGCGGGTAATCTTCAAGAGCAACCAGGTACATCGTACCCTCATTGAATGCTTCAACAGCCAGCACAACACCCGGACGGCGTGGACCTCCGTCCGTTTTGACCGTAACCCGATCGTTAACCTTCATAATCACTCCCCCAGTCACATTTACGCCAGTGTAGATCAAAACGCGCAGGCTGGCAGCCCGTGCCATAAGCGTGACCTTTTTTCTGGCGTCTATACTTAAGCTCAGCACGCAACCATGAGGTGATAGCATGAAAACGGTGAGAGAGTACGACGAGACGGCCAAGCGTGACGTGCAGGTAGATATCGATGCACTGCTGGCGGCCATTAATGAGATCAGCGAAAGCGAAGTCCGGCGCATTGACGACGATGAGGGGCAGCGCGTCAGCGTCGACGGGCGTGAGTATCATACGTGGCGGGAGCTGGCGGAGGCCTTTGAGCTGGATGTGCATGATTTCAGCATTACGGAAGCGAACCGCTAAAGAAATACCCCGGCCGGTTAACGACCGGGGAAACTTGCTTACGCAAGAAGCACTTACAAAATTCGCACATCAGGGGAATCTGATGTAGAGCCCACTCTATCGGCTAATATTTGCCCTGACAAGATATATCGATAAAACAGGCATTTAGCCCCGGAGCCCTCACCATTAATCTATGCAGTGCCCTATTGATTTCAAGGAGCCAACAATGCCGAGCCTGGACGATCCGTTACTGATTTTTACCGACGTGGATGGCACCCTGATGGATAGCCATACCGGTGAATGGCAGGCCGCTGCCGGCTGGCTGAGCCGTCTGCGTGAGCAGGGTATTCCAGTCATTTTATGCAGCAGTAAAACCGCCGCCGAGATGGCTGCCCTGCAAAAGATATTGAGCCTCGAAGGTTTGCCGTTTATTGCGGAAAACGGGGCGGTAGTTCAGCTTGATGACTCCTGGCACGACGATGAGCACTACCCGCGTCTGATGAGCGGCGCCCCCCATGAAGAGATTGCCCGCGTGCTGAATGAGTTGCGTAATACGCACGGGTGGAAATTTACCTCCTTTTCCGATCTCGATGAGAGCGTACTGGCGGAAGTAACAGGCCTACCGCCTGCGCAAGCCGCGCTGGCAAAGTTACAGGAAGCTTCTGAAACGCTCATCTGGCGCGACAGCGATACCGAAATGGCGGCGTTTGACGATGCGTTATTGCAGCTCGGTCTGCGTTTCGTGCAGGGGGCGCGTTTCTGGCACGTGCTGGATGAGCGCGGCGGTAAAGATCAGGCGGTGAACTGGCTGACACGGCAATATCATCACTACACCGGGAAAAGCTTTACCACCGTCGGGCTGGGTGATGGCCCGAACGATGCGCCGCTGCTGGACAGCGTCGATTACGCAATCGTCGTCCGTGGGCTGAATCGTGAAGGTGTGACAGTGCGCCGCGATACCCCTGAGCGGGTCTACCACACCGAGCTTGAGGGCGCAGCGGGCTGGCGCGAAGGGCTTAATCAGCTGTTCGGCCTCTCATCGTCGGCGCAAACCTGATTACGCCCCTGATGCTTCGCCCGGTAGAGACGCCGGTCGGCAACGGATTGCAGGTGTTCAAAATCGTAGTTCCCCTCTTCCAGCGCATCGCTAACCCCCAGCGATGCGCTAATGCGAATGGTCGTATGCTTATGGATGAGGATCTCTTTGCTGGCGATACGCTGGCGAATACGCTCGCCTGTCGCGGCGGCCTCAGCCAGCGTGCAGCCCGGCAGAAGGATACAGAACTCCTCGCCGCCCACGCGCCCGGCAACCTGCTGCTCATCAAGGCTACTGCTGATTAACCCGGCGGTATGCGACAGCACCAAATCCCCGGCCTGGTGACCAAAACGGTCATTAACCTCTTTGAAGTGATCGAGATCGAGCTGGATCACCGCGAAGGGCTGCTGTTGCGTGCGCGCCTGTTGTGAGAGAATTTTTGCCCGCTCAAACAGCACGCCGCGATTACAGAGCCTTGTTAACGGATCGTACCAGGCCTGCCACTGCAACGTATTCTGCATGGCGTACATATTCTTCACCATCCGGCGGATCACTCCCCAGGCCACCAGCAGCATGGTCATAAACAGCAGCCACAGAATCGCCATCGCAATGCTGATACGGCCAAAATCGCCGCTGATCCCTTCGCGCAAAGTGTGGATACGCACCAGCACGCCATCGAAATGTTTCATTTTTTGCCAGCTGATGTAGCGTGCGCCGAGGCGCAGGCCGCCCACGGTATCTTTCGCCATCTCCGCAATGAGCCGCGCGCGCTCTTCAGGGTTAAAGGCGGGCTTCACGTTGTCGTCGAGCGAGGTGGTAGTGAGCAGCTTAAAGTGGCTGTCATAGAGCAGATAGTCGCCCTTCTCATCACTCTCGCCACCGGGACTGGCGTGCATCAGCAGAGCGTGAATGGCATCAACGGAAAAACTGACTCCCAGCGCCCCCAGCCAGTCGCCCTGATAATCGAGCGGTACGCTGGCCGTGACATCGCCATGATGCTCACTGCCCGGCGTCAGGTCGCTGAACCAGCGTACGCCGCGCCCGCGGTTCTGCTGCCTCTGCTGGCCGGTAAACCATGGGCGCATCAGCAGACGGTAATAGGTAGGCACAATGGCCTCTTCGCTGGCCTGAGTATCCGTCGTAATGAAAAATCCGGCGCGAGAGATATACCAGGCGCGACGCGGTAGCATCTGCGCATGAGTTGAGAGACGAAACAGGTAGCCCAGCTCCATCGCTGCGGTCAGTTCATTGTGCAGGTTCGGGTTGTCGCGGGTCAGCAGCGCCGTTTGTTCAACGAAATAGTCCGACACGCCATATACCGGCAGCGTGCGCTGGTTATCGCGACCGATCTGCCACTGCGGCAACGCGCGTTTGCCGTCAAACTCCCCGTGGCGTTTTCGCAGGACATTAAGATCGAGCGGCGTTTGCAGCGCCGCCTCCATGGTGTGGCGGAAAAAGAGCAGCCGTTCAACGCCGACCTGCATCTGCATATCCAGCGCATTGCTGACATTCTCCAGCGCGCTACGCTGGCTCGTTGCATAGGCGTTCTCCAGCACCAGCACTTCGCGCCAGGTGAGCACGGTCGAGCAGACCATCACGATCACAAAACAGAGGTTAACCACCCAGGTGGGATCGAAATAGCGTCCGGCGTTGTTACCCTGTCCGGGCAGATGATTAAAGGTGGAGTGGCGCACAGAGGCTCCCTGAAAAGTCTGGTTAACTGCTTTTGTCGCGCGCCGGTTGCCAAGAAAAACGCCCAGCAGAGCCGGGCGTTTGGTTGGTTATGCTTCTTCGTGAATGCGCTGCCCTTCGCCGGGCATTAGCTCATCTTCACGAAAGGCTTCCCGTTTGACCCCATAGCCGTCATACCACCGACACTCCACCATACCGCTGGCGTAACCGGTGACAATCATGCGCGGACCACCCTTTTTAGCCTGAACCTCATCACTGACCACAAAGACCATACCTGCCTCCTGAATCAGAGTGAAACGTTTTCACCATAGACGAAGTTTTTACGTTTTGCGTAATAGGAGCGGCTTATTTCGCGCCACGCAGGCGCTTGATGCCGTTGACTACCGCGATCACCACCGCGCCGATAGCAAAACCGATAACCAGATTTGCCGCCATCGGCACCACTGCCTGCACCAGCGCATTTTGCGTGCTGGCGAAGTGCTCAATCGCATGGTGTAGCGCCGGAATACCGTGAACCACAATGCCGCCGCCGACAAGGAACATCGCCAGCGTGCCCACCACCGACAGGATCTTCATCAGCCACGGCGCGACAAACAGCAGCCCTTTGCCCAGCCCCTGCGCCAGCATGCCCCTCTTCTCCACCAGCCAGTAGCCCATATCATCCAGCTTGACGATAATCCCCACCAGGCCATAAACACCGATGGTGACTAAAAGCGCAATCCCGGAGAGGATCAGCACCTGGTTGAGCAGCGGCGCATCCGCGACAATCCCCAGCGTGATGGCGACGATTTCCGCCGAGAGGATAAAGTCTGTGCGCACGGCACCTTTGATTTTATCTTTTTCAAACTGCTGCGGGTTTTGCGCCGCCAGCGCTTCCAGCCGCTTTTGCCGCGCTTGCGGGCTCTCTTTATGTTTTCTCGCTTCGAAGGTATGCAGCACTTTCTCTACCCCTTCGAAACATAAATAGGCTCCGCCCAGCATCAGTAATGGCGTGATAGCCCACGGTATAAAGGCGCTGATCAGCAGCGCCAGCGGTACCAGGATCACTTTATTGAGCAGTGAGCCGCGCGCCACGCCCCAGACAACCGGTAACTCACGATTGGCGCGCACGCCGGTAACCTGTTGTGCGTTAAGGGAGAGATCGTCCCCCAGCACGCCCGCGGTCTTCTTCGCCGCCAGTTTTCCCATTACCGAAATGTCGTCCAGCAACGTGGCGATATCATCGAGAAGGGTTAATAGACTACTTCCTGCCAAAATGTCTTCCTTTTTAATTAAGCTGCGCAAACCGCCCAGCGAGTGTTGAACGTGTAACAGTATGCGGTAAAAGATAGCAGGCGAAAATAACCTTGGTGAATGAGCGAACATAATGTCAACAAATATTTAACACCAGAGGTGTGATTAACCCCTCGCCATGGAAATACTTTTATCGTTAACTATAAGCCTCTTATCCTTTCCCGTGGTGGGTTATGCGTTTCAGGCAGGTTTTACCGCTGATTGGCGCGCTTTTTGCGCTCTACATTATCTGGGGTTCCACATATTTTGTTATCCGCATCGGCGTTGAGAGCTGGCCGCCGTTTATGCTGGCCGGGACGCGCTTTTTCTGCGCCGGCACGCTGTTAACCGTCGTGCTGCTGCTGACCGGTCACAAGCTGCCGCCGCTGCGCCCACTGCTTAACGCAGCGCTGATTGGCGTACTGCTGCTGGCGGTCGGCAATGGTTTTGTTACCGTTGCTGAGCACCAGAATGTCCCGTCCGGCATCGCGGCGGTGGTGGTAGCGACGGTGCCGCTCTTTACCCTCTGCTTTAGCCGCTTTTTTGGTATTGCCACACGCAAGCTGGAGTGGCTGGGCATCGCCATTGGCCTGGTTGGCATCGTAATGCTTAACAGCGGCGGGAACTTAAGCGGTAATCCGTGGGGAGCCGGGCTGATTTTGATTGGCTCACTCAGTTGGGCGTTTGGCTCTGTCTACGGCTCACGTATTGAACTGCCGGTCGGCATGATGGCGGGCGCAATTGAGATGCTGGCCGCCGGGATCGTACTGCTCGCCGCCTCCGCGCTCAGCGGCGAGCGCCTGGCCGCCGTGCCGCCCATTGAGGGTTTCTTTGCCGTCGGCTACCTGGCGCTGTTCGGCTCAATTATCGCCATCAATGCCTACATGTATCTGATCCGCAACGTCACGCCCGCTGTTGCCACCAGTTATGCCTACGTCAACCCCGTGGTGGCGGTGCTGCTCGGCACGACCTTTGCGGGTGAGCACCTCTCCTCAATTGAGTGGCTGGCGCTGGGGGTGATTATTTTTGCGGTAGTGCTGGTCACGCTCGGCAAATATCTTCTGCCTGCGCCCCCGGTGGTAAAACGCTGTGAAGTGAAGAAGTAATCCCCATCTCATCGTCGCCATAAAAAAGGAAGTATTACCCTGGTAAAAGAGAGTAATACTTCCTGCACTCACAACGACCATTTAGCCATCCCGCCAGCGGGTTACTTTTCAAAAAAATGGATCATCAACTCTATGCCGAACCGGCTTGCGCCTAATACATCACAAGTTAGCGAAACGTAGCCGTCAAAATCGGTCTCTTCATGATTATAAAGAATGTTCAGACCAACCTTTAAAATCATCAATCCATTGGTAAAGTGAGGCATACCCTCCAAAAAGTCATCTATTGATATCTTGCCGCGAATATAATCAGCCACTTTAAGTAAAAGATCTTTAAGTTCATTGCTCATCTCCACACTTTCCGTTGCGGCTTTATCACCGAATAATGAGCGAGTATGTTGCCAAAATTCATGACTATGTGTTTGCTGTTTAGCCAGTAAAGCGAGTTCATCTGCAGATAAATCCTCGGGAAGAAATGTTCTGGCCTCCGACAGTAACGCCTCTTTGCCCTGTAATTTAGGGCTATAAAATATCGGATACGCCGTGACCTTTTTATTCAGGAGCCAGGCCAGCGCTTTACCCACCGGTAGCGAACCAAAGGCACCAAAGTGACTATAAAACTTGATTTCATTTATCCTGGATAAATCAACGGCAAAATCGTCGCTTCTTGCTAACCCGCGGATAGTATCCGCCAGCTCCTGCGCATCCATGCTATTAACCGCACCGGGCCCCCCCATCGCTTTAATGGACAGCGTGCCACCTTCTACAGAAAATGCGCTCCCCTGACCCAGTAGCGCCGAAACGCGCATTTTTTTCAGGGCAATTTCACCGCCAGAAACCATGTTATGGCGCAGCACGTCGGAAGGGATATCGCTGGCGTGAATGATTGCACTTTTATCGGCTAATGAAGCATCGAGCTTTGCAGGATTGATAATGACAAACTCACCATCGCCGAGGCTGTACATCACATGACCGCTATTTGATTTACCGATGCGCATAAAGGTAACAAGGTGCCCCTCCGGCACAGCCATCATCTCGGCCTCGGTTCTGATACTCACGGGTGAAGCCAGCACCTCTTCAATGGCGCCAATTTGGCCATAAACAGGCGCGGGGTTGTTAACCACCGGCTGAAGCGCTCGCGCTAATTCCTGAGCCTGTTCGGGCGACAATTTCCCGGATTCTGCCAGCAAATCGGTTAACCCGTTAATGCTGTCCGTGTCAGCAGGAATCGTGCTGGCTATGTCGCGTAATGCCGGTTTGTCCGCGATGAGAAGCCCTGTCGGCCTGGCCGCGAAGATCTGCACTTTTTCACCGTCTGCATGACGTTTGACCTGGCTCCCTGTAAAGTCACCGAGCTGCTCAGCCAGCAGTATGCGGGGATCGTCGGTGAGCACATTATCAAGCGTGCTGTTATTTATGCCGGCAAAACGTCCGTTACCGACGCTGACCATAGCGTGAAACGAATGCGCCGGTGAGGCCTGCGCAGCGGTATTCGTCCTGAAGAAAATCAGCATCTCCCCTTTTTCCACACAGAGGAGATCGTACTGAGAGGTAATCTGCCGCGGTGTATTGAACAGGTCCGTGACTTCGGCGATCGCCATTCCCCCCTCTTTCATATTCTTCAAACTTTGACGGAGTAAATTCGCCGTTTCTTTATTCAGCATTTCACTATTTTCGAGCAGATCCACAGCGTAATCCGCAGCATCGTCAGTGGTGACCGTTCTCTTCTGGCTACGGCGCACCGATGACATAAGTTCATTTCCTGCACCGGGCCAGAGCGCCGCAGTTTTCACTACCTCAGCACTGTTATTTGCCGCTACCGAATCGGGGTAATACCATTCAGGGCGCCTGAGTACTTTCGCATTAGGAATGATAGCTTCAGGTCCATGATGAGTATATTCGCTGTACGCACCGAATATCTCATTCGCTTTTACACGGGATTTATAATCAGCATATTTAATCAGGCTGGCACCGTTAATATTTGCGTATTTCTGCGCCCACAACTCTTCAGGAAGAATAACAGGGCCACTGAATTCATCATATTTTCTGGAGAACGCTCCCGCCGTGAGATCGAAAACATAGTCGCGATTATTTTTAGTACCGATAACAACAAAGTGATTTGCGGGCATTTGATCCACAGAATCTACAAAAACAGCCATACCACGATAGCGGATGTTTTCGAAGCCATGATCGCTCAAGAAATTGGCAACGGGCGCCATTAAATATTTGCTTCGCTCTGCAGGATTAGCCATCGCCAGTCTGGTCGAATCACGCCTGTAAAGCTCTTCAAGTAAGGCCCGCGCATCCACTCCTTCAGTTTCTTTTGCATGCTGGGTATCAAAGGAAATTTTTTTATCTGGTAAATCATTACGCAACCTCTGTATACCCATCTCAGGTTGAATACCGCCACCTTCCGTGACTGAGGTAACGACCCATTTGTTTTTTTCAGGGTGCATAATCTGACCGGGATTTGAGGGGTCTTTGGGATCAACCGTACGCCATGCTTTGGTTGTCGGGCTCCAACGAACTTCAGAGATCCCCTTTGCTGTTTCTATATAATAAACACGCAGCCTGGTTTTCGGAGCGATGCTTACATAGACCTCACCGCCGCGCAAAGTCTGCTTATGCATATCTTTCAACGCAACATCGACACGAATAAACTCTTTCCCCACCTCTTCAGCGCCAGTTTTACCGGGAATAATATTATGAAAGATCATATTAGCGCGAACTTTAGACATAATATAGGTTGAGAGATCGCGTAACATTAATGCATCGACTAAATCAAACATGGCGTTAGCACTTATTTTCCCTAATTTAATGGCGTTAATAACGACCTGTTCCCCCATCTCGCGAATCATGAACTTATATAAACCCTTACCGGTTAAACCTTTCGTTACCCCTTCTCGTGCAATAGTGGCGATCCCTTTCGCATTATTTAGCAGCGCGCCTATTTTCATACCTGCCTGCGCCGCAACGCACACCACTGCAAAAATATCGGCCATAAGAGCATAACCATCGGGTCGATATTCTGCATCAGTCAGCGAGCCGTATATATCGGAATAGAATGGAATAAAAAGAGACGCAATGCGATGCAACGCAGAGGGTTTATAAAGATCGGATTTAAGTTTATTGGCTGAACGATCGAGGGCATTTTTCATACTGATGTTCAGGATAGCGACAAGACTACTCTTCGATTTTTCATCATGTTTGTAAAAATTGTACTCGGTACCGCCAAAGTGAGTGTTCTCAAAGGGGTTCGGATATTCCGTATCACCGTCTTTGTTATAAAGGATTTTATTAATTAGCTCCTCTTTTTCTTTCGCCGCACGTCGTGTGCTGTCCCAATAAATTTTTTCATTTGCGTGACCAAAATGATTTTTAAAAAACTCCTCGGTAAACACACTCTCCAGCCCGTGACTATGAACTTTCTTTATTTCAAGATTGGCAATGGTTTGCAGCCACGGGTTGCCTCGCATTTGCGCATCAGTGAAGCGTCGGCTAAACGTTGCATTTGGGAAAAGGGAGAAAAAGACCCAATCATTGTTTTCAAGCTGAACAAACAAAAGCTCTCCGGCATGGATATTTTTGACGTTATTTTTCTTCCTGACATCAAGTCGAATTGCTTTTTTGACAGTTGCGGTAATTTCCTCAATGGAAAGACCTGAAATAATCAGCAACTCTCTAACGCGTTCGCTTGCTTCATAACTGCTGTACTTTTTTTTGTATTCAATAAATTGCTGGTTGTAATACCACTTGCTCGAAAAATACTCTCTACCCAACATTTCGAATAATGAGGCATACCCATCTGGAATATCCTTTTCAATCATTAATGGATTTAATTCGTGACGTCGCTTTGCATAATTATCGATGATCTCCTGGGCACGAAGATTTTTAAGATACAAAACACTCTTTTTATTCCTCTGCATCCAGTGCAGGATCGCGGGAAGAAGATCGCGTGCTACGGCATTTTCTTCATCAGCAAATATTGTCGGGTAGATCTCTTCAGTCATTTTGTTGGCCCAAACAATATCAGCATAACTCTCCCTGGCGGCGGGTATTGTAATATTTATCGTTGCCAGAGTTTCGACCAGATCGACATACGTTTGTTGTTGCACCAGTATTGTTCTTACCGTTGCCCGGGCGATACGAAGCGTATCAATCTGTTCGCTGTCCCACTCCCCATCACCGAAGCGCAGGCTTTGCCGAAGTTTAACCTCCTTCAGCGCCAGTTCGGCAACGGCTTCTTTTGCGGCGGTAATGATATCTGATTCATTATTCTGCAATCTAAGGCGTTGGGTAAACGCTTTATCACCAAGCGCCATTCCCTCTTCATAGCCCTGGTATTTTTTCTTGTACGATTTAATAATCTCACCGTAGCCATCTCTTTTTTTCTGCATTCTGTTCACTATAGATTGTACAACGCTCCTTTCACCCTCCTTTTTCTTCAACTCGGTAGTGAAATCTTTGCTATATCTTACATAGAAAGCCGTAGCAAGAGAGGCGCTAATATATTCTTGCGGATTAGCTTCTGCCTCCCATATTTTGTTTTTCAAGTCAGCGATGCTGGTATTAATTTTCGCCAGGCGTTTCTTCTCTTTCTCGAAGAACTTTTCATCAAGCTTACTTTATTTAGCCAGCGCGTCATCGGCGAGGATGCGCGCATAGTGCGCGGTGGCTAATATAGTGACATCGGTAATATCAACATTAAACGCTTCCCAATAGTGAGACAGCAGTTGCTGATTCCAGGATAAATTCGTGCTCTCATATGCTCTGCCTTTAAGGATCCCGTCCGCCACACTCTGGGTGTCGAGAATCATTTTTCTGAGCATCATAATTCCGATAAGATTTTCATTCTCCGGGTTCAAATAAAGATTATAAAACTCCCTATTCATAATATTAACTATCCGTTGAATCAGATCGCCCCAGGAGATAAAGTTCTCCGCAGCAAGAGACTCATCAATCCTTTTTTTTGCGGTAGATTCGAGGTTAGATTCTGCAATGTTTTTTTGGATAGCTATAAAGGCGTTAAACTTTTCCACATCGGTTTGATCTGCATAATCCCAGCGACCATTAACATCACTGATTATAACGACTTTTTTCATACCCCACGCGCTAACAAACACGCCGTATAGATCGGCACTCAATTTCTTGCAGGGCCAGAAGCGACCGGCAAGATAAATATATAAATGCCCATCGTCATGCTGGTAAATACCGCCTTCACGGGGTAAGCCAGTGAGGTCAAGATTATAAGCGCCCCGTACGCTCCAGCCCCTGACATCAGATAATAAAGCAGCCGTTGCACCTTTATTACCCGGCTCCTCTTTTACTTCACTCTCATGCTGTAAATCAGGTGCCGTTTCCCGTTCGGGCGCAAGATCAAAATCTTTCGCGGAGGGTTCCTGAGGATACCCGGCTGCGCGTTTTTTCCGCCGTGGCGGTAAATTTTCATCTGCTTCTGCGAAGGGTGCCGTCAGCTCACCTTGTAGAGCTGCTTCGGCCATGAATTTCTCAACTTCCCGCACCAGTGCCTGCTCAATACAACGCCTCACCGCAGCATTAACCCCTGCCCCCGTTCCGACAAACCCTGCCGTCCAGGCCAGTGGTTGCGGCAACGTAAGGATCTGTTTTGTGATCTCACCTTGCTGTTTATAGAGCGGCGTGCACGCGACGCCCAGCTCTTCTGTTGGTGACAGTGACATGGTTAAACGAAACGCGATTGGCGGTAACGCTTTATTGATAAAGCAATCGCGACGGGAACTCTTCCCCTCTGTTTGCCCTTCCCTTAGCACGACGCGCACGGGTAGAGAAAATGGTGCGGTTGTCAGACTAAAGCCTTCCCGCAGTACCGCTGACAATGCGCTACTGATTACCTTTCTCTCAGCCCAGCGCCGGATATCCTCCGGCAGGCTTCGCGATCCGGCCAGGATCGCCTCCGCCGTGGGCGGGTAAACCGTGGTATCTTCTGCTGCAAGCTGAAGCGCGAGCTTTAGCCTGCTTATGAGACCTTCAGCCTGCGGATCGGATTTTTTCGCCAAGTGGCTGCGGCTATCGTTGATGAGTTCCAGCACCGTTCGGTCAAAAAAGATGGCTGCTTCGGTTTTGTTTTGCGGGTGGACGCCACGTAAGTACTCCTGACGTAACGCTGTCGCCCAATCGCTTATGCCGCGCACCAACATCCCACGGTGAGAGAAACTGCCCAGCGCGCGGCCCGTTATCTCAACGACACTATTTTTGACCCCGGCTTTCATCCGCTTTAACGCCACTAACCACTGCGCAATATGGTGATTAAATTCCATCCTGCCGCTGTGACCAAGTTTCGCGAGGCGAACCACTGTGCTCTGCATTTGCAGCGCCAGCTGGCTTAACCCTTCGGCGGTTTGACGGAGAATTTTATCGAGTTTTTCGATCTCTTCTCCTCTGCCCGCCTCGCGAAGCGCTGCAAATTGAGCGCGGCGGAATAAGTCTGCCCACTCCTCTTCTGTGCGTTTAGCCAGAGGATCAATAAGCGCTTCCAGCTGCTGCTGCGCGTGATGTGCGACAGAGTGCCAGCGCGTTGCCTCAGCCTCCAGCTCTTGTGTGAGCAGATGATTGAGCGCCGGCAACGCCTCATCACCCGAGCAAGATTCAGTCACTTGCAGATACTGCTCAACTGCGTCTGCCACTCTCCCTGCCGCGGCAGGGATCTGTTTGATTCGCCGCTCTGTCTGTTGAATTGCATCAAGCAGAAGCAACGCGCTGTCTCTTACCGCACGGTTGAGCGCTTCGCTGTAGGTTGGCTTTTCCCCTGCGCTCACTCTGGTAAGGATATTGTGTGGGCCGGAGCCGGCCTGCTTTGCAAGCTGGGTGAGATTTCTGCCCCGGCACCCAGCGCGATGCCACAGTTTATCCGCCGCTTTTTTCTTATCGTCAGGCGTGACACGCTCTTGTACCTGCTTCAGCCTCGCAGCAAGGCTTCCAAGCATGTTACCAGTGTGCAGAATATGACGAACCAGCCGGACATCATCGGGCTCCTCCCCAGGTTTGCGCTCCCTCACCTGCGGATTGCCTTGCGGCACACCATCAGCCCCGGGCATGGGGTACGCGAAGACCAGATACTCCTGCATCCAGTCTGCAAGTTGCTCAGCACTCCCCGGCGCAGCGCGATCCCCTTGCCTGAGTAACATCTTCATCGCAAATAGCCGCGCATCACGGGCATTACTCTGTATAACGTCGGCCTGCTGTTGCAGGCATTCTGCCAGACGCTGACGGGTCAGCCGGGTTTCAGCCATAAGCGACTGTTTCAGTTGAACGAATCGCTGATCCTCCACACATGACGCATTGCTTGCGGAGAGAAGTAAATCCTCAGCCTGCTGAGACTGGGTGAGTTCCTGTGGGAGTGCAGCGAGCAATTTATCTCGATACGCATCCGCCGTTGCAGCAACCTGCGCGTCCCACTCCAGATGTTCGACTTTTTCGGCGACGGTGATGGCATCCAGCGCATCGGAGATCGCGTGCATCAAATCGACGGCGTAATGGTCTGTTTCATGTGCGGTGGGATCGTCGCTTTGCGACAGCGATAACAGGGTGTCGAGAAAATGGTGAGCGGGGGCGAGAAGCGTCTCCGGCACAGATGTACCCTGCACGGCCCGTAGCTTCTCCTGTATCCGCCGGATGTCGGCCGCATCAGGCTTATGCCTGTTATATCCCTGATGTCGGTTTTCGATGAGGTGCGGCATTTTGCGGCTCAGGGACTCAAGAAGGCGCGCTTTCAGGTGCTGCGCCTCTTCTGTTTGCCGCGATAAGCATTCGCTGCTCACTTCAGAGAGACTTCGCGGCGGAATATCTATCGCAACGTCAATCATCTCTTCGCAGAATAACGCCTCATCATGTTGTTTCTCTTCTGCTGCAGACGCCAAAGACGCCTTGTCATCATCAGTAAATAGAATATGAACTGTTTTAGATAAAACCTCGTGAGATGACATAAAACCTCCACAATAAAAAGAGTGATCTTTTTCAATCGATTGGGGATCGTCTTATTCAGACGACAAAGACCCTGTTGATCACCAGTAAATACAACATGTGTTGGTTTTAATAAAAGCGAGTCAGATGGCGTGCGCTCCACACAACAAAACACGAATCTAATCCAATCCGATAATTAAGCCTCGATGGCTTCAATGTTTATAAGCAACAAAATAGTTTTGCTTTTTTACGGCAGGAATTAATGAAAACAGAGAGGTTATTTTAATTCCCTTATCAGGAATCAGGGGCTCACTTATCCTAATTACCAGAGAGGGTATTTTCGCTATGGCAAATTAAAAGGCGCCATGAATTCCCTGAGTATCGATCTGTGCGGTCTGTTGCCCCTCGCAGATCCACTCCTCCAGGCGAACGCTGAGCGCGTCGTCGCTCAGTTTCAGTTTTCCGCGCAGCGCACACTCCCAGACGACCAACACCCGCCAGCCCTGCTCCAGCAGCAGTGCGCAATCGCGGGCGTCGCGCGCCACGTTTTTGCCAATCTTCTCTAACCAGAAATCGGTGCGCGTGGCGGGAACTTTAAACAGATAGCAGTTGTGATGGTGCCAGAAACAGCCGTGAGTGAAGATAACGCAGCGGTAGGCATCAACGATAAAATCGGGGCGTCCGGGCAGAGCGGCGTCCTGCACGCGAAACTCCAGCCCCAGCGCCTCCAGGCAACCCGCCAGCCGTTTCTCAATGGCAGTATCGCGCGTGGCGATGGCGCGCATATTCTTGCTGCGCGTCGCTTTGTCATGCACATCTGCCATCGTTCCCTCTCCTCAGGATGGGCGCGCGCTGTAGCGGCGCAGCACCTCGTCATCAAGACGCTGAAAATCGCCCCGCAGTTCGGCGCTCAGTTTTGCCATAAAGTGTACCAGGAAATCGGCATTATGCTCGGCCAGTGCGCGGCCTTTGGCGGTCTGCATGGTCGCAGGCAGTTTAAGCAGCTTGCAGCGAAAGTGATCGAGGGCAAAGCGCTTGTCGTCCAGTTCGCGGCGGGCAGCAAAAGGATCGTCGCCGTCAAACAGCGCGCCGCCCATGCTGCCGGAGACGGCGAAAACTCGAGCCAGGCCAATCGCGCCGAGGGACTCCAGCCGGTCGGCATCCTGCACGATTTTAGCTTCAAGGGTTTGTGGCGTAATGGCGGCGCTGAAGCTGTGCGCCTCAATGGCGTGGCGCACCGCAGGAATGGCGCTTTCGGGAAAGTCAGGAAAGTCGGTAGTAAGGATCGCGGCGGCTTTTTCTGCCGCCCGCTGCGACGAGGTGTGACGCAGCGGATGATTTTTGGCAAAGCTGACAATGTCGTGGAAGTAGCAGGCGGTGAGCACCACCAGCGCGTCAGCCTGTTCGCCTTCCATCAAGGTTTGCGCCGTTTGCCATACCCGGAGAAAGTGCGCGAGATCGTGGGCGGCATCGGCGTGGGTAAAGTGCTGCGTCATCCAGCTGTCAAAGCGCTGCTGCCAGTCGAAGAGAGACATGCATCATCCTGTGAAAACGGTGGAGCCCTGACGTCACGCTTGCATATCGCGTGGACGTGTATACCAGGCAATGGCGCCCAGTATCGCACCTACCGCACTTAATGCAACGATGCCAGACACCGTGTTTAACCCGCTTTCAACAGATCGCGCTGCGCCGCTGGCGAAGCCTGAGACGATATCAGCCGGGCCGGCAAGCCAGAGATTGCTCGCCAGAGACCAGCAAAAATAGAGGCAGAAAATCCAGAAGACCCATAGCGCGAGCTTTCCACCTGCGCTACGAACTGCGAAATCTTCCATAATCTCGTTTTCCTTTTGTGGTCGGGGATTGTTAATAAGAAACGTTCTCACTATTCAGAGTTCTCCGACATCATATCGTCAGAAAATATGAATTAAAGATATATCAACAATATTGATACTTTTAAGGCATAACGGCGCAATAACTGGCATCGCCTGCAGTGTTAATAACCCATTAACCTATTGATAAACAGAACGATTATAAAATCCCTTATGAATATATGGTATTAGCAAAGCCGAAAAAAGAATAAGCATGCACGCGCAGGATTCAGAAGGTCTGCCGGATGTTGGGTCTGTTAATAAAGGATAAGAAAGTTGACTGATAAGAATGAACCCTTCTGGAACCGAATGGTTCCAGAACTGACTGTAACGGATTTTACAGCCTCTCTGCACTTCTATGCAGACGTGCTTGGCTTTAACATCATGATCAAGCGCAAAGATCCTGATTTTGCTTATATCTCTCTTGGTGAAGCACAACTGATGCTTGAGCAGTATCATCCGGATGGCTGGAATACGGGCGAACTCACCAGGCCATTTGGACGAGGCATTAATTTTCAGATAGAAGTGGACGATATTGAACAGATCCTCGCCCGGGTGCATGCACATGGCGTAACGCTTTATCGGGATCTCCATGATAACCATTACAGTACCGGAGAAACGTCCGCCTGCCAGAGAGAGTTCCTCGTGCAGGATCCCGATGGTTATCTTTTACGCTTTAGCCAGTACATTGAATGAAATATCAATGTCGGTTTCTGGTACAAAGCTGACAACTTAACAGAACTGAAGGTCTGCTTTGAGCGAGAAGCGGATCGTCCGCCAGAATATCTAAAAAGCGGGACAAAGACCTTCTGACGAAGCTCTAACGACCCGAACACCAGTACATCTCATATGAAGTGAAATAGTGCGCTGTCCTGAGACATTTCCATGTTAAAAAATAAGATTAACCTACATGGAGATGTTGTTCTTTATGGCTTTTTTTTCCGGAATTACTGGGCGGCTGTTCCTTATAAACGTAATGACCGCCATTTCATATGCCTTCATTTTGCCTGTCATGAGTCTTTTTTTAATAAACGGATTACATGCCAGCCCGATTTTTATCACTTTCTACAGCCTGGGGTTTGCCCTCTCAGGATTATTTTTTAGCCAGTTGATGGGATCGCTTGCAGATAAGGGACATCCAGTCCGGCAACTTTTCATGATTTCTGTTACGTCGCTTTTTCTGGCGGGTTTAGCCTTCAGTTTCTGTCGTCAACCCATCGAGGCTCTGGTCATCGGTATTTTATTGATGGGGCCAGGCAATGCGTCTATTCCGTTACTCCTGTCGATGATCCGAAAGCATTCACTGACGGCAGGGCTTAACGCTACGCGGCTCAATACGCAAATGCGTTCGGGCGTGTCAATTGTGTGGATTGCCGGGCCAGCTCTGGCATTTGTCTTCGCCGACCGATTTGGCTTCACCTTTAATTTTCTGGCCTCAGCCCTGCTTGCGGCCATCACCTTACTTGTCAGCCAGTTGCTGCTTTCGAAGGATAAAAACAGTGTCGATACCGGCAGAGCAGAAAAAACTCAAGCCAGTAAAGCCCCTATCACGGGTATGATTTGGGCACTCGGCGCAGTAATGATGCTGGCAAATTTATCCAATAACATGTACCTGACCATTATGCCGCTGTACCTGGTACACGAGCTTAATTTACCCGCTTCGTTTCCGGGCTTCCTGCTTGGCGCAACCGCGATAATGGAAATTCCCGTTATGCTTGCCGCTGCTCATCTGGCAGAGAAAACAGGGAAAGAGCCACTGATTATGGTCGGATTTCTCTTTGCAGCCGTCTATTACAGCCTGCTTCAGTTGGCCACTAACATGACCGAACTGATTGTGTTGCAACTTTTTAACGGATTATTCTTTGGTATTTTTGTCGGCCTGGGCATTTCTGTTATTCAGGACGCATTGCCAGAACGTAGCGGCTTCGCATCAGCATTTCACTCCAATGCCATGCGCACAGGCATGATGGCTGGCAATGGGATTGCCGGCCTGATGGCGCAACTGGCAGGGTTTAAAATGACTCTGCTTGTTCCACTTTTATCAGTGTGTTGTGCCGCTTTGCTAATGCTTTGTATAAACAGAAATCTCTCTACAAAAAAGAGTTCACTAATAGGCTGACAGTTCTCATAAATATGCGTACAAAGCACGATTAACCGGCGCTGTTGCTCCGGTTTTATTCTCATTAATTCAATGTCCGCTCCTGGCACGGAGCGGACCAAAATCAGGTTAATGCCCTTTTCCGAGAACTTACTTCCCCACTATCTCTTTGCAAGAAGAAAAAGACGTTAATACGGGCTGCTTACGGTCAGCATGGCTACATCAATATAATTAGCGTCCCATCCCTTAGCTGAGCGCCAGCCATTTGCAATCGTGGCTACAAGACAGAATGAGCACGCAACTTCAGGCTGCCGCCAGGCCTGCTTTACGTAACCGGCTCACGCTCAACACCAATGATGCCGCAGAAGCGACGACAGCAATCCACAGAGCATAATGGACAGCCTGTAGTTCATTTATTGCCAGCAGTACCCCCATAACAGCAGCGCCGAGACATTGACCGAACGTCCGGACGATAGACAATACGCCTGATGCGTAGCTGGCATAGTCGCGGGAAACGTTAGACAGCATCTCCCGGTTGTTAGGGCTCTGGAAACAACCAAATCCGATGCCGCACCACAGGCTACGTAAACAGATATCCCATGCCGCAGGGCTGGCGGGTAGCGTGGCCAGCAAAATCAACCCCACCACAAAAAGCGCTAACCCAACGGTAGAAATCAGGGGCGCTGAAAATGTGTCGGCCCAACGGCCTGCATGAGGCGCTATCAACACAATGCCGATCGGCCATGGCGTAAAAAGCAACGCCGACATTACGGGGCTGTAGCCATATACGCTCTGAAACAGAAATGGCAGCGCAATAAAGGTAATGCCCTGGCTCACAAAACAGGCCAGCGAAGTTAAAGCCGCAAGGGTAAAGCGTCCATTTTTGAACATTACGGGTGGTAATAAAGGATGCTTTGCCCGGCGGATGTGCCAGATAAATGTGATGGCGCTGAGCATCGCGAGCAGACTCCAGCTGATAGCCGCGACGCTGATGTGGTGGTCTGAGGAGAAGCTGTTTGCCGCCATCACCATTGAGCCTAAAAGTAGTGCGGACAGCACAGCGCCTGGCGTATCGAACGGCATTCTGTCGGATGCCGGTTTTGGTGGCAGCGACCTGAATACCAGCAGCAGGGAAACGGCGCCAGGGAGCACGTTTATGGCGAATAACCATTTCCAGTTCAGTATGCCCAGCACTGTGCCGCCAAGTACAGGCGCTATGGCCGAGCTTGAAGCAATAAGCAGAGCATGTAGCCCAAGAATGCGGCCAAGCAATCGCCCGGGGAAAACAGAACGCAATATCGCCGGGGCAATGCTCAGGGTCGCTGCGCCGCCGATCCCCTGCATAACGCGCATTCCGATGAGCATCTCCGGCGTACTGGCCAGCGCGCAACCCAGTGAAGTGAGCGTAAAAACGGTAAGGCCTGAAAGAAACACGGGGCGGTAACCGACGCGTACTGCCAGCGCAGCGAAGATAGCCAACGTCATGGCGGCAGAGAGCAGGTAGCCGTTAGCGAACCAGACCGCGACATTCGCCGGTACCTGCATCGCTTTTGCCATGGATGGCAGGGCGATATTAATCATTGTGCCGTCAAACACGCCCATCAACGTCGTGGTCATCACGGCGGCCATCACGCGTGCACGCTCTTGTCCCGGCAGGCCTTCATCGCCCGGCTGATTTGCAAATAATGTTGTCATCTTTAATGCCTGTGAAAGGAAGGATGCGAAAACTATAATCAGCAACAAGTCGAGGCGGAAGACGCAGCATTTGCACTCTATAATTGCATTCGACGCCCTATCTGAATTCTCACCAGGAACCACTATGTCCGATCCTGATTTTAACTTGCTGGTCGCGCTCGACGTTTTGCTGGCAGAAGCCAGCGTTGCAAGGGCGGCTCGACGCTTAAACCTGAGCACCTCAGCGATGAGCCGCACGCTCAGCAGGCTACGTGAGGTGACGGGGGATCCCATTCTGGTGCGAGCAGGACGTAACATGGTGCTCACCCCCTGGGCTGAAGCAACCCGGGATCGTGCCAGAAGCGCGGTCCATGAGGCGAGAGCGGTACTTCAGCCCTCATCCGGGACGCTCAAGGTGGAAAACCTCGAACGGCTGTTCACCATCAGGGCCAATGATGGTTTTGTGGTGGCATTTGGCCCGCTGCTCATTGCCGCCGTGGCCGAAGCGGCCCCGGGGATTTGCATACGCTTTGCGCCGAAACCTGAAAAAACGTCTCGTTATCTTCGGGAGGGTTTGGTTGACCTGGAGATTGGTGTCCAGGGCAATATGGGGCCAGAAATTCGGGTGCAGAGACTCTTTCAGGATCGGTTTATTGGAGCGGTGCGCAAGGAGCATCCGCTGGCGTCACGGCCGGAAATAAGCGTTGAAGATTATATTGCCTGGGGACATGTGGTGGCGTCACCCGACGGGGTGCTACATGGTTTTGTCGATGATGCCCTGGCGGCGTTAGGCGTCACGCGCAAAGTGGTGAGCGTGGTTCCAGGCTTTCCGACCGCGTTATCCGTCGCCCTGGCCTCTGACCTTATCGCCATGGTTCCCGCGCTGTACTTGCGCAATCAACGAATGACAGACAATTTACATCTCTTTGAATTGCCATTCAAAACCCGCAACATTGTGGTGTCGCAGATGTGGCATCCAAGAATGGAAAAGGATCCCGGGCACCGCTGGCTTCGGGAGAAAATTTTAGAGGTGTGTCGGGAACGTTAACGTATTTCGTCCCATATCAACTAAGTAGTTTCAAAAGCGCCCCCTACTTTTTATGTGATACAGTGCTGCATCCGTGTCATGAGAGTAAATTTCCGATGTAGAGATTCTGTCTTTTAACAGTTTTTACTTTCCGCATTGCCTGGTGGCTTTGTGGAATTCTGTTATTAAAGATGAGAATCTTCCGATGAATACATTGCTGTTTGCGCTGATTCGCGCACTGCGTAGTCACGATTGGCTACGCTTCCTTGGTTTTGCCTATATCCTTTCATCATTGGGCAACGGGCTTACTCAGGTAATTGTTTTTGGACAACTTTTACACTGGCAGGCCTCTCCCGCGACTCTGACCATCGTTTACATGCTGTCAATGCTGCCGAGCTTTTTAGGGAGTATCTGGGGCGAAACTCTGTGTAAGAGAATTTCACCCCTCCGGGTCCTGATTTTTACCGAGCTGCTCGGCCTGATTGCACTCGTTTTTCCGTTGTATGGCTTGCTGCATCATAACGTTCCGGCTTTGCTTGCGGTTCAGTGTTCGGAATCGCTGTTCAGCGGCATGAGTTATCCGGCGCTGACTCTGTTGTTTAAACGCGGATTACGCCATGACGAATTACCTGCAGCAACAGCAATGGAAACGATAATTTTTGCCTCACAGGTATTACTCGGTACCGGATTGGGCGTTTTATTATTCGACCTGATCTCTCCTTTACATCTCCTCGCTATTGATGCCCTAAGTTTTGTCGCTTCCACGATCTTACTTCTGATGTCAGCCTCAGTTATTCAGGTAAGAAAACTGCAATCTGAAAAATCTGTCGATGTCACACCCAGGCCATTCTGGCGATGTTTATCCCCATTGCAAAAAAGAAGCGTGATGCTATTACCTGCTCTTGCAGCCGTGGGTTCTCCAGCAATGGCGCTTTTACCTGCCCTTGCGCAGGAAATAAGGCCTGGAGATTCCGCTGGGCTTGCATTACCGCTTCTTTTTGCGCGCAGCCTCGGGCAACTTTGCGGCCCGCTAATGCTTGATGTCGGTAAATTACCGCACTATTCCGCTAATAACAGGCTGTTGCTGTTATGCCTGGGTGGATATATCGGAAGCTACTTTTTATTACCGCTCTCTGCCGGCTTTCCCTACACAGGGCTTGCTTTGATATTCGGTGCACACATGGCCTCGAATATTGTATTTGCTCTTGGAACGTTCGGAGTGCTTAAAAACTTCGCAGAAGATCAGGTTGCCAAAGCCAGTGCCATTGCATGGCGCGGCCAGGTTCTGACCGCCGCGATATCTACCGGGATAGCCAGCGGGTTAGCGCAGATCTTTGGTTCATTTACTGCGCTTTACAGCCTTTCTCTGTTTAGTCTGGCAGGAGTGGGAATCTTGCTCTGGTTAAACAGAGCGGGCAGAAAAAAATAAGACGCGGCTATACGCAGGATGGAAAATAAAGATAAAGCCCGCTTAGTAGAGCGGGCTTTTATTATCAGGCTGCACTTTTATATTCGGTAGCCTGCAGCAGCGTTTTACTCCCTTTCAGGGTAAAGAGGGAGGCGATGGTAAAGCTCAGCGTAATGCTGCCCAGAATGAGATAAGCCTGGTGGAAGCCGACGGTGTCATACATCCTTCCGACCCATACGGAGAGTACAACACCTGAAAGCTGCTTCGATAAGTTAAAACCAATCAGGAACAGCGTTGCTGATAGTTTCGGGTTAAAGGCAGATGATATGTATTTGAAGGTGCCCACCAGCAAGAACGGGAGTTCAAACATATGCAGCATTTTTAAGATCACCACTTCGATAGCTGAAGAGGCAAAAGAAGACCCCAGAATACGCGCTGACATAATAATGCCGGCAGTGATCAGAGCGTTTTTCGCGCCAATCCGGTTCACGATGGCAGGGGCAAAGAACATAATCAACGCGTTAAGTAATTCCCCTCCGGTGGTGACGAAGCCGAATACTTCTGTTCCGCGCTGCGGACTGGAGAAAAAGCCTTTAAAGAAGTTGGCAAACTGTTGATCAAATACGTCATATACGCTGGCGACGCCAACTACATAAACAATGAATCCCCAGAAGCGTGGCATGCGTAATAGTTCCGCGGCGGTACGCATCGAGAAGGCCTGACGGTTGGCTCCCAGCGCGTCGATGACCAGCTCACTATTGCTCCCTTCCGGACGTGACATCCACAGCAATACTGCCAGCACCAGTGCAAAACCTGAGGCAATCCAGAAGGTGATATTGGGATCGATGCCAAACAAAATACCGGTGATGGACGCGCACAGTGCCCAGCCAATACAGCCGGAAACGCGCACTTTTCCGTATTCAAAACGGTTCGCACGGCTGACGCGTTCAATATAGGCCTCTACCGCCCCGGAACCGCTGGAGAAGACAACCCCCAGATAAATACCGCCCGCTAGCGCACCGGCGAAAATATTCAACTGCAATAACGGCGACAGCACAAAAATAAAGAACGGCGCAAACAAGATCAGCAAGATCGTAATGGTCCACAGCAGGTGTTTGCGTAACCCCAGTTTGTCCGATATCAGGCCAAATACCGGCTGAAATATAATCGCGAACAGCGAGATCGAGGAGAAAACGATCCCCGTTTCTGTTTTGGTTAAATGATTAACTTCCGCCAGCCAGACCGGGAAAAAGGGAAAGTAGGCCGACATAATGAAGTAGTAGAAGAAAAAGAACAGCATAAAGTAGATGAAGTTATGCCGTTCTCTTGGCGCGAGTTCAGAGAGTTTCATTGTCTATATTCCATCCTGTGATACGCGTCATTATTAAAGCCGCTTTTATGTTGGTTTCGCGCTTTCGCCCCGGCCAGAGAGTTATCGCCATCGAAGATAATCTGCGCCTGGCCACCAGCCCGCCAGTTTTCCTCCACGCTGAACGCCAGTGAGTAGCAGCCTGTCGGGTTTTGCCACTCCTCGCGCTCCAGCACGTCATAAAACAGGTGGCCCGGAGACGTCCGGGGATCGTGATAAAGCATAGGTATATTCGCCTGATAAATGAGAATGTCGTTCGCCAGACAAGATGGGTGAGTTATCAGATATTTTGTTTAAAGCCACAACACTGGCGAAAGTGAAACTCATACGCGATCACGAAATATCACGGAAATGATGTTATTTTGTCGTCTTTAAGACATAAAATGTTAGCGGACGACATTGTTACGGATGTGTAAAGGAGTGACTTATGCAACGCCGTATGGCAACGTTAGAAGATGTGGCTCGCAAGGCCGGAGTGTCGCAGCAGACGGTTTCGCGTGTACTGAATAAACCCGGGGTTGTGTCTGAGCGCACCCGCGACAAGGTGATCAGCGCGATGCAGGCGTTGCTCTATGTTCCGAACCGTTCGGCGCAATTGTTGGCGGGAAAGTCTGCGCCGTCGATTGGTTTGATTACCGCGTCGTTGACCCTGCATGCACCCTCACAAATCGCCGCGGCAATAAAAAGTCACGCCAGCGCACGCGAGCTGGAGGTCGCTATTGCGATGCCCGCGATCGTGGATTACGCCTCACTTCAGGCACGGCTAAATGAGTTTCGCGCACAGAATATCCGTGGTGCAATTATTAATCTGCCGCTGGAAGGCAGTGTTGCCGAAAAGCTGGTGAGTGAGAATCCGGATATTTGCTGTCTGTTTTTGGATATTTCGCCGGAGACCGATGTCTGCTGCGTGCGCTTTGACCATCTTGATGGTTGTAGCGCTTGCATCCGGCATCTCTGGGAACTGGGGCACCGGGATTTCGGTCTGCTTGCCGGACCTGAAAGTTCGGTTTCGGCACGCATGCGCTTGAGCAGTTGGCGTGAGACGTTGCATCGACTTGGGGTAAGTAATGCGGTGACGGTTTTTGGCGACTGGAGTGCGGCCAGCGGCTGGCACAACGCTTTCAAACTGTTACATCAGTACCCGAAGATAAGTGCGATCGTTGTGGCGAACGATCAGATGGCACTCGGCGTGTTGAGCGCCCTGGCGCAGCTCAATCGCAGCGGGAGCCAGGCAGTCTCCGTCACGGGTTATGACGATACGGCAGATAGCCTTTACTTCCAGCCGCCGCTGACCACCGTGGCACAGGATTTCAACAAACTCGGTAAGCGGGCCGTGGAGTTGCTTATCCAATTCATGGCCGACCCGCAAATCAGGATCCGTGAGCTGCTGCCTACACGACTGGTTATTCGTCAGTCAACCTGGCCTGTAGCCGGTCACTCCGGGGAAGACAACGCGCAGCTCATTACACAATTAAAAACACTGGTGAAAAAGCTGTAAGAGCTACAGATTCTGTGCGTGGAGCGCCCCATCTTATGAATCAATGTCCGCTCCTGCACAGAGCGGACAATGAGTGCTTTTAATAGCGTTTAAGGCCTTGAGCACAGGCAAACCACTACGACTGGTTTCACCTGCCACAACGGCTATCACTCTGTCGATGTCAACGCGCCCTGCCGGGCGAGCGCAATCTTCTCAATCTGGCTCATGTGCGCACTTCCCCATGCGCACAGTGGGGCGAGACTATTGGCGAGGCTGACGCCGAATTCGGTAAGCGAGTATTCGACTTTGGGCGGAATAGTCTGGTAGTCGATGCGCTGAACCACGCCGTCGGCCTGCAACTCCTTCAACTGCTGAATAAGCATTTTGTCACTGACGCCAGCAACCGCGCGTTTCAGCTCACCATAGCGACGGGTGTCATACGCCAGATGGAACAGGATCAAAGGCTTCCACTTACCGCCGATTACAGCCAGCGCTGCGTCCAGACCACATGTAAATGAGGGTGTCATCGGGTTTCCTCTGGTACTTACCAAAAGGTGCATACTATACCAAAAGTAATTTCCCGTCTAAAGTGCAGCTGTCGGCAAATCACTTAAGGAGACGCTTATGTCCAGACTCACAGGCAAGACAGCATTGATTACAGGTGGAAGCACGGGGATCGGCCTTGCAAGCGCTATACGCTTCGCCGCAGAAGGCGCACGCGTCTATATCGCAGGACGTCGCCAGGCCGAGATCGATAAGGCAATAGCCAAAATTGGTCATGGCGCGACGGGAATCCGTTGTGATGTCTCCAGCCTGGCGGATCTCGACCATCTCTACGCGCAGATCAAGAGCGAAGCAGGTCAGCTCGATATCCTGTTCGCAAACGCTGGCTTAGGAACGTTCGCTCCGCTGGGCGAGATCAGCGAAGCGGACTTTGACCACATGTTCGGCGTCAACGTGAAGGGGACGCTGTTTACGGTTCAGAAGGCGCTTCCGCTCATGGGCGCTGGCGGCTCGATCATCCTGACCGGGTCAACCACAGGTTCAATGGGAACGCCCGCTTTCAGCATCTACAGCGCGACGAAGGCGGCAATCAGAAACTTCGCCAGAAGCTGGGCCCTCGATCTGAAGGGAACCGGTATTCGCATCAATGTGCTCTCACCCGGCGGTACGGAAACCCCAGGGTTGCTCGACCTGTTCGGGGCCAGTGGACAGTCGGAAGCGTTGCTCGCGGGCCTGGCAGCACAAACGCCGCTTGGCCGCATCGGCCGCCCGGAAGAGACGGCCGCCGTTGCCTTGTTCCTGGCAAGCGATGAGAGCAGCTTCATGACGGGCAGCGAAGTCTTCGTCGATGGCGGCATGGCTCAGGTGTGAACAATTCAGGCGCTCCGATAAGCGCCGGGGTGCCTGTAAGCATAAATCGCTGGTATGAGTTTACGACTGAGAGGTGAAAGTGACCCCGAGGCTGAACCAAAAAACGTGAACTTTTAGATTCGCATTTTTGTTAAAGGATTTTCTCATTGGGATCTGGATCGTTGAAAGCTATGCGGGTAAGTGCTTGAATAATGGCGGAGAGAGGGGGATTTGAACCCCCGGTAGAGTTGCCCCTACTCCGGTTTTCGAGACCGGTCCGTTCAGCCGCTCCGGCATCTCTCCGTTCAGATAGTTGCCATCATGCCAGGAAATTTGGCATTTTAACAGACCCAGTCCCGTTGATTTGGTTCAAGTGGCGAGTTTGCGAGCAAAACGATGATTAAGTGGCCCTGGAAAATCCGGGAGACTGCCGATGAAGCAGATCTTCCCTGGCAAGATGCGTTAAAAGTCCCCGTATTAGCGAATTTATCGCCCGACGACCAAAACAGAATGGTTCAGCTGGCCGACCGTTTTTTGCAGCAAAAGCGCCTGGTGGCGCTGCAGGGATTCGATTTGGACGCGCTGAAAAGCGCGCGCATCAGCCTGCTGTTTTGCCTGCCGGTGCTGGAGCTGGGCCTCGAATGGCTGGATGGCTTTCACGAAGTGCTGATCTACCCTGCCCCTTTTATCGTTGATGATGAGTGGGAGGACGATTTCGGCCTCGTACATAATCAGCGTATGGTCCACTCCGGGCAGAGCTGGCAGCAGGGCCCTATCGTGCTTAACTGGCTCGACATTCAGGACTCCTTTGACGCCTCCGGTTACAACCTGATTATTCATGAAGTAGCGCACAAGCTTGATATGCGCAACGGCGATCGCGCCAGCGGCATTCCGCTGATCCCGCTGCGCGATGTGGCGGGCTGGGAGCACGATCTGCGTGCCGCCATGGAGAATATTCAGGATGAGATCGATCTTGTCGGCGAAAGCGCCGCCAGCATTGATGCCTATGCCGCCACCGACCCCGCCGAGTGTTTCGCGGTGCTGTCGGAGTATTTCTTTAGCGCGCCAGAGCTGTTTGCCCCGCGTTTCCCTGCCCTGTGGCAGCGCTTCTGCCACTTCTATCAGCAGGATCCCTTAAGCCGCCTGCGCGATCAGCCAGGCAGCTACGGTGAAGAGACGAATCCGGTGCATTAATTACAGTCCTGGATGTTAATTAGCCAATTGAATCAGCATGTTAAATTTAGTGTTGACACTAAAGTACGGGGTCAGTAGTATTCGCCCCGTTCACACGATTCCTCTGTAGTTCAGTCGGTAGAACGGCGGACTGTTAATCCGTATGTCACTGGTTCGAGTCCAGTCAGAGGAGCCAAATTTAAGAAGCCCGCTTTTTAGCGGGCTTTTTGCTTTTTATTCTTTACCCTCCCCCAGCCAAACACGACTTATTAAGCCGCTGTGCCTCTAACGTTATAAATTTGTAACAAAAGTTTTTTAGACTGCTCTCCATTGCGACGCAAGCCTATGGAAATCACAGGAAAACGATATGAGCAGACCCCTTAAATCGGTGTTCAAGCAAGAGCACAGTGATGAGATCAGTAACCCAAGCCACAACGCCGCGTTTTCAGAGGTGGTCAGCGCGTTTATGTCACGCCGCCGCTTTCTGCAAATGGGGATGGTCGCCGGCGCGGCGGTCTCATTCCCCTCTTTACTGATGCCAGAAAACGCCTTCGCGGCGATGCCGAAACCGTCCGCCTTAGCGAAAGCGATGTCGCTCGGCTTCACCAGCCTTCCCGTCTCGACCGCCGATAATGTCACGGTACCGGAAGGCTACATCGCCCGCCCCTTCTATCGCTGGGGCGATGCCGTGGGCTTAAAAGGCAATCTGCCGGAGTTTAAATTCGACGCCAGCAACACCACCGATGAGCAGGCGGCGCAGGCCGGTATGCACCATGACGGTATGGCGTGGTTTAGCCTGCCGCAGGGCGAAGAGAACCCGGCGCACGGTCTGCTGGCGCTCAACCATGAGTACATTGATAACGGCATGCTGTTCAAAGACGGGACCGCCAACTGGGATCTCGATAAGGCGCGTAAAGGGCAAAACGCGATGGGCGTGTCGGTTATTGAGGTGAAAAAAGCGGATGCGGGCTGGCAAGTCGTTCGCCCCTCAAGCTTTGCCCGCCGTATTACCGTCAATACGCCGATGCAGCTGAGCGGCCCGGCACGTCACCAGCCGCTGATGAAAACCGCTGCCGATCCGCAGGGTGAACAGGTGCTGGGCACCATGCAAAACTGCGCCAATGGCCGTACCCCTTGGGGCACCTATCTCACCTGCGAAGAGAACTGGTCAGATATTTTTGTCAAAAAAGCACCGCTCAACGCGCTGGAGAAGCGCTACGGCATCAGCGACAGCGATGAGTCCTACCGCTGGAACGAAGTGGATGAGCGCTTTAGCGTCGACAAAACCCCCAACGAGCCAAACCGCTTCGGCTGGGTTGTGGAGATCGACCCTTACGATCCGACCTCGACGCCGCGCAAACATACCGCTTTAGGCCGCTTCAAGCATGAAGGTGCCGCCGTGACGCTGGCGGCGGATAACCGCGTGGTGGTCTATATGGGCGACGACCAGAAGTTTGAATACATCTATAAATTCATCTCTGAGAACAAATATGACCCGAGCGATCGCAAGGCGAATATGAATCTTCTGGAGTCAGGCACGCTCTACGTCGCCAAATTTAATGAAGATGGCTCCGGCGACTGGCTGCCGCTGATCTTCGGCGAAAACGGGCTTGATCAAAGCAACGGCTTCGACAACCAGGGCGATCTGCTGATCAAGACCCGCCTTGCTGCCGATAAGGTAGGCGCAACCAAAATGGATCGCCCGGAGTGGATCGCGGTCGATACCCACGCGAAAGGCAGCGTCTACTGCACGCTAACCAACAACTCCGATCGCGGCAAAGAGGGCAAAGCGCCGGTGGATGCGGCCAACCCGCGCGCCAATAACCAGTTCGGCCATATCATGCACTGGCGCGAAGAGAACGCCGATCCGGCGTCAGCCAAATTTAAGTGGGATATCCTGGTGCTCGCCGGGCGCACGGACAGTGACGACCCGAAAGTGAAAGGCTCAATGAAAGGCGCGGAGTTCGGCAGCCCGGACGGGCTCTCCTTCGATCATCGTGGCGTACTCTGGATCCAGACCGATGTCTCCTCCAGCACCATCAATAAAAAAGCCTATGAAGGGATGGGCAATAACCAGATGGTGGCAACCATTCCGGGGAGCAATGATTATCGTCGCTTCCTGACCGGGCCGCGCGGGTGTGAAATTACCGGTATTGCCTTTACACCGGACAACCGCACGCTGTTTATCAATATCCAGCATCCCGGTGAAGGCGGTGATGACATCACCGATCCCAATAATCCGCACGCCATCTCTAACTGGCCGGATTTCAAAGCCGATGGACGACCGCGCTCCTCTACGGTGGTGATCACCAAATCCGACGGCGGCATTATTGGTACCTGATACCGTTAAAGAAAAAGCCCGCATGATGTGCGGGCTTTTTGCGTTTATGAGCAGCGAAAATCGCGGATTATGCCGCGTTACTCGTTGCCCCACGCATTGAGGAAGTTAGCGATCTCATCAATGCGGCTCTCTTTGAGGCCGGCTTCGCGGGCCATCTCTTGCTGCGCCTCTTCGCTGATCTCTTCATTGTTGGACAAGCGGGTCAGCAACAGCTGGAAGTAGTGCGCCACCGCGTCACGCTCGGACTCGCTCACCGGCGTCGCGGACTCCGTCGAATACTCATCGGCGATGTCATAAAACTTCAGCGGAATATCGTGGTTCATAAGGGATCCTTAAAAGCAGCAGATAACGTCAAACTTTAAGCAGTTTCACCGTCGCGTCGATATCGATCTCATCTTCCGTAAAGATAAGCGTTGAGCCCTGGAAGGTGGTGATCGCCAGCTTTTTCAGCGTACGCATCTCCCCTGGCTTGATATCAGATTTTGGCCGGATGCTGCTCATCAGCACCCCGACCGAGAGCACCGGGCTCTCTTTATCGATACGGGTATCAGCAGGCACTTCTTCGTTGAAGACAACATAAGATTTGATCGAGGTGAGCTTCAGGCGCTCGCCAGCGATAAAAATATACTTGCTGTCCGGCACCACTTTTACCGCATAGGCCGAGAGGCCTTTACTGTTGGTGGTGGGTTCAAACGTCACCGCCGCATCTTTTTTAATCAGCTCTGGGTTGGCGACTTTGATCACATGGAAATAGCGGTTCTCACCGTTCTCATCTTTGATAAATCCAAAACCTTTCTCTTTAAACCAGGTTGTGATTTTTCCGTTCATCGCCTTACCGCCTGTTGACTCGTTGTTCTGTGCTATTTTTGCCGCGCGCAGTGTAAAGCACATTGCCCGCGCAGACCACGCTTTTGGCCCGATATTCTTCTGCGCGCCTTACCACATCAGATCGTCAGGCACTTTGAAGTCGGCATACGGATCGTCTTCATCCTGCGCTTCCTGGCTCAGTGCACTGTTGAGCACAATGCTGTCGGCATCGCGCTGGGCAATTTTATCAGCCACGCTTGCGGGAATAATTGCGTACTCCGGCTCGCTGCGGTTTTCCGTCATCAGACGGGCAATCGCCAGACGGCCGCTAATCAGCTGCGCCTGCGTCACCTTATCGACGACGATTTTTTTGATCAGGTTGTTATCGGTGAAGTTGAAGTTGATATCGCCTCTGTTGATGGTGATGCGGTTCATCTCAATCAGCTGCTTCACCTGCGCTTTATACTCTTTGGCGAGCGTCGCCTGCTTCTGCTGCTCGTTAAGCTGCTTATCACGCTCAAGCTGCGCCTTTTTATTCTCTTCTACCGCTTCTCTCGCCTCACGCGCCTGCACGCGGGACTTCTTCGCCGTGCGCTGCACTTTGGCCATCTTTTTGCTGTTGACCAGCCCTGCCTGCAGGAGCTGCTCTTGTAAGGTAAGTTTTGCCATTTTCGCTTCTGAATCCGTTAACAAATTTCCCGGATTATAGCGGGAATTGTTAAGGATATACCAGGCGCAGGATCAGACCGCTTAACGCTGTCAGGTACGACATCTGTGTAAAAGGGTTTTCTCGCGCGGGCTGTCGCTGTAGTCTCAAGGGCGGCCTTAATTTTGCCGCATACGATGTGAGTAATCCTTTCCCTGGTTTTAATAATAAAAAATTGCAAGATGTAAGGAACAGACAGGACAGCTATGGACTCCACACTCATTCCCCCCCGACCCGATGAGCAGACCCCATCCTCCCACCGCGCACGCCGTGCTGCATGGGGCAGCTTTGCGGGCGCCGTGGTCGACTGGTTCGATTTTTTACTCTACGGCATCACCGCCGCGCTGGTGTTTAACAGCGAATTTTTCCCGCAGATCGACCCGGCAATGGGCACGCTTGCCGCTTTTGCTACCTTTGGCGTCGGCTTTCTGTTCCGCCCACTCGGCGGCATCGTCTTCGGCCATTTCGGCGACCGCTTAGGACGTAAGCGGATGTTGATGATGACCGTCTGGATGATGGGCATTGCCACCGCCTGCATTGGCATACTCCCCTCTTTCGCCACCATTGGCTGGTGGGCGCCGGTATTGCTGGTGACTCTGCGCGCCATTCAGGGCTTCGCCGTTGGCGGTGAATGGGGCGGCGCGGCGCTGCTGGCGGTGGAGAGCGCTCCGGCCGGTAAGAAAGCCTTTTATAGTAGCGGCATTCAGGTGGGCTATGGCGTCGGCCTGCTGCTCTCTACCGGGCTGGTTTCGCTGATCAGCACGCTGACCACCGATGAGCAGTTCCTGAGCTGGGGCTGGCGTCTGCCGTTCCTGTTCAGCATTGTGCTGGTGCTTGGCGCGCTGTGGGTGCGTAATGGCATGGAAGAGTCGGTCGAGTTTGAACGCGCGCAGGCAGAAAAACCTATTGAGGCGAAAACCCGCCCGCCGGTGTTTGAAGCGCTGGTTCGCCATCCGGGCGCGTTTCTTAAGATTATCGCCCTGCGGCTGTGCGAACTGCTGACCATGTATATCGTCACCGCCTTTGCGCTTAACTACTCCACGCAAAACCTGGGCATGCCGCGCGAGCTATTTCTCAATATCGGGCTGCTGGTGGGCGGCGTCAGCTGCTTTACTATCCCGCTCTTCGCCTGGATGGCAGATCGCTTCGGGCGTCGGCGTATCTATATTACCGGTGCCCTGCTCGGGGCTATGAGCGCCTTCCCCTTCTTTATGGCGCTCGAAGCACGCTCTATTCTTGGCGTAGTTATCTTCTCCATTTTGCTGGCGAATATCGCCCACGATATGGTGGTCTGCGTCCAACAGCCGATGTTCACCGAGATGTTTGGCGCAGGTTACCGCTACAGCGGCGCGGGTGTCGGGTATCAGGTCGCAAGCGTGGTCGGCGGTGGCTTTACACCGTTTATCGCCGCCGCGCTTTTAACCTTCTCCGGCGGTGAGTGGCACAGCGTGGCGATCTACCTGATGGCGGGTTGCTTACTTTCGGCAGTGACGGCGATATTTATCAGGCCGCAGGTGCACTAAGCCGATAAAAAAGCCTGCGTCTGCGCAGGCTTTTTTTTGGCGTTAAATCTGGTAATCAATCGCCGCTTCATCCGGCTCCATCACCTGGCGTTTGATCTCATCGACCGACAACCCGGCATTACAGAGTTCAATAAAGCGCCAGACATAGTTGCGCTGCAACTGACCGCGCTTTAAGCCCAGCCAGACGGTATTGGCATCGAAAAGATGCCGGGTATCGAGGCGCACCAGTTTCCCCGTTTCATGCTCACCGCTGGACTGCTCAGCCACCAGCCCGACGCCGAGACCCAGCTCGACATAGGTTTTGATCACATCGGAGTCCTGCGCGCTCAGCACCACGTCGGGAATTAACCCTTTGCGGGAAAAAGCTTCATCAATGCGCGAGCGCCCGGTGATGCCCTGACGATAGGTAATAAGCGGCCAGCGGCAGATCTCCTCCAGCGTCAGCGGTGAGGCCTGCGCCAGCGGATGATCCTGAGGCACCAGCAGACTGTGATGCCAGCGGAACCACGGGAAAGCGACCAGCGCGCTGTCATTGCTTAAGCGCTCGCTGGCGATACCGATATCTGCGCCGCCGTTATGCAGCAGGGTTTCAATCTCCTGCGGCGTCCCCTGGATGAGCTCAAGGCGAACCTCAGGAAAGAGCGCGCGGAAGGATTTGATTACCGACGGCAGGCTGTAACGCGCCTGCGTATGGGTGGTTGCGATGGTTAAAACACCGGAGGTGTCATTAGTGAAGAGGTCAGCGAGCCTGCGGACGTTGCTCGCCTCGTTAAGAATGCGCTCGGCAATCACCAGCAGCGCTTTGCCCGGCTCGGTCATGCCCAGTAATCGCTTGCCGCGGCGAATGAAGATCTCAATCCCCAGCTCCTCTTCAAGCTCGCGGATATGTCGACTCACGCCGGACTGCGACGTATACAGCATATTGGCGACTTCCGTCAGGTTGTAATCCCGCCGCGCCGCCTCACGGATAATTTTAAGTTGCTGGAAGTTCACCCTTCGCTCCTGGCCCATCAATCATGACGTTATTGTTAAAGTCTGCGGCCAGGCAGAACAAATAATAAAAACCAGCAACTTATACTTTTAAGGAATAAAGACTAGCTTGCCAGTTGCAGCTCGCGGTTCTCCATCGTCGGACGGCTGACCAGCGACAGCAGAATGTCTTTCACCGCTTGCGCCTGTGGTGACATGCTGCCGCGTGCAGAGACATTCAGCGACAACGGCAGGCTCATTGATGGCGTGGTAATGCGCGCCATCCAGCCGTTTGTGGCGCTACAGAGCGAACGCGCGGCGGATTCCGGCAGCACCGTCACGCCCATTCCACTGGCGATCGCCGCCGTCAGAGTGGCAATCGACTCAATCTCACCGATGATCTTCGCCGTCAGGCGGCGCAGGGAGAAGGCTTCATCCACCCGTAAACGCACGGCGCTGTAATCGCGCGGCAGGAAGAGATTGAGTTCAGCAACCGCCGCCAGATCGACGCTCTGCCCCGGGCAATCCCGCGTGCCGACGAGGTAGAGATCCTCTTTCAGCAGCGGCAGGCTATTAATCCCGGCACCCGGCGCGCGCTCGTAGAGCACTGCCATATCGAGCTGGCCGTTTAACAATTTGTCGTTCAGCACCGTGCCGCTGTTTTCATGCAGATAAACGGTCACTTCCGGCAACTCGGCGCGCACTGCTTGCAGTAGCGGCATGGTCACCGAAGATGCCGCCGTGCCGGGCGCGAGGCCAATCGATACCTGGCCGCGCAGTGTCTGGCCGACGTTGTGCACCGCCAGCTGCGCTTGTTCACACTGGCGCAGAATGGTGCGCGCATGGGTATAGAGGATCTTGCCCGCTTCTGTCGGCGTGACGCCGCGCTTGGTGCGGATCAGCAACTGTTGATCCATCTCGCCTTCCAGCGTTGCGACCTGCTGGCTCAGCGCAGGCTGCGCAATATGTAACACTTCAGCGGCCTGTGTCAGGCTGCCAATATCGACGATTTTTACGAAGTACTTCAGGCGTCTTAAGTTCATTTTGCCTCCTGTAAGGATTACCCATGCCAACGCTAAGAGTGATGATGTTGGGAGAGTTGCAATATGCTTGCCACATTTCCTGAGATGAATAAAAGGAGAGTTAAGCGGCTGGATAATAAGCCTTTCTAATCGCTACGGGATAAATAGAGGATGAAACAGCGGTTTGCTTATGCCCCATAAGGGGTAATTTGCACCAGCGCGGTGCAAAACAGCGCCAAAAGCGGCGCAAATGGGCGCGGGATGAACAGATTGCCCAATTTGTCAGCAAACGGTCATCTCATTGCAATCCACCCTTTGACAAGGCCGATGGTCATCGATAATATGCGCCCCGTTCACACGATTCCTCTGTAGTTCAGTCGGTAGAACGGCGGACTGTTAATCCGTATGTCACTGGTTCGAGTCCAGTCAGAGGAGCCAGATTTAGAAAAGCCCGCTTTTAAGCGGGCTTTTTGCTTTTCTGCATCAGCCGCCCTGCTCCATCGGCAGGTTCTGTCGGCTTCGGCTCCACGCTTTATAGCGCGCCGGTGACATACCGGTCACCGCGCTGAACGCCCGTCTGAAAACCGTCTCATCCTGATATCCGCAAGCAAAGGCCACCTGGCTGACGCTGTTGCCGGGCACTTCAAGCAGCGTTATCGCGCTCTCAATGCGCACACGAGTGATGAAACTTTTCGGGCTCTCCTGCAGCAGATCGCGCATTTTCCGGTGCAGCGTGCGCGGCGTCATATTAAGCGCGGCGGCAAGTTGCTCAACGGTTATCGCCGGGTTCTGGTAGCGCACCAGATTTTCGGCTTTGGTTAATAGCGGGTCGACGGAGTTGAGAAAGCCTTTAGGCGCATAGAGCTGCTGGGAGAGTGGCTGGCTGTCGGCAACCGCCATATCCGCCATCAGGCGGGCGATCTCTTTTCCGGCGTGGTTAGCGACAATATGCAGCGTTAAATCCACCCACGACAGCGGCCCGCCGGTGGTGATGACATTGCGATCCTCGGCCAGCGCTTTTCCCCACACCGGTTTTGCCCGCGGGTAGCGTTCGCGAAACGAATGAAACAGCCACCAGGTGGTGGTGCAGATCCTGTCGCTTAACAATCCCGCCTCGCCTAGCACAAAGCCGCCCGCACAGGCCCCCGCCACCACGCTTCCCTTGGCATAGCAGCCTTTAACCCACTGCGCGGCCTGCGCAACCGCTTCTGCGTCAATGGGGTGCTTATCCTCATTCAGCTTCATGCCGCTGGCGATAATCAGATCCGGGCGCTCGTCAAACCCACCATCGCTCTCAATCATTCGCCCCTGCGCATCCGGTACGGCTTTGCCTGTGGCCGTTACGATCTGCGTTTCAAAAGGCGCGGTGGCGTGCTGATTTTGCCCGATAACCTGATTTGCCAGCCAGAACATATCCGTTAACCCCGCCAGTGCTGAACGCATACTGCCGGGTAATGCCAGAAGCGCAACGCGCATACCTCACCTCATCACTCTGTCCGATTTTGCATTATAGATGTCAAATAAGACACTACTCGCCCGCCGCAGATTCTTTCACACTCTTCCCAACTTCTCCTCCACTGATTAAGGGCTGGCAATGTGGCGCAACTTCATGCTGTTAACCATGCGGGTTTTTCTCCTGCTAGTGATGACCGTTTTTTCCGCCCAGGCAAAGGAACAGATCATGCCTGATATTGTTCTGGTACACGGCGCGTTTACGGACGGCTCCAGTTGGTCGGCAGTGATGGCGCGGCTACAGGCGATGGGCTATCACGTGACGGCGGTGCAAAACCCTCTTACCTCGCTGAAGGATGATGTTAACGCCACGCGCGCAGTTATTGCCCGCCAGCCTGGTGATGTTTTGCTGGTCGGCCACTCGTGGGCGGGCGCGGTGATTAGCGAAGCGGGTAACGATCCGCGTGTCAAAGGGCTGGTCTACCTCTCGGCACTAGTGCCGGACAGCCACGAGTCTGTCGCGGACTTGCTGACGCGTTTACACGCGCCGATGACGGGTTTATCTGCCGACGAACAGGGGCTGATCTGGCTCGACGACCCGGCACTGTTTCATAAGGTGATGGCAAACGACCTCTCCCGCCAGCGGGCGCAGCTGCTTGCCGCCGCACAGCAGCCGATTGCCGCACGCGCCTTTACCGACACCCTCACCCATGCTGCCTGGCACGATAAACCGTCGTGGTATCTGGTGACCGAAAATGACGCCGCCCTCAACCCAACCGTGCAAAACGCACTGGCAAAAGCGATCGGCGCGACGCGCGTTTCACTCTACTCCAGCCATCTGTCGATGATCTCTCATGCCGATCGCGTGGCTGAGTTTATCGATCGGGCTGCCCGCTCTCTTCCCTGAACCAGAGGCTATTGGTATGAACATCCTGCACATTGATTCGAGCTTTAATCACGCGCACTCCGTCTCGCGCCTGCTCTCCCGGGAGATTGTCGACCGGCTGATGCAAAGCGGGCGCTATGACGAGGTGGTTTATCGTGATGTTGTTGACGACGAGATAAGCCATCTCACCGCGCCCATCGCCGCCGGCTTCCGGCCGGTGGCAGAGAGCGATCTCTCGGCCGATGTCGCCGTTGAGCACCGTCTCTCCGAAGCGCTGGTCGCGGAGTTTCTGGCAAGCGATCTGATTGTTATCGGTGCGCCGATGTACAACTTCTCCATTCCGAGCCAGCTGAAAGCGTGGCTGGATCGCCTTGCCCAGCCGGGCAAAACCTTCAGCTACACCGCGCAGGGCCCGGTCGGGCTTGCCGGTGATAAGCGGGTGATTATCGCCTCTTCGCGCGGCGGCTTTTACCACGATACGCCACTGGCGGAGATGGATTTCCAGGAGCGCTACCTCAACGCCTTTTTTGGTTTCCTCGGCATTACCAACGTCGCGTTTGTGCGCGCGGAGGGGATCTCGAAAGGAGATGCAGTGAAAGAGCGTGAAATTCAGCGCGCTATCGCCTCAGTGGCCGATGTCATTAACCCTTAAGGAGCCGCAGATGTTATACGCAGTGACATTACGCTGGATAACCTCGCCTGAGCGGCTGGAGCCGTGGCGCGAAGGGCATAAAACATGGCTGGTGGAAGGATTTCAGCAAGGGATGGTGATTGTCGCCGGCCCGCTAAGCGACAACTCCGGCGGCTTTATCCTTATGCAGGCGCAGGATGAGAAACAGATTGAGGCTTATCTCCAGCGCGATCCCTTTATTATCAATGCCCTCGTCTCGGTAGATCGGGTCGCAGTTGAGCCGGGGCTGCGCTCAGTGGATTTTCCTGCACAGTGGGCAGCCGCAGCGAAAGCTGTATAGCGAGCAGGCTTAGGGTAAAGTTTTGCGCCACTTTGCCGATAACTCAGTGCGGCGTTTATTTCGCCGTGCTGAGCGATGTTGCTCGACAACAAAAGGATGATCGACATGGATCCAATTCAGATCGCATCATTAGCCAGCAGCCTTGATTCTTATCAGCTCGATAACCAGGTGAACACCCTGGTGCTGAAAAAGGCGCTGGATACGCAACAAACTATTGCAACGGATCTGATCAAACAGATCCCGCAGTTGCCTTCTAATCCGGCTATCGGTCGTACCATTAATACGACTGCCTGACGGATTTGCCCGCCTTGTGCGGGCATTTTTCTCTCCCCTCATCCCTTGCCTCTTCTCCCCGTCCGGCGTAGGCTTAAGCTAATTAAAACCAATCGGTCTAAATTATGGATGGCGATAATACATTGACGCAAAAGCCGCGTCGTGGCCGCCCGCCGCAAAAGGCACGCGACTTTACCGACACCCGCCAGGCGCTGATCCGCTCGGGTCTGGAGGTGCTGACAGAAACCGGCTATCTCGCCGCCGGGATCGATGCGGTAATCAAAAATATCGCCGTACCTAAGGGATCGTTTTACCACTGCTTTAAGAGCAAAGAGGCGTTTGGTATGGCGGTGCTTGAGGCCTACGGGGCCTTCTTCGCCCACAAACTCGACACGTTTCTGCTTAATACGTCACATACGCCTCTTCAACGGCTGGACGCCTTTGTCCATCACGGCGGTGAAGGAATGGCGAAGTATGATTTCCGCCGCGGATGCCTGGTCGGCAACCTGTTGCAGGAGACGCCGCTGTTACCCGATGCCTTTCCGGAGCAGCTAAAAACCATTCTGCACGACTGGGAGTGCCGCGTGGCAGCGTGCCTGCGCGAGGCGCAAGCCTGCGGCGAACTGCCGCAACAGGCATCGCCCGGGGCGCTGGCCAGCCTCTTCTGGTCCGGCTGGGAGGGTGCGGTGATGCGCGCCAAACTCTTTCGCAGCGCAGAGCCGCTCGACCACTTCTGGGCATTCTTCCGCCAACATATTCAAATAACACCTGCAGAGCCGGCATTACGCCGAAATCCACCCCTCATGACGAGGAAAACGCAGTTATGAAAGCATTAGTTCTGGAACAACATGAGAAACAGACCCTCGCCGCGGTGCAAGAGATCGCCCTGCCGGATCTTGCCGAGGGCGAGGTAAAAGTCGATATCGACTGGTCCTGCCTCAACTACAAAGATGCGCTGGCGATCACCGGCAAAGGCAAAATCGTGCGTCAGTTCCCGATGGTGCCGGGCATCGATTTCGCCGGTCGCGTCAGTGAAAGCCGCGATGCGCGCTACACGCCAGGCCAGGCAGTGATCCTCACCGGCTGGGGCGTGGGGGAAAACCACTGGGGCGGCCTGGCAACCCAGGCCTGCGTGAAGGGCGACTGGCTGGTACCGCTGCCGCAGAGCCTGAGCGCGCGCAATGCGATGATCATCGGCACCGCCGGTTTTACCGCCATGCTCTGCGTTAACGCGCTGCAAGAGGCGGGCGTAAAACCGCAGGATGGCACAGTGCTGGTTACTGGTGCCAGCGGTGGCGTCGGCAGCACGGCAGTTGTCTTGCTGAAAGCGCTGGGCTACCGCGTTGCGGCGGTGACGGGTCGCGAATCAACCCATGCGTTTCTGCGCCAGCTGGGTGCCGATGAGATCCTGCCAAGAAGTGAGTTTGACGAGACGCGCCCGCTGGAGAAGCAGCTCTGGGCAGGCGCGGTCGATACGGTTGGCAGCAAGGTGCTGGCAAAAGTGCTGGCGCAGACCACCTATGGCGGCTGCGTGGCGGCCTGCGGTCTGGCGGGCGGTTTCGATCTGCCGACCAGCGTAATGCCGTTTATTCTGCGCAATGTGCGTCTGCAAGGGGTTGACTCGGTGATGGTGCCAACTGAACAGCGCAGCGCCGTCTGGGAGAAGCTGGCAAGCACGCTGCCAGAGAGCTATTACCAGCAGGCCGCAACAGAGATCGCGCTCGAACAGGTCCCTGCCACCGCAGCCGAATTCCTAAACAACAATATTCATGGCCGTACGCTGGTCAACATCCACGCGTAACCCGCTTCCGGCGTGCGCTGGCGCGCCGGATCTTTTCTCCCCCCGTTTCTTCCGAATCACTGGCCAGCAACTTTCGTTTCACAAAGTCGTGACATATTATCGGTAGAGCCGTAACGCAGATAAGGAGATAAAAATGACCAACGAGGGTGCAAATCTGACCCCGGAACAGGCGCTGGATCAGCTGGAAGCGCTGTATGACCGCTCCGTCAATGCCCTTCGCGAGGCGATTGGTGTCTATATTGAGAAAGGTGAGCTTCCTGACGTTGAAGCGCGTGAAAAAGGGCTGTTCGTCTACCCGCAGTTATCAGTGAGCTGGAACGGCAGTGCAAGCAAACCGTCGAAAACCCGCGCTTATGCACGCTTTACCCATGCGGGCCGCTACTCCACCACCATTACCCGCCCGTCGCTGTTTCGCGCCTATCTTATCGAGCAGCTCACGCTGCTGTGCCAGGATTATGGTGCGCAGATCGAGGTTGGCCTGTCGGCCCACGAGATCCCTTATCCGTATGTGATAGACGGTTCAGAGCTGACGCTGGATCGCTCAATGAGCGCCGGCCTGACGCGCTTTTTCCCGACCACTGAGCTGGCGCAGATTGGCGATGAGACGGCAGATGGCCTGTTCCATCCGACCGAACTCTACCCGCTGTCGCACTTCGACGCCCGCCGCGTCGACTTCTCGCTGGCACGCCTGCGCCACTACACCGGTACGCAGGTCGAACATTTCCAGCCGTTTGTGCTGTTTACCAACTACACCCGCTATGTGGATGAGTTTGTGCGCTGGGGTTGCAGCCAGATCCTCGATCCCGATAGCCCCTATATCGCCCTCTCCTGCGCGGGCGGCCACTGGATCACCGCCGACACCGAAGCACCGGAACAGGCCATTTCCGATCTGGCGTGGAAGAAGCACCAAATGCCCGCCTGGCACTTAGTCACGGCAGACGGTCAGGGTATTACGCTGATCAATATTGGCGTTGGCCCGTCGAATGCGAAAACCATCTGCGATCACCTGGCGGTGCTGCGCCCGGATGTCTGGCTGATGATTGGTCACTGCGGCGGCCTACGCGAGAGCCAGCAGATTGGTGATTATGTGCTGGCGCACGCCTACCTGCGTGATGATCATGTTCTTGATGCAGTCCTGCCGCCGGACATCCCGATTCCGAGCATCGCCGAAGTGCAGCGCGCGCTGTATGACGCCACCAAAGAGGTGAGCGAGATGCCCGGCGAAGAGGTGAAACAGCGCCTGCGCACCGGCACGGTGGTTACCACCGACGATCGCAACTGGGAGCTACGCTACTCCGCCTCTGCCCTGCGTTTCAACCTGAGCCGCGCGGTAGCGATTGATATGGAGAGCGCGACCATTGCCGCGCAGGGTTATCGCTTCCGTGTACCTTACGGTACGCTGCTCTGCGTATCGGACAAGCCGCTGCACGGTGAGATCAAGCTGCCCGGCCAGGCGAACCGCTTCTACGAAGGGGCGATTTCCGAGCACCTGCAAATCGGTATTCGCGCCATCGACCTGCTGCGCGCCGAAGGCGATCGCCTCCATTCGCGTAAGCTGCGCACCTTTAACGAACCCCCTTTCCGATAAACCTGCCTCTCTCACCGCCAGTTTCGGCTGGCGGTGAACAGCTCGTTTGTGAGAATACACAAGCCATTCGCCCGCGCGGAGCGCGACAAAAGGTAATATCGACAGTGAGCTGATTGAGCGGGTTGTGATTGGTGAAGGGCAAAAACTGAGACGGCGAGATGACCGAAATATAAAAAGCAAAAAGCCTGCTCGTAAGCAGGCTTCTTAAATTTGGCTCCTCTGACTGGACTCGAACCAGTGACATACGGATTAACAGTCCGCCGTTCTACCGACTGAACTACAGAGGAATCGTGTGAACGGGGCGAATATTAGCGGTGCCCCCACGCCATGTCAAAGCCTGATTTCACATTTTGGCGCGTTTGCCGAATTATTCTCCATTTTGCGCAGAAATGGCCCGTTCCGTCGGCGTTTTCTGCGGCTTAGGATACTTCCACAGCCAGCGACCGCTGACCATTCGCCAGTAGAAAAGCGCACCGCGCACCGCCCAGTCAAGGAACATTCCCAGCCAGACGCCGACCACGCCCATACCTAACACGATACCGAGCGTATACCCCGCCACGACGCGACAGCCCCACATGCCGAGCATCGACACCCACATCGCGAAACGGGCATCGCGCGCGCCTTTCAGCCCCGCGGGCAACACCCACGAGGCCGCCCAGATTGGCATAAATGCGGCGTTAAGCCATAAAAGCACCTTCACGACCTCTTTTACATCCTCTTCATGGGTGTAAAACGCGGCGAACCAGCCAGCAAAAGGCGCGGTTCCCCAGGCAATCGCTGTCAGTAACAGCGTCGAGAGCCAGAAGACATGGCGCAGCTGGCGTTCGGCCTGAGCTATCTGCCCTTTGCCAAGCCGTTTACCAGTAATGATCGTCGAGGCTGAGCCGAGCGCGTTACCGGGAAGGTTAATCAGCGCCGCCACAGAGAAAGCGATAAAGTTCCCGGCAATCACGTTGGTGCCCATGCCGGCGACGAACATCTGCGTCAACAGTTTACCGCCGTTAAACAGTACCGATTCGATACTGGCGGGAATGCCGATGCCCATCACTTCCCAGATAATATTGAAGTTCAGCTTCTCGAAATAGCTTTTGAGCGGGATGCGTAGCGACGGGTTAAAGCCAATCATCAGCACCCAGATAATCGCCACCGCGCCGATATAACGCGAAATGGTCAACCCGAGCCCCGCACCCGCAAATCCCATTCCCTGCCAGCCAAATGCACCGTAGATCAGCGCGCTACTGATGATGATATTGAGAATATTCATGCCGCCGTTAATCAGCAGCGGGATTTTGGTGTTACCTGCGCCGCGCAGCGCGCCACTGCCAATCAGCGCAATCGCCGCCGCCGGATAGCTCAGCACCGTTAACTCAAGGTAGGTAAGCGCCAGATCTTTCACCGGCTGGGTTGCCGCTCCGGCAATAACATCAATAATTTCACGGCCGAAGTAGTGGATCACCGCTGCCAGCACGATGGCGAACAGCGTCATGATCATCAGCGACTGCCGCGTTGCTGACCTCGCCCGCTCGGCGTCGAGTTTGCCAAGGCTGAAGGCCACCACCACTGTGGTACCGAGATCGATAGCGGCAAAAAAGGCCATTACCACCATGTTAAAGCTGTCGGCAAGGCCCACGCCCGCCATCGCCTCTTTGCCCAGCCAGCTCACGAGGAAGGTGCTGAGCACGCCCATCATCAGCACACAGGTGTTTTCGAGGAAGATCGGCACCGCAAGCGGGGTGATTTCCCGCCAGAAGAGCACACGATAGCTTTTACGCTTTCTATACCAGGGGGTACGCATGACGGCCTGGCGAAGGGGGGTGACGACGTTCAAAATAGTCCTTGCCGCAAAAGATGAAATTACATTTCAAATGATGGGGGAGAAATGGTGATCCTGCAAAGCAATTCAGCATAAATTGGTGTCAATACATGCAAATCGCTGATGGAATCAGCAGTTGACTCCCCTCCCCTGAAATGGGGTTTGACAAAAGATTTTTCGCCGCTAAGATAAGCCTCCACACGATTCCTCTGTAGTTCAGTCGGTAGAACGGCGGACTGTTAATCCGTATGTCACTGGTTCGAGTCCAGTCAGAGGAGCCACATTTAAGAAGCCCGCTCAGGGAAACCCGAGCGGGCTTTTTGCATTCTGCGCAGTCAGGTCAACGCAGATGCCCATCTATATCGCCGAGCGCCGCAATCTGATCTTCGCGGTAACCTGCATCGCGCAGCGGTTGCAGCACATCAGCCATCAGATCCGGCACATAACCGATTAGCACATCACCCGCATCATGCAGAGTGACCTCATCCAGCGCCGCGGGCAGCAGCAGCGATGCCGCCCTGCCAACCGGGACGCTGACGCCGTTTGCCTCAACGGTTAACGGCGCACCAAGGTTAGTGAGAATACGCGCGCTGTTGAAATGAAAACGTTGCGTCTGGCTGAACGACCAGCGCTCCAGCGCAAAATAGGGCCCGGCGCAGCAGAAGAGCCGCGTCAGATCTGGCGCGTCGAGCACCAGCCCAGGCTGCGGCTGGCAGCGCAGTTCCGGGCGCAGCTCCTGTAACAGCGCATCGATATTGCGCTCCCACTCCTGCTGGCTCAGGCGCGAGCCATCCTCCATTCGCCACGGCATGGCGTGCTGCTGGATATCCGAGGTCTGCTCGATTTCATAAATCAGCGTATCGGGGCCGAAACTGTGCAGCATGCCGCCGGGCACGTAAAAGGTATCACCCGTTTTCACCGGCACGCGGTGCATCACCGCATCGTAATCCTCGGCCAGCAGCGCCGCTTTCAGCCGCGCATTATCAACGCCCTCGCGCACGCCGAGCAGACAGGTCGCGTTTTCCGCCGCCCACAGAATGTACCAGGCTTCGGTTTTGCCATTGGGCTGCTGCTCAAGGGCCTGCGCGACTTTATCGTTGGCATGCAGATGCACCGGCAGCATCCCGCTGCCGTCGATGAACTTGCTCAGCAGCGGAAAATACGGGCCGCGCCAGCCGGCTGCCACCATCTCATCGGGATAGCGCTCCACCAGTTCACGCAGGCTGCAACCTGCATATTCACCGTTAACCACCGAGGCGATCATGCCGTCAACGTCGCTGATCTCCCAGGTTTCCGCGATGCGTGAATCGGGCAGATCCGCTTTGCCCAACTGCTGCTTAATGCGTTGCCCACCGAAGATATGCGTGGCAACTGGCACACTGAGCGCCAGAGGATAAGCCTTCATCACGTCTCCTTGCCTGTCAGATAACTGCAACGCCACCAGTGACGGCAATGGTCGCACCAGAGATATAGCTCGCTTCATCGCTGGCTAACATCACGTAGGATGAGGCGAGTTCAGCAGGCTGCCCCATACGCTCAAGCGGGACTTCACTACCAAAGCTTTCAACCTGCTCAGGTGGCATGGTCGCCGGGATAAGCGGCGTCCAGATAGGGCCTGGCGCAACGGCGTTTGAACGGATGCCCTTCTCAGCCAGCAGCGCAGCGAGGCTGCCGGAGAAGTTGATAATCGCCGCTTTGGTCGCCGAGTAAGCAATCAGTTTCGGCTTCGGCTGATCGGCATTTACCGAGGCCGTGTTGATGATCGACCCACCGGCCGGCATATGCGGTACCGCCGCCTTGCAGATATAGAACATGGCGTAGAGATTGGTTTTCATGGTGCGGTCGAATTCGTCGTCGCTTATCTCATCAAGCGACTCGCGCGTCATCTGGTAGGCAGCGTTATTCACCACGATGTCGATCTTGCCGAATTGCTCCACCGTCTGCGCCACAATATTGCGGCAATGTTCAGCATTCGTGATGTCGCCCGCAATCAAGACGGCTTTCTGCCCTGCCTTTTCAACCCACTGTGCGGTGTCTTTCGCATCATCATGCTCATCGAGATAGGAGATCACCACGTCTGCGCCCTCGCGGGCATAGGCGATGGCAACCGCCCGGCCAATACCAGAGTCACCGCCGGTGATAATGGCGGTTTTGCCTTTCAGGCGGCCCGAGCCTTGATAATCCGCTTCACCGTGATCGGGTTTCGGTTCCATCTTTAAAAAACTGCCGGGCCACTGTTGTTGTTGCGCGTGTTGAGGATTTTGTGGACGGTCTGTCATACCTTATCTCCTTGTGTGGGGGCGAAATCGCCTGCAAAAAACGAAGCGTTTCACCGCGCGGAAATGACGTTATGTCGTTACCGATAACGCCAATAAGTGTAGCAGCCGTCACAAAATCGCAAGGGAGATAACCCTGAGTAACAGTTTGAGTGGTAAGCATTTCAAGCGAAGCGGGGAGGAATATGGCGTCTTACCGGCGACTAATCGCGTAATACGCTGCTTTTTAACTGGCATGAAAAGCGAAGAGCGAGAAGGCGTTATATTGATATTTAAATCAATGAAATGGGAAAGCATTTACCGCTTTACATCTTTCTGTCACGCGATAAAAACCGCCCTGTCGGCACACGCGCGGCAGGGCGTCCTGATTAGCTGCGCCAGCCCATCGCAGGCGCAACATGTTTCAAAATTGATTCAATAACGTGGGCGTTATAGTCAACGCCAAGCTGGTTAGGCACCGTCAGTAACAGGGTATCCGCTTCGGCAATCGCTTCATCTCGCTTAAGTTGTTCAATCAATTTGTCCGGCTCTGCGGCATAGCTGCGACCGAAAATCGCCCGCGTCTTCTCATCAAGAAAACCGATTTTGTCGTCGTCGTCGCGGCTACAGCCAAAGTAGGCGCGGTCGCGGTCGTTCATCAGGGCAAAGATGCTGCGGCTAACGGAGACGCGCGGTGTCCGCGTATGACCGGCGGCTTTCCACGCCTCCCGATAAGCGCGGATCTGCTGCGCCTGCTGAATGTGGAACGGCTCGCCCGTTTCGTCATCTTTCAGCGTCGAACTTTGCAGATTCATCCCCAGTTTCGCCGCCCACACCGCGGTGGCATTGGAGCCTGCGCCCCACCAGATGCGCTCGCGCAAACCTTCTGCGTAAGGCTCCAGGCGCAGCAAACCCGGCGGATTGGGGAACATCGGTTGCGGGTTGGGTTTAGCAAACCCTTCACCGCGCAGCGCATCGAGCAGCACTTCGGTGTGACGTCGCGCCATATCGGACTCATTTTCGCCCTCGGCGGGCTGATAGCCGAAATAGCGCCAGCCATCAATCACCTGCTCCGGCGAACCACGGCTGATGCCAAGCTGCAAACGACCACCGGAAATTAGATCCGCCGCGCTGGCGCTCTCCGCCATATAGAGCGGGTTTTCATAACGCATATCGATCACGCCAGTACCAATCTCAATGCGGCTGGTTTTGGCGCCGACGGCGGCGAGCAGCGGGAACGGCGAGGCGAGCTGGCGGGCGAAATGGTGCACCCGGAAGTAAGCGCCATCTGCACCCAGCTCTTCTGCGGCGACCGCCAGATCGATTGATTGCAGCAGCGCGTCAGCCGCGGAGCGGGTGCCGGACTGCGGCGAGGGGGTCCAGTGACCAAATGATAAAAAGCCGATCTTCTTCATGGCGTCGTCCTTCGTTCAGCAAATCGTAAGTGCCCCCTACTCTACGCTTTACGCCATAAGAAGAAATAACATTGATTTAACAATAACATTCAAATTAATTGAGCAATTGCGCTGCCCGCTTTTACATCCGCTCAATACCTCGCATTTCGCTGTTGTTCACAGCTGACGCGCCGATTTTTACCGGCATACCTGAACGTCTCTCCAGCGCCATCGCCACCTGGCCTGCATCTGCGCCCGCCTCTTTTACGATTCTATTGAGTACCGGCGTGGCGGGCAGAGGCACTTTTGCCGTCGATTCAAACTCTGCGCGGTTGCGCGACAACGGCTCATGCACTTCGACCCAGCTGCTGCCGTCCGGCTCGCGGCTCACTTTTACCGGCTCATCGATAATCTGCACGCGGGTGCCGACCGGCACGTTATCGAACAGATATTTAATATCCTGATTGCGCAGGCGGATGCAGCCCTGGCTAACGCGCAGGCCGATGCCGAAATCCGCATTGGTGCCATGAATGGCATACAGCTTACCGATATAGATGGCGTACAGCCCCATCGGGTTATCCGGCCCGGCTGGCACAAAGGCTGGCAGGGTTTTGCCCTCATCGGCGTACGCTTTGCGGGTGTTGGCCGTCGGTGTCCAGGTGGGACCCGCCTGTTTGCGCTCAACGGCAGTCACCCAGTTACGCGGCGTTTCGCGTCCGGCCTGGCCGATACCAATCGGCAGGATCTCAACGGTGTTGCTCTCTTTTGGGTAGTAATAGAGCCGCATTTCCGCGACGTTAACAACAATACCTTCTCGCACGGTATCAGGCAGGATGATCTGCTGCGGGATGACCAGCTGTGTACCGGCTTTTGGCAGATAGGGGTCGGCATCGGGATTGGCTTCCAGCATATTGCTCAAACCCTGCCCATATTTTGCGGCAAAGGCTTCCAGCGGAAAGGTGTTGCCCTGCGGCACGGTGATGGTTTGCGGGCTACCCACCAGCCGGCTGCCTTCCGGCGGAAGCGGGTAAGTAACCGCCAGCGCAGGCTGGGCCGAGAGTAACAGCAGAGAAGCGCAAAGCAGTGTGACAGGACGCAACATAACCTTTCCTCAGGCGAAGCGGATATCTGCTAATGATAGTCGGCTTCCTGGGATCTGCTGTCAGAGCGCGAAACCATAATGGGAGCCGTCAGGTAACTCAATATCGATCCGCAGCTTGCTGCCCGTCGCCTCGACGTAGCGTTTCAGCGTCGACAACTTAATATCTCTCCCCTGCTTCTCCATCACAGCCACAGTGGGCTGCTTAAGCCCCAGCTCCTGCGCCATTTCATTCTGCGTTTTTTGCACGCGCTCGCGCAGCTCAGCAAGGTGAATATTAAGCAACATCTCCTGCGCCAGGGTTTGCGCCTTCGCGACAACCTCAGGTGTTTGCCCGGCAATTAATTGCTCTAATGTTTTACTCATTGCGTTAACTCCTTTTGTCGATCTTCTGCAGATGCAGCGTAAACTCACGCCGACAATATAGATCGCTTACTATATATACTCAAAACTATATTGACATCTTGCCTTGATGAAATTGCTTTCTCCTGCCCAAAAAAGCAGTCTGGAAGCGCGCTTCCACACTTTCGATGAAAAACAGCAGAGTGGAAAAAAAGGTTGCGAAGCCGCGCAAAGAACAACTGCACTGCACAACAATTGAGCATAAAAAACCCCGCCGAAGCGGGGTTTGAAGTGAAGAGTTAAAACTTATCCTTTACTGCGGCTGGCGATAATCTCCTCGGCCACATTGCGCGGCGCTTCCGCATAGTGATGGAACTCCATGCTGTAGGTTGCACGCCCCTGCGACATCGATCGCAGCGTAGTGGCATAGCCAAACATCTCCGCCAGCGGCACGTCGGCGCGGATAATCTGGCTACCGAAGCGCTCTTCCATCCCCTGCACCATGCCGCGCCGTGAGGAGAGATCGCCCATAATATTCCCGGCGTACTCCTCCGGCGTCTCTACTTCGACATGCATCACCGGTTCAAGGATCGCCGGATCCGCTTTGCGTGCGCCCTCTTTAAAGCAAAAGATCGCCGCCATGCGGAAAGCCATCTCCGAAGAGTCGACATCGTGATAGGAGCCGAAGGTCAGCGTCGCTTTCACATCCACCACCGGGTAGCCCGCCAGCACGCCGCTGTTCATCGCTTCACGCAGCCCCTTTTCCACGGAGGGGATATACTCGCGCGGCACCACACCGCCTTTGGTCGCATCCTCAAACACAAATCCGCTTCCCGCCGCCAGAGGCTCCAGCGTCAGCACCACATGGCCATACTGCCCTTTACCGCCGGACTGACGCACAAACTTGCCCTCAATCTCTTTAACGATTTTGCGCAGCGTTTCGCGGTACGTGACCTGCGGACGGCCAATATTCGCCTCCACGCCGAATTCACGCTTCATGCGGTCAACGATAATCTCGAGATGCAGCTCCCCCATCCCGGAGATGATGGTTTGCCCGGACTCTTCATCCGTATGCAGACGGAATGACGGATCTTCCGCCGCCAGCCGCTGCAGCGCAATGCCCATCTTCTCCTGATCCGCTTTGGTCTTCGGCTCGATGGCGAGCGAGATCACCGGCTCCGGGAACTCCATGCGCTCAAGCGTAATCACCTTGTCCGGATCGCTGAGCGTGTCGCCGGTGGTGACATCTTTTAACCCGACACAGGCGGCGATATCACCCGCGCGCAGCTCATCCACTTCGTGACGATCGTTGGCATGCATCTGCACAATACGTCCAATGCGCTCTTTTTTGCCTTTCACCGGGTTGTAGACCGCATCGCCTTTTTTCAGCACGCCCGAGTAGACGCGGATAAAGGTCAGCTGGCCGACATAGGGGTCGGTCATCAGTTTGAAGGCGAGCGCCGAGAAGGGCTCGTCATCATTCGCATGGCGTTCCGCCGGCTGGCCTCTTTCGTCCACGCCCTGAATTGCCGGAATATCCAGCGGCGAGGGCATCAGTTCCACCACCGCGTCGAGCATGCGCTGCACACCTTTGTTCTTAAAGGCGCTGCCGCACAGCATCGGCTGGATTTCACCGGAGATGGTGCGCTGGCGCAGACCGGCAATAATTTCAGCTTCGTCCAGCTCGCCGGTTTCCAGGTATTTATCCATCAATGTATCGTTCGCTTCCGCTGCCGCAGAGACCATTTTTTCGCGCCACTCTTGTGCAGTTTCCAGTAACTCTTCAGGCACCGGCGCATAGCTAAAGGACATGCCCTGCGTGGGATCATCCCAGATGATTTCGCGCATTTTGATCAGATCGACCACGCCCGTGAAGTGCTCTTCAGCACCAATCGGGATGACAATCGGCACCGGGTTGGCTTTCAGACGGTCGATCATCATCTGAACCACGCGGAAGAAGTCTGCGCCGGGGCGGTCCATTTTGTTCACGAACGCGAGGCGCGGAACGTGATACTTATTGGCCTGCCTCCAGACGGTTTCTGACTGCGGCTGCACGCCGCCCACCGAGTCGTAAACCATGACCGCGCCGTCCAGCACGCGCATAGAGCGTTCCACTTCGATGGTGAAATCGACGTGCCCTGGGGTATCGATAATGTTGATACGGTGCGGTTCAAAATTGCGATCCATACCGGGCCAGAAGCAGCTTACCGCCGCGGAGGTAATGGTAATGCCGCGCTCCTGCTCCTGCGCCATCCAGTCGGTGGTTGCCGCGCCATCGTGTACTTCCCCCAGCTTATGGCTCATCCCGGTGTAAAACAGGATGCGCTCGGTGGTGGTGGTTTTACCGGCATCGATATGCGCGGAGATACCGATGTTGCGATAACGTTCGAGAGGAATGGGTCGGGGCATGATGCGTCCTTAGTCTGTTGACTGTCAGTTGGCGGCCCGGATGAGCCGCAGTGGGTTAACGGCGTTTAGCATAGTACAACTGTACGTATATATTCGAACTATTTTTTACTATTCTTTCGATTGGCGAATCCGGGGTAGCGGTCGTGGTGTTAAACAGGCAGTTTGCGTATAGTAGCGCCGCTGAGTCAGCCGCAGCCCCATCGTTAATACAGGAAAAGTATGATCGCTAACCACCCTGAACGTGAGCAGTTTCGCCTGGAAAATGTGCTTTTTGCGCTCGGCAACCCCCTGCGCCTGGCCATCATCAAACGCCTGGCCGACGGCAGTGAAATGAGCTGCAACACGCTGCGTCCGCAGGAGGTGGCGAAATCGAGCATGACCCACCACTGGCGCGTGCTGCGCGACAGCGGCGTGGTGTGGCAGCGCCCGCAGGGGCGGGAGAATATGATTTCACTGCGCCGCGAAGATCTGGATAGCTGTTTTCCCGGCTTGCTGGATACGCTGTTGCAGGTAATGCAGCAGGCCGAGTGAGGGGCGTTTTGCCGGATGGCGGCTAACGGTATAGCGATTAGTCTGTTGCACTTTTACTGGTGCCGAATGGCGCTGCGCTTATCCGGCCTACAAACAGCATGGATTCGGTTTGCGTAGGCCGGATAAGGCGTTAGCCGCCATCCGGCAACCCTCACTGCACAGGCGGCAACACAATATTGCTGCCCGCCAGCGTGCCCATCTTGTTGTGAATCGCACATGCGGCGTCCACTAACGGCATTGCCAGCGCCGCACCGCTCCCCTCGCCTAAACGCATCTACATCGACAGATAGGGCTCAAGACCGAGCGCTGCAAGAGCAATACGCGCCCCTTTTTCGGCGGAGAGATGCGAAGGAATCAAATAGGATTTCGTCTGCGGCGCTATCCGGCACGCCGCCAGCGATTCGAGCCGCCCGAGGCTGCCCACCGGTTTAAGTAACCCATTTAAATGCTGCTGCGCGCGTCGCATCGCCCCTTCGTCGGGAGCCGGAATGGCGGCTAATATTGTCGCTAATGTCTGCATCAGGTCTCTCGTTAAGGGATCAGAGTAGCGCGAACAGGAAGATAACCTCGCCAAGCTCAATCGCCGCGCCGAGAGTGTCGCCGGTCTGCCCGCCGAGGGTGCGCTTGAGCAACCAGCCGAGCAGGTAAATCGCCACCATGGTGACCAGCAGCGCCAGCACGCCCTGCGCGCCAAGCAGCGCCACGGTTATCAGTGCGGTGATGATTAAGGTGACAAAGGTATCTCTGCCGGAAACTTTGCCAATAAACAGATTGCCCAGCCCTTCGTCGCGGGCGTAGCGGTGACCAAACATCAGTAACACCGAGCAGCCGCGCCCGGCAGCACAGGCCGCCGCCAGCGCCGCTATCATCGGCGTATCGCGCAGCTGTAGCTCGCTGAGCAAGAGGATTTTTGCCAACAGCACAAACACCAGCGCCAGCCCGCCGTGGGTGCCGAGCCGGCTATCGCGCATAATCTCCAGCATGCGCTCGCGTCGGCGGGCGGAGAAAACGCCATCGCAGGTATCTGCCAGACCATCGAGATGGAAACCGCCGGTCAGCAGCGCTAGCGCCAGCACGCTCAACAGCGCTGCCAGCGGCGCACCGCACCAGGTGTGCAAGACCATGAAAAGAAGACCGCTCAGGCCGCCGAGCAGCAGGCCGACCAGCGGGAAAGTGGTGATCCCACGCACATAATCCGCCCCATCAAGCCCCTGTACCCAGCGGCCCGGCACCGGAATGCGGCTGATAAACGACAATGTGGCGAAGAACAACTTAATCATTTTATTTTCACTCCAATTCCCGATACCACCAGCCTGACCTCATTGGCGGCCTGCGCAAGCCGCTGATTCACGCGCCCGGCAATATCACGAAAATGCCGCGCCAGACGGTTTTCCGGCACGATCCCCATTCCAACTTCATTGGTTACCATCACCACCGGTGAGGGACAGGCGTTGCAGGCAGCAATTAGCATCTCGATCTCCTGCTGCACCTGTGCCTCCAGCGCGGCGTAATCCCAGCCCTCAGCATCGTCGCTGCCGCCAAAGGCGAAGAGCAGATTAGTCACCAGCGTGGTGATGCACTCCAGCACGATCGCCTCATCCGCATCGTTGTCGCGGTGATGATATTGCTTAACTGCTGCCAGCGCTCCTCCGTGCGCCAGTGTGCCGGGCGGCTCTGGCGATGATGGGCAATGCGCGCGGCCATCTCTTCATCAAAAATTTGCGCGGTGGCGATATATAACACTCGCGGCGCGTGGCTGACTAACGATTCGGCGTGACGGCTTTTGCCGCTGCGCGCGCCGCCGGTGACAAGCGTTAACATGCGGGCTCCTGATGAGGTTTAAACGTCCTGATGTGCGTTCTGCGCGGCGCATTTTACCACTCTGCAAACAGAGAAAGGCCTGGTTTTTATGGGTGATAAAGAAAAAAGGAGGAAGAAAAGTGGAAGGGAATGGAGAAAAGAGAAGACGGTGAGAGACGAGGCTCTCACCGCGCAGGCGCTTACTCGGTTTTGTTTTCGACCGACTTTAGTTCGCCCATGGTTTTCAGTTTTTTAGAGATTTCGCGGCGCTCTTTCGACAGCTCGGCGTTTTTGATGATGTAGTCATCAACGCGATCTTCGTAGTCGGTGCGCATGCTGGCAATAATGCCCTGAATGGCTTCAACGCTCATGCCCGGCTTGATGTAGTCGCTGAGGTTGTCCAGCAGCAGAACGCGTTTCTGGTTATCACGGATCTTTTTCTCAACGTCCTGAATTTCGCGCTGCAGTTTGTTTTTGCGACGGAACAGACGCACAAATTCCAGAACGTCCTGGAATGAAGGCTTGGTTGTTTCCATTTTGACACCCCTGATTAATTGAGATTCGGATTCGTTAAGGCCATCACCTGAGAGGCAAACCTACCCAAAGCAGTGGCATATGACAATAAGTTTTCCTGCTGGCTATCATAACCGCAAATATAGCTGAATCGAAACAACCTGGCAGCCCGAGGGTGTTATTAGCCGTTTATTTGCGCAGCGCCCGGCAGATCAAATGCGATAACAACTCCAGCTGGCGCGCCAGCTCCATGCTGAGCCAGACATAGCCGTGAATGGAGGTTTCCGTCACCGCATCGCCCTGATGTTCGCCAATCAACTGCCGCAGCTCGGCGACGATATCGTTAAGCTTTTCCGTGTTCGCCAGGATCGGCTGCGGGTTGCCCTCATAGAGCGCGTGAGCGATGGTGAGCAGCGTCTGCTGCGTCATCTGCTGTGTCTCTTGCAGCGTGCTGGCGTTAATCATCACGAAGTGGCTGGCGCGCGAACTCCAGTGGGCGTTGATTTGCAACTCCAGCATGCAGACCATATTGCGGCTGACGGTCTGGATAGCCTCGAAGATCGCTTTCTGGATATGAGTCTCTTTACAGGCGGGGGTAATCAGCCCGCGCATCTTCACCACGTCGTTGAGGATTTTTTGCAGATGCTTTTCCAGCCGTGGCCGCTCCACCAGGTTGCGTGAGAAACCGCCCTGGTAGACGCGGTTAAAGGCCGTGACATAGTTCGCCATCTGAATGCGCCAGTGCAAAAAGGCGCGCTGCGGCCAGATGCCGGTAAAGAGCATGGCGAGGAGCGAACCGATAATCACATCGCCACCGCGCCACAGCGCCGTATGCATATCGCCGCTTGGCCCACCCACGACGACCGCAAGGGTGATACCAATCAGCAGCGCCTGGTAAGGCTTTTTGCCGAGCGCCAGCCAGCCGCAGAGAAACATGGCGGCGGCGCACCACAGCAGCATCAGCGGCAGAGAGTAAAGTTCCAGCTTTAACGCCACCAGCCCCAGCACCGCGCCGAAAATGGTGCCGCCGATGCGCTCAAAGGCGCGCGGCACCACGTTGCCCCAGAAGGAGATAGGCCCCATCAGCACCACCAGGGTAATCAACGGCCAGGTGCCCTCCGGCACATTGAGCAGGCGGATAAGCAAAAAGGTGAGAATAAACGCCAGCGCGATGCGCACGCCGTGCACCACGCGGTAGTGGCGATAAAGTCGAATTTCAAACGGGCTGAGGGATTTGTCGCGACGCACAGCCAGGCTCCGGGTCAAAAAGAAAGGCGCAATTGTAGCGGTATTTTGTCCTGCCAATGCCCTGTCAGGACAAAAAAAGAGGCCGCCAGCATCACTCTCGCGGCCTTTTTTACCCTGCCCGGCGTTAGTGGGCGTTCGGCTCGACGGGGATATACATTTCGATATCCCAGAAACCGTCGCCCTTGCCATCGTTCTGGTAGATCTCAAAACAGGGACCGGCACCAATCTGCACCGAGGTGTCACCCAACAGCTCGTCAAAAAAGAGATTCCAGCTGCCTTCAAAATCTTCGTTGTAGACCCGCGCGCTCATCACCGCGTAATGACCGCCGGGAATGTCGGTGGTGATAACGCCTGCGCTGTTAACAGGCACCTGGAAGTCGCGCTCAACGGTGATGGCGACATCACAGCGCAGCTTTTCCGGCGGCACTTCATCGGGGTTATCGTAATAGACGCTGACCCACTCCAGCGGCTGGATCTGGTTATGCTCGACCCACAGCAGTAACTGCTGGAAGCCCTGCTTCACCTTCTCTTCCCACGGCCCCACCAGATGAAACCCGGCGATACGGCGCTGCTCTGCTTGCTTAACCTTGTAGCCCATCGTGACCTCCTGCGCGTTACTGTTTGTCTGTACAGTATATCTACCCGGCGACCATCAGGCTTGCCGCACGCGTCAATTATGCGAGCAGACTCGCAAGCCTGCCACTCTGCCCGCGCGATGGTCACCCTTTGTGGTGCAGGTAGTCGCTCAGTCGGGAGAAGAGCCCGCCTTTGCCAACGCTCTCCAGCGTCACCAGCGGCATTTTGGCAATCACTTTATCGCGGTCATAAAGCTGGATTTCACCGACGCGCTGATGGGCGGCAAGCGGCGCTTCCAGCTCTTTGCTGTCCAGCACATATTTCGCTTTGATGTTTTGCAGCTCCGCTTTCGGCAGCACCAGCCAGCGATCCTCATCGGTGCCGACAGCAATCTGCTCTTTATCGCCATACCAGACGCGCTCGCTGCCCACTTTTTTGCCGTTACGCAGGATCTCAACCGTATCGAAGTTCTGCTGGCCCCAGTGCAGCAGCTTGCGCGCCTGCTCTTCACGCCCTTTCGGGCTGTCCGCGCCCATGATCACCGCGATCAAACGGCGTTGACCATCAACGCTTGAGGCAATCAGGTTAAAGCCCGCGCCGGAGGTGTGCCCGGTCTTCAGTCCATCGACATTCAGGCTTTTATCCCACAGCAGCCCGTTGCGGTTCTGCTGGGTGATGCCGTTCCACGTCAGGCTTTTTTCGCTGTACATATGATAGAAGTCCGGCTCGCCGTGAATAATGGCGCGCGATAACACCGCCAGATCGTAGGCCGAGCTGTGCTGCCCCGGGGCATCCAGGCCATGTACCGTTTCAAAATGGGTATCACGCAGGTTCAGCTTCTGCACGTAGTCGTTCATCATCGCCACGAACTGCGGCTGACCGCCGGCGACGTGATCCGCCAGCGCCACGCAGGCATCGTTCCCGGAATCGACAATCAGCCCGCGGCTCAGATCGCGCACCGTCAGGCGGTCGCCCGGCTTAAGGAACATCAGTGACGAGCCGGCAAACACCGGGTTGCCCTGCGCCCAGGCATCTTTGCCGACTGTAACCACGTCGTCCGCACTGATGCGATGGCTATCAATGGCGCGATCGACGACATAGCCGGTCATCAATTTGGTGAGACTCGCCGGATTACGCTGCTGATGCTCATGCCCCGCAGTTAAGATTTGCCCGGTGGTGTAGTCCATCAAGACCCATGATCCGGCCTGTACTGCTGGGGGCTGAGGGGCAAATGGGAGGTCGTCGGCCTGAGCGCAATGGACGCTCACCGCCAACAATGAAGCAGCAAACAAACGGCGTTTCAATGAAATATCCTCAATACATCGGAAAGGGGCGTCCTTTGTACGGAACTTCGTGTGTCGTTACCTGGCAAAATTGCAAAGAAATGTGACATAAATCATTTTTAAGCCCCTGTTTTTGCGAGTTGCGCCGTAAGCTGACGCGGTTTTTCTTCGGCACACGGGCGACGATGGTTTACCATAGTCGGCATACTTTCTGACAGGATGAGCTTCTGGTGTCTGATTCCCCGGCAACCCCGACATTTCTTTTTCATGATTACGAGACCTTCGGAACCAGCCCCGCGCTGGATCGCCCGGCGCAGTTCGCCGCGCTGCGCACCGATGCCGATTTCACGACCATCGGCGAGCCGGAAGTCTTCTACTGCAAACCCGCCGATGACTATCTTCCCCAGCCTGAAGCGGTGCTGATCACCGGCATTACCCCGCAGGTGGCGCGCGCCAAAGGTGAAAATGAAGCGGCGTTTGCCAAACGCATTCACGACCTCTTCACCGTGCCAAATACCTGCGTAGTGGGTTACAACAACGTCCGTTTTGATGATGAAGTGACGCGCAATATTTTTTACCGCAACTTCTACGATCCTTACGCCTGGAGCTGGCAAAACCACAACTCCCGCTGGGATCTGCTGGATGTGATGCGCGCCTGCTACGCCCTGCGCCCGGAGGGGATCAATTGGCCGGAGAATGAGGAAGGTCTGCCAAGTTTCCGCCTTGAGCACCTGACCAAAGCGAACGGCATTGAGCACAGCAACGCCCACGATGCGATGGCGGATGTCTATGCCACCATCGCCATGGCACAACTGGTGAAAGCGAAGCAGCCGAAGCTGTTTGCCTACCTCTATAGCCATCGCAGCAAGCAGAAGCTGGCGACCCTGATTGATGTGCCGCAGATGAAGCCGCTGGTGCATGTCTCTGGCATGTTTGGCGCGGCGCGCGGCAACACCAGCTGGGTTGCGCCGCTGGCGTGGCATCCGGAAAACCGTAACGCGGTGATTATGGTCGATCTGGCGGGCGATATGTCGCCGCTGCTGGAGCTGGACGCTGATGCATTGCGTGAGCGCCTCTATACGCCGAAGTGCGAGCTGGGCGATGACGCGGCGGTGCCGGTCAAACTGGTGCATCTGAACAAGTGCCCGGTGCTGGCGCAGGCCAACACGCTGCGGCCAGAGGATGCCGAGCGGCTTGGTATCGACCGCCAGCGCTGTCTCGATAATTTACAGATCCTGCGTGACCATCCGCAGGTACGCGAGAAAGTGCTGGCGATCTTCGCCGAAGCGGAGCCGTTTGTGCCATCGGAGAATGTCGACGCGCAAATCTACAACGGCTTTTTCAGCGATGCCGACCGCGCCGCCATGAAAATCCTGCTTGAGACCGAGCCGCGCAATTTACCGGCGCTGGATATCACCTTTGCCGATGCGCGCATTGAGAAACTGCTGTTTAACTACCGGGCGCGCAACTTCCCCGGCACGCTTGATGAAGAGGAGCAGCAGCGCTGGCTGGCGCATCGCCGCGAGATCTTTACGCCGGAGTTTTTACAACGCTATGCCGAAGAGCTGCAGGCGTTGTTCCAGCAGTATGATGGGGACAGTGAGAAACAGGCGCTGTTGAAAGCGCTGTGGCAGTACGCCGAAGAGATTGTCTGAACGTTGCCCTCCCGTGCGCGGGAGGGCCTGCGGCTTACGCCTTCTGGACGGTGATGCTCCAGGCGGCATCACCCACCTGCTGGTAATCCGTAATGGTGTGCCCCTCTTCTGCCGCCCACTGAGGAATCGCTTCCGTCGCCTGGGTGCAGTCGAACTCAATCACCAGTTCATCGCCGCTGTGCATCTCTGCCAGCGCCGCTTTTGCTTCAATCAGTGGGAACGGGCATACCTGCGTTACCACATCGAGTTTTTTAACTGCCATAACAGCTCCTGTTTATTTAGGCCACAGCCGCAGCAAGCTTCGCTTTGCGCTGTGGACGAACATATAAAAACCATGACGCGGTCCATACGCCAAGGATCATAAATACCAGGCCGATCCACCCCTGCCAGGTCATCATTGCTGTCATTACCAGACCGTTACCGATGGAGCAGCCGCCCGCCATGCTGGCACCGACGCCCATCAGCAGCCCACCAAAGCCGCTGCGCAGCGTGGTTTGCGCATCGGCGGCGCGCACGCGGAACTCGCGGCTGGCTTTCGCGGCAATCAGCGATCCCAGGAAGATCCCCAGCACCAGGAAGACGCCCCAGTTCAGCACCTTGCTTTGTCCGACTACCAAAAATTGCAGAATATTGGCGGTCGGCGAGGTGATGCCAAGACCAAACATACGCCCGGTGGCTTCGCTCAGCGGCCACGCCAGCAGCGCAATCAGGCCGATCAGCACGGCGGTGACAAACGGATGCCAGCGCTTCTCAAACAGAATGTGTGCAAGGCCAGTTCTGCGCGGCGGCAGTGAGGCAACTTTCAGCTTCGGTTTGCGCAGCTCTTTGGCAACCACCCACAGCGTCACCGCCACCAGCAGCACAACCAGCGGCCAGAAGGAGAAGCCAAAGGTCTCGGCAATTGAGTTGTGCTCAGTGCTGTAGGTTTTCAACAGCTGGTTGAGGCCCGCTGCGTTCGGCGAGCGCATTACCGCGCTCATCACCATATAGGTAAAGAGCGCAATCCAGCTGCCGATCAACCCTTCCCCGGCGCGATACCAGGTCCCGGTCGCACAACCGCCTGCGTAGACGATGCCAAGCCCAAAAATATAGCCGCCCACCACGGTGCCAAGCCACGGGAAAGCGCCAGCGTCATATTGCACCACACCCGCCTGAATCAGGGCGAAAACGCCCACGCTCTGGATCGCAATCGCGATCAACAGGGCATAAAACATGCGGTTATTTTTCGCGATGTACATATCGCGAAAGCCGCCGGTGAGGCAGAAACGGCCCCGCTGCATCACAAAGCCGAGCAGCGCGCCGCAGATCAATCCACTTACAATCATTGAGAACATAACGGTAATAGCGTCCGGAAAAACAAGATCGCAAATTATTCACAAGCAGCCGGGCGGGAACCAATAACAAAATGGTCTAGCATAGGGTGTTTTGTTATTAGCGGCGGGTGGAAGAGCGAAGGCGAAAAAAAACCGGAGGCGTGGCCTCCGGTTTCGTTATCTGTCTGAGCAGATCTTACTGAGTGATATCTTCGTACTGCGGCACCGGGTTACGGAAGCTGCGGGTCACGCAGGCCAGGTAAACCAGACCAATCGCGCCCCAGATGAGGCCCAGCACCATCGAGCTCTCTTCAAGGTTAACCCACAGCGCACCGACCGTCAGCGCGCCGCAGACCGGCAGCACCAGGTAGTTGAAGTGGTCTTTCAGCGTTTTGTTGCGCTTCTCGCGGATCCAGAACTGGGAGATCACCGACAGGTTAACGAAGGTGAAGGCCACTAGCGCACCGAAGTTGATCAGCGCCGTGGCGGTGACCAGATCGAAGTTAATCGCCAGCAGCGCAATCGCGCCAACCAGCAGCACGTTCCATGCCGGAGTACGCCATTTCGGGTGTACGTAGCCGAAGAAACGGGTCGGGAAGACGCCGTCGCGGCCCATTACGTACATCAGACGGGAAACGCCCGCGTGTGCCGCCATACCGGATGCCAGTACGGTAACGCTTGAGAAAATCAGCACGCCCCACTGGAAGGTTTTACCCGCAACATAGAGCATGATTTCCGGCTGCGACGCGTCCGGATCTTTAAAGCGCGAGATATCCGGGAAGTAGAGCTGCAGGAAGTAAGAAGCCACGATAAAGACCACGCCGCCCAGCAGTGCGGTGAGGAAGATCGCGCGCGGAATTACACGCTCAGCGTCTTTGGTCTCTTCAGAAAGCGAAGAGATACCGTCGAAGCCGAGGAACGAGAAGCAGAGGATCGTCGCACCGGTGATCATCGGCACCACGTGCGCACCTTCAGACCAGAACGGACGGGTGCTGGTCAGCGTGCCTGCGCCTTCGCCGTGCGACACACCGTAGATAATAAGCCCGACGATGACGGCAACGATGCCCATCTGCAGGATCACGATCAGGGTGTTGAAGTTCGCCACGGTCTTAATGCTGCGCAGGTTGGAGATGGTCATAAAGGCCACCAGCGCCACCACGAACAGCCACGACGGAATAGAAGGCACCAGCGCTTCAAAGTAAATTTTCGCCAGCAGAATGTTGATCATCGGCATGAACAGGTAGTCCAGCAGCGATGACCAGCCCACCATAAAGCCCACGGCCGGGGAGATGGATTTCTGCGCATAGGTATAGGCGGAGCCCGCCGACGGGAAACGGCGAACCAGTTTACCGTAGCTCAGGGCAGTAAAGAGAATAGCGACCAGGGCAAACGCGTAGGCGGTTGCCACATGACCATCGGTCAGGCCGGAGACGATACCGAACGTATCGAACAGCGTCATCGGCTGCATATAGGCAAGGCCCATCATTACAACCGGAATCAGCGTAAGGGTCTTACGTAATTCCACGCGAGAGGTTTTTGGAGTAACGTTATGCGACATGGCTTTCCCCCAGAACGGCGGCGGCCGTCGCAAATGCAAAATATTGCCCCATTTGTGTTCTTTCCTCAGCGACAACGACTGTCGGTTTTTAAATGTGTATCTATCCGGTACGAAGCCCGGCCTCTTTTATTGAATGACGTTTTGCTTGCAAAAAAATAACCGACGCGTTGAACGTCGGTTAATCTTCTCTATTTTTTGCAGCGGCATATTCTGCACCAGGTTGAAGCACAATGACAATACAATGCAGGCCGCCATAGAAATTAATGATGTCTAACCGTTTGATTTTTAAACGCCAGCTCGATCATTAATCCTGCCAATCGCATTTTTTGCTAAAAAACCCTACTCCAGAGGCATCTGCATCGGATCGGGGTAGAGATATTCAAAGCCTAGTTCAGAACAGATGCGGCTGCCATCTACCACTTTGCCGCGCTTTTCTGCGGGCGAATCGGTAAAGGTTGGCGCTGGCAGACCCAGCTTACGCGCCATTGCCGGATAGAAGGTTTCGCGCGTCGGATGCGCGGGTGCGCAGATATTATAAATGTGCCCACCTTTCGGCGACTGCAGCAGCAGCGTAATAGCGGCAACCACATCTTCGAGATGAACCAAGTTAACGCCAAGCTGACCGTCCGGCGCGGTTTTACCGGCGAAGAAGCGCCCCGGATGGCGGGATGGTCCAACTAATCCTGCCAGACGCAGAATGTCGACCTGAGTGCCCGGTAAATTGTGCAGCCAGTCCTCAAGCTCCTTCAGCACGCGCCCGCTGGCGGTCACCGGCTGGCGCGGCGTGGTCTCTTTAACGGTGCCTGGCGCATCGCCGTAGACCGAGGTTGAACTGGTAAAGAGGATGCGCGGAATGCGGTGCGCCAGCGCGCTGTCGACAATCTCCTGCATCGCCTGCAGATAGAACTCCTCGCCGGGGCCGCTGCGCCGGGCGGGTAGCGTGATCACCAGCGCGTCGACATTCATTAGCGCATCGAGATCGTCCGGGTCACACACCAGTTCAGGTTCGAGCTTAAGCAGATAGCTTTCGATACCGCACATGCGCGCCGCCTCGACGCCATCTTCCGTGGTTTTGCTGCCGGTCACGTGCCAGCCCCGCGCGGTTAATGAGAGCGCCAGCGGCATCCCCAACCAGCCTAATCCGACAATTGCGACTTTTTTCATGCCTCTCCCCTGCTTACAACCTGCGAATACCATTAGGCTACGCCAGCGCTCTGTCAGTGACAATTCACAGAACCTATATGAAATGATTTAATCATAAAAAAAAGCCCTTGCCTTCAACGACCAACCTGGTTTACGGTAATTGCCAACATATGAATAAGCATTCATCGAGAATTTTATGAACCGCGTTCCATTTAAACACCACCATCATCACCATCACCCTGACTAGTCTTTCAGGCGATGTGTGCTGGAAGAGAGTCAGATCTTCCAGTGGTGCATGAACGCAAAGAGAGCCCCCGGAAGATCGCCTTCCGGGGGCTTTTTTTTGGACAATTTTTAGCAGGATTACAGAGGACAACAGAATGTTAGATAACTCGCGTTTACGCATAGCTATTCAGAAATCCGGCCGTCTTAGTGACGATTCACGCGAACTGCTGGCCCGCTGCGGTATCAAGATCAACCTGCACACCCAGCGCTTAATCGCCCTCGCGGAAAATATGCCGATCGATATTCTGCGTGTACGCGATGACGATATTCCGGGCCTGGTGATGGATGGCGTGGTCGACCTCGGCATTATTGGCGAAAACGTTTTAGAAGAAGAGCTGCTGACCCGCCGCGCACAGGGCGAAGATCCGCGCTACTTCACTTTGCGCCGCCTCGATTTCGGCGGCTGCCGCCTGTCACTGGCAACGGCGGTGGATGAAGCCTGGGACGGCCCGCTGTCGCTGAATGGCAAACGCATCGCTACCTCCTACCCTCACCTGCTGAAACGCTATCTCGATCAGAAAGGCGTGTCGTTCAAATCCTGTCTGCTGAATGGCTCGGTTGAAGTTGCCCCGCGTGCCGGTCTGGCAGATGCGATTTGCGATCTTGTCTCCACCGGCGCAACGCTGGAAGCGAACGGCCTGCGCGAAGTCGAAGTGATCTACCGCTCGAAAGCCTGCCTGATCCAGCGCGATGGTGAAATGCCGGAAGCCAAACAGCAGCTGATCGACAAACTGCTGACCCGTATTCAGGGCGTGATTCAGGCGCGCGAGTCGAAATACATCATGATGCACGCGCCGAGCGATCGTCTGGACGAAGTTATCGCCCTGCTGCCGGGCGCTGAGCGCCCGACCATTCTGCCGCTGGCAGGCGATCAGCAGCGCGTGGCAATGCACATGGTCAGCAGCGAAACGCTCTTCTGGGAGACCATGGAGAAGCTGAAAGCGCTGGGCGCCAGCTCCATCCTGGTGCTGCCGATTGAGAAGATGATGGAGTAAGGCCTCGCTGTGTGCGGCCTGCGGTCCCGTTTGCCAGATTAAGGAAAAAGAGTATGAGCTTTAACACCATCATCGACTGGAACAGCTGTAGTGAAGAGGAGCAGCGTGCCCTCTTGTTGCGCCCGGCGATTTCCGCCTCCGAAAGCATTACCCGTACGGTCGCGGAAATCATTGAAGCGGTGCGTACAGGCGGGGATGACGCCCTGCGCGCCTTTAGCGCGAAGTTCGACAAGACCCAGGTCGACGCGCTGAAAGTGACCGCACAACAGATTGAAGACGCCAGCGCCCGCCTGGGCGACGAGATCAAACAGGCAATGGCGGTGGCGGTGAAGAACATCGACACCTTCCACACTGCGCAAATTCTGCCAACCGTGGATGTGGAAACGCTGCCTGGCGTGCGCTGCCAGCAGGTAACCCGCCCGATTGACTCGGTGGGGCTCTATATTCCCGGCGGCTCCGCGCCGCTCTTCTCGACGGTATTAATGCTGGCGACCCCGGCGCGTATCGCAGGTTGCCGCAAAGTGGTGCTCTGCTCACCGCCGCCTATCGCCGATGAGATCCTCTACGCCGCGCAGCTGTGTGGCGTGCAGGCGGTTTATCAGGTCGGCGGCGCGCAGGCGATTGCCGCCCTCGCCCTCGGCACTGAATCAGTGCCGAAGGTGGATAAAATTTTTGGCCCAGGCAACGCCTTCGTCACCGAAGCTAAACGCCAGGTGAGCCAGCGACTCGATGGCGCGGCAATCGATATGCCGGCCGGTCCCTCCGAAGTGCTGGTAATTGCCGATAGCGGTGCAACACCGGATTTCGTCGCGTCCGATCTGCTGTCGCAGGCGGAGCACGGCCCTGATTCGCAGGTGATCCTGCTGACCCCGGATAGCGAAATGGCATCACGGGTGGCGCAGGCCGTTGAGCGCCAGCTTGCCGACCTGCCGCGTGCGGAGACGGCCCGCCAGGCGCTTGCTGCCAGCCGGCTGATTGTGGCGCGCGATCTGGCGCAGTGCGTGCAGATCTCAAACCAGTACGGCCCGGAGCACCTGATTATTCAGACCCGCGACGCGCGGTCGCTGGTGGAGAGCATTACCAGCGCCGGTTCGGTGTTCCTCGGTGACTGGTCGCCGGAGTCGGCGGGTGATTACGCTTCCGGCACTAACCACGTGCTGCCGACCTATGGCTACACCGCGACCTGCTCCAGCCTCGGACTGGCCGATTTCCAGAAACGCATGACGGTGCAGGAGCTTTCGCGCGAAGGGTTTGCGCAGCTTGCCAGCACCATCGAAACGCTGGCGGCGGCTGAACGCCTGACCGCGCACAAAAACGCCGTTACCCTGCGCGTCAAGGCGCTGAAGGAGCAAGCATGAGCATTGAAGAGCTGGCGCGTAAAAATGTCCGCGAACTGACCCCCTACCAGTCGGCGCGCCGCCTTGGCGGCAAAGGTGATGTCTGGCTGAACGCCAACGAGTTCCCGACCGCAGTCCCGTTCGATTTGTCGCAAAACGCGCTCAACCGCTACCCGGAGTGCCAGCCGAAAGCGGTGATTGATAACTACGCCCAGTATGCGGGCGTGAAGCCGGAGCAGGTGCTGGTAAGCCGCGGCGCTGATGAGGGGATTGAGTTGCTGATCCGCGCCTTCTGCGAGCCGGGCCAGGATGCGGTGCTCTTCTGCCCGCCGACCTACGGCATGTACAGCGTCAGTGCCGAAACCTTCGGTGTCGAGTACCGCACCGTGCTGGCCCGTGAAAACTGGCAGCTGGATCTGCAGGGCATCGCCGATAAACTGGATGGCGTGAAGCTGGTTTACGTGTGCAGCCCCAACAACCCGACCGGGCAGATTATCAACCCGCAGGATCTGCGCAGCCTGCTGGAAATGACCCGTGGTAAAGCGCTGGTTATCGCCGATGAAGCCTATATTGAGTTCTGCCCGCAGGCGACCCTCGCCGGCTGGCTGAGCGAGTATCCGCACCTGGTTATTTTGCGCACCTTATCCAAAGCCTTTGCGCTGGCGGGGCTGCGCTGCGGCTTTACCCTCGCCAATGAAGAGGTGATCTCCCTGCTGATGAAAGTGATTGCCCCCTACCCGCTCTCTACGCCGGTGGCTGATATTGCCGCGCAGGCACTCAGCCCGCAGGGGGTGGCGGCAATGCGTGAGCGCGTGGCGCAGATCGTCGCCGAGCGGGCTTACTTAGTGAACGCGTTGCGCGATATTCCCTGCGTTGAGCAGGTGTTCGACTCCGAAACCAACTATATTCTTGTGCGCATGACCGCCTCGAGCGCGGTGTTTAAATCGCTGTGGGATCAGGGCATTATCCTGAGAGACCAGAACAAGCAACCCTCTTTAAGCGGCTGTCTGCGTATCACTATTGGTACCCGTGAAGAGAGCCAGCGCGTCATTGACGCTTTACGTGCGGAGCAAGTATGAGCCAGAAGTACCTGTTTATTGATCGTGACGGAACACTGATTTCCGAGCCGCCCACCGATTTTCAGGTGGACCGATTTGACAAGCTCGCCTTTGAGCCGCAGGCGATCCCGGTGCTGCTCAAGCTGCAGGCGGCGGGCTATAAACTGGTGATGATCACCAATCAGGATGGTCTCGGCACCAGCAGCTTGCCGCAGGCGGATTTTGACGGCCCGCACAACCTGATGATGCAGATTTTCCAGTCCCAGGGCGTGGAGTTCGGAGAGGTGCTGATCTGCCCGCACCTGCCGAGCGATAACTGCGACTGCCGCAAACCGAAAGTGAAACTGGTCGAGCGCTGGCTGGAAGAGGGTGCGCTGGATCGCGCCAACAGCTACGTCATTGGCGATCGCGCCACCGACATTGAGCTGGCGGACAACATGGCGATTGGCGGCCTGCGCTACAACCGTGAAACCCTGAACTGGGCGATGATTGGCGAACAGCTGACCCGCCGCGACCGCTATGCCCATGTTGTGCGTAACACCAAAGAGACGCAGATTGAGGTCAAGGTGTGGCTCGACCGCGAAGGCGGGAGCAAGATCAACACCGGCGTTGGCTTCTTTGACCATATGCTCGATCAGATCGCCACCCACGGCGGTTTTCGCATGGAGATTGCGGTGAAAGGCGATCTCTATATCGACGATCACCACACCGTTGAAGATACCGGCCTGGCGCTGGGCGAAGCGCTGAAGCTGGCGCTCGGCGACAAGCGCGGCATTAACCGTTTTGGCTTTGTGCTGCCGATGGATGAGTGCCTGGCCCGCTGCGCGATGGATATCTCCGGCCGCCCGCATCTGGAATATAAAGCGGAGTTCACCTATCAGCGCGTCGGCGATCTGAGCACCGAAATGGTGGAGCACTTCTTCCGCTCGCTCTCCTACACCATGGCGCTGACCCTGCACCTGAAGACCAAGGGCAAAAACGATCACCACCGCGTCGAGAGCCTGTTTAAAGCCTTTGGCCGTACGCTGCGTCAGGCGATCCGCGTTGAGGGCGATACCCTTCCCTCTTCAAAAGGAGTGCTGTGATGAATGTGGTGATCCTCGATACCGGCTGCGCCAACCTGCATTCGGTGCAGTCCGCTATTATGCGCCACGGCTATGAGCCGCTGGTCAGCCGCGATCCCGACGTGGTGCTACGCGCCGACAAGCTGTTTCTGCCGGGCGTCGGCACCGCGCAGGCGGCGATGGATCAGCTCCGCGAGCGCGAGCTGATTGAGCTGGTCAAAGCCTGCACCCAGCCGGTGCTGGGCATCTGCCTTGGTATGCAGCTGCTCGGGCGTTTCAGCGAAGAGAATGGCGGCGTCGACCTGCTGGGCATTATTGATGAAGCGGTGCCGAAAATGAACGATGTCGGGCTGCCGCTGCCGCATATGGGCTGGAATCAGGTCTACCCGAAGGCGGGCCATCGTTTGTTCCAGGGCATTGAGGATGGCGCCTACTTTTACTTTGTTCACAGCTACGCAATGCCGGTCAATGCCAGCACCATTGCCCGCTGTGATTATGGCGAGCCGTTTACCGCCGCCGTACAGAGCGACAACTTCTACGGCGTGCAGTTTCACCCGGAGCGCTCCGGGCGCGCGGGCGCGCAGCTGCTGAAAAACTTCCTGGAGATGTGATGATCATTCCCGCTTTAGATTTGATTGATGGCAGCGTGGTGCGCCTGCATCAGGGTGATTATGCCCAGCAACGCGACTACGGCAGCGATCCGCTGCCACGCTTGCAGGAGTATGCCGCTCAGGGCGCGCAGCTGTTACACCTCGTCGATTTGACCGGTGCGAAAGATCCGGCGCGCCGCCAGATCCCCTTGCTGAAAACGCTGGTGGCGGGCGTCACTGTGCCGGTGCAGGTTGGCGGTGGCGTGCGCAGCGAAGAGGATGTTGCCGCCCTGCTCGACGCGGGCGTGGCGCGGGTGGTGATTGGCTCGACGGCGGTGAAATCGCCCGAGACGGTCAAAGGCTGGTTTACCCGTTTCGGCGCCGACAAGCTGGTGCTGGCGCTGGATGTGCGCATTGATGAGCAAGGCACAAAACAGGTGGCGATCAGCGGCTGGCAGGAGAACTCCGGCGTGACGCTGGAAGCGCTGGTTGAGACCTATCTTGCCGTTGGTCTGCGCAACGTGCTGTGCACGGATATCTCCCGCGACGGCACGCTGGCAGGCTCGAATGTGTCGCTGTATGAAGAGATCTGCGCCCGCTGGCCGCAGGTGGCGTTTCAATCCTCCGGCGGCATTGGCGACATTAATGATATCGCCGCGCTGCGCGGGACAGGCGTGGGCGGCGTAATTGTTGGCCGTGCGCTGCTGGAAGGTAAATTTACGGTGAAGGAGGCCATTCAATGCTGGCAAAACGGATAATCCCTTGTCTTGATGTGCGTGATGGCCAGGTGGTGAAAGGCGTGCAGTTTCGCAACCATGAAATCATCGGCGACATTGTGCCGCTGGCAAAACGCTACGCCGAAGAAGGCGCAGATGAGCTGGTGTTTTACGATATCACAGCCTCCAGCGATGGCCGCGTGGTGGATAAAAGCTGGGTGACGCGCGTAGCCGAGGTGATTGATATCCCCTTCTGCGTGGCGGGCGGCATTAAATCGGTTGAGGATGCGGCGCAGATCCTCTCCTTTGGCGCGGACAAGATCTCAATCAACTCACCGGCACTGGCCGATCCTGAGTTGATTACCCGGCTGGCGGATCGCTTTGGCGTGCAGTGCATTGTGGTCGGGATTGATACCTGGTTTGATGCCGCAACCGGCAAGTATCACGTGAATCAATATACCGGCGATGAGAGCCGCACGCGTGTGACGCAGTGGGAAACCCTCGACTGGGTGCAAGAGGTGCAGAAGCGCGGCGCCGGTGAAATTGTGCTGAATATGATGAACCAGGATGGCGTGCGTAATGGTTACGACCTGGAGCAACTGAAAAAAGTGCGTGAGGTGTGCAACGTGCCGCTGATCGCCTCCGGCGGGGCCGGCACGATGGAACACTTCCTTGAAGCCTTCCGCGACGCCGATGTCGACGGCGCGCTGGCGGCCTCAGTGTTCCACAAACAGATTATCAATATTGGTGAATTAAAAGCGTACCTGGCAGGCCAGGGCGTGGAGATCAGGGTATGTTAACAGAGCAACAACTCTCCCAACTGGACTGGGAAAAAACCGACGGACTGCTGCCCGCCGTGGTGCAACACGCGGTCTCCGGCGAAGTGCTGATGCTGGGCTATATGAACAAAGAGGCGCTGGCGAAAACGCAGGAGAGCGGCAAAGTGACCTTCTTCTCGCGCACCAAAGGACGCCTGTGGACCAAAGGCGAAACCTCCGGGCACTTCCTCAATGTGGTAAAGATAGCCCCTGATTGCGACAACGACACACTGCTGGTATTGGTCAATCCGATTGGTCCCACCTGCCATAAAGGCACTTCAAGCTGCTTTGGCGACACCAGCCACCAGTGGCTGTTCCTCTATCAGCTGGAAACGCTGCTGGCTGAGCGTAAGAGCGCCGATCCCGCCAGCTCCTACACCGCTAAACTCTATGCCAGCGGCACGAAGCGTATTGCGCAAAAGGTTGGCGAAGAAGGCGTAGAGACGGCGCTGGCGGCAACGGTGAACGACCGCGAAGAGTTGACCAATGAAGCATCGGATCTGATGTATCACCTGCTGGTGCTGCTACAGGATCAAAATCTCGATTTGACGAAGGTGATTGAGAACCTGCGCGCGCGGCATCAATAAGCAGTGGGCATAAAAAAACCGGGCAGTGCCCGGTTTTTCTTTTTTATGCTCGCTGCTTGTGGGTTCGCAGTGCGTTACGGGTCAGCACAACCCCAGAGCCAAGTAAAATGCCGATCAGCACTGCCAGAACAATGGCCAGTGAACGCCGTGGACTGTCGCGGTGAATCGGCAGGGTAGGTTTCATCACATAGCGGTAGGCGTGAATCTCCTGTGGTGTTACCTTCAGCCCCTGCAGATCGAGCAGATTCTTTCTGTCGCGGTAGTAATCATCAGAAAAGACCAGTGGACGCGATGACTCATTTTTAATCATCGATTCCAGCGCAGCACTGCCGAGGAGAAACATGGTGTCTTGCGAAACATTTTCAGTTTGCTGTACCTGCGGCGACTGCACTTTCGACTCTTTAGCCACAGCAAGCGCTTGGGAGATCTGCTTGATTCGCAAATCTTTCTGCTCCTGAGCTACTTTTTCCTGAGTTGCCAGCGATTCAAGCAAATCCGTTTTGCGCGCTTTGGCATTAATGTTCAGGTCGTCAACCAGTTCTTTGGAGATCTGCTGATCAACTTGCTCAATATACTCCGCCAGTTTTTGTTGCGCTTCTCTGGCTGAGGAGGCCTGATAAGTGACTTTGAGTGGCAATGGCTGCCCCTGTACTGCTGAATCAATAGTGAGTTTTTCAGGCTCTTCCTGATTACTAAGCGTTTCTACCAGGGCGGAAAATACGGTACTAAAGCGGCTGATAACGCGTTGCTGAGTCCCTGTGATATCGAATTTATTATCGTTACTCAACATGCTTATGGCGCTGGTGTAACTGGCGATCTGGCTTGCATCAGGCGAACTGACGACGGCAACTGATGTCCATTTTTCCTTCGCAACAGCGATATAGACCCCAGCAATAACTACGCTGAATACAATAAAGAGGGCAATAATCCATTTACCACGCCAAATTTGCGTTAAAACATCAATTAAATCAATTTGCTCAGCGTCGTTGTTCTGTCGAAAAGACAGGTTATTGTTTTCGTGTGTCATAGCCACCCTAAATGAGAAGCATAAAAAAAAAGTTATAGAGCGCGAGTTTAGCGGTTCGCTTTTTTTTTGCTATAGGAATCCATGTAAATAAATGTTAGCAGGCATTATTTAAGCGCGCTGCCGGATTTATTTCTGTCATTCCTGGATACGATGCATTTTTTACCTTTACCGGTAGAGGGTGACGGCCCGATGGGCCGTCTCTTTGAAGGGTTACAGATTAATCATTATTGAAGAGATCGCGCGTATAGACTTTATCTTCTACGTCCGCCAGTTCGCGCGCCATACGATTGGAGACGATCACATCCGCCTCTTGTTTAAATGCCTCGAGGTCGCGTACCACGCGCGAGTGGAAGAACTCATCTTCCTGCATCACTGGCTCATAGACGATGACCTGCACGCCCTTCGCTTTAATGCGCTTCATAATGCCCTGAATCGACGACGCGCGGAAGTTGTCCGAACCGCTCTTCATCACCAGACGATAGATACCGACCACTTTCGGTTTGCGCGCCAGGATGGAGTCAGCAATAAAGTCTTTGCGCGTGCGGTTAGCATCAACAATCGCCGAAATAATGTTGTTCGGCACCGACTGATAGTTCGCCAGCAGCTGCTTGGTATCTTTAGGCAGGCAGTAGCCGCCGTAACCAAATGAGGGGTTGTTATAGTGGTTTCCGATGCGCGGATCAAGGCAGACGCCCTCAATGATTTGACGCGTGTTCAGGCCAAGGCTCTCGGCATAGCTGTCCAGCTCGTTAAAGTAGGCGACGCGCATTGCCAGATAGGTGTTGGCAAACAACTTGATCGCTTCTGCTTCGGTGGAGTCCGTAAACAGTACCGGAATATCTTGTTTGATAGCGCCTTCCTGCAGCAGTGCCGCAAAGCGCTCGGCGCGTTCTGAGCGCTCGCCAATTACGATACGTGACGGATGCAGGTTGTCGTATAGCGCTCTGCCTTCACGCAGGAATTCTGGCGAGAAAATGACATTATCGATGCCCAGCTTCTCTTTAATCGACTGGGTAAAGCCCACCGGGATGGTCGATTTGATAATCATCACCGCCTGAGGGTTGATGGCGTGAACATCGCGGATCACCGACTCTACGCTGCTGGTATTGAAGTAGTTGGATTTCGGATCGTAATCGGTCGGCGTGGCGATAATCACGTAATCCGCGTTGCGGTAGGCGTCATGCTTATCCGTAGTTGCGCGGAAATTGAGCGGCTTAGTCTGTAAATACTCCTCAATCTCTTTATCCACGATCGGAGAAATTTTCTCATTAAGCATATCCACTTTGGACTGCACAATATCGAGCGCGACGACTTCATGGTTCTGCGCGATTAGGATCCCGTTTGATAACCCAACGTAACCTGTTCCGGAGATTGTTATTTTCATTCGATAAGCAACTTTTGTCAGTGTATGAAACCGGAGGTGACGATCCCATCGCCACCGCTTTAAATCAATAACTGTTGGGGTTTTTACCTCTTCCGTTGAGAGAGTGTCAATAAGACAAACAGCGGCTGCAAAGCGCGCCCTGCCTGAGTTTGTGTGGCTTTATTCCTAAAAATAAATGCCCGATCCCCGTAATTATCGCGGTTTCGATGAAAAAAAAGCCCGGTTGCGACAACCGGGCTTGTATAAAACGGACGAATGATTATCAGATTAATCCAGCCATTCCGTATGGAATACGCCGTCTTTATCAGTGCGCTTGTAAGTGTGCGCGCCGAAGTAGTCACGCTGCGCCTGAATCAGGTTCGCCGGCAGCACCGCAGAGCGGTAGCTGTCATAGTAAGCGACTGCCGCAGAGAAAGTCGGTACCGGAATACCGTTCTGTACCGCATAGGCGACAACATCGCGCAGCGCCTGCTGGTAATCATCAGCGATCTGCTTGAAGTAAGGGGCCAGCAGCAGGTTAGCGATAGCCGGGTTTTCTGCATAGGCATCGGTGATTTTCTGCAGGAACTGCGCGCGAATGATGCAGCCCGCGCGGAAGATCTTCGCGATTTCGCCGTAGTTCAGATCCCAGTTGTGCTCGTCAGAGGCGGCACGCAGCTGAGAGAAGCCCTGCGCGTAGGAGACGATTTTGCCCAGATAAAGGGCGCGACGCACTTTCTCAATGAACTCCGCTTTATCACCAGCCGGTTTAGACTGCGGGCCGGAGAGCACTTTAGAGGCCGCAACACGCTGCTCTTTCAGGGAGGAGATGTAACGTGCGAATACCGATTCGGTAATCAGTGACAGAGGTTCGCCGAGATCCAGCGAACTCTGGCTGGTCCATTTACCGGTACCTTTGTTAGCTGCTTCATCCAGGATCACATCAACCAGGTAAGTGCCCTCTTCATCTTTCTTAGTGAAGATATCTTTGGTGATGTCGATCAGATAGCTGCTCAGCTCGCCTGCATTCCACTCGCTGAAGGTTTTCGCCAGCTCGTCGTTAGAGAGGTTCAGGCCACCTTTCAGCAGAGCGTAGGCTTCTGCGATAAGCTGCATATCGCCATATTCGATACCGTTGTGCACCATTTTGACATAGTGACCGGCACCGTCAGGACCGATATAGGTAACGCACGGCTCGCCATCTTCAGCTACCGCGGCAATTTTGGTCAGGATCGGCGCAACCAGCTCGTAAGCCTCTTTCTGGCCGCCAGGCATGATAGAAGGCCCTTTCAGCGCGCCCTCTTCACCACCGGAGACGCCGGTGCCGATAAAGTTGAAGCCTTCCGCTGAGAGTTCACGGTTACGGCGGATAGTGTCGTGGAAGAAGGTGTTACCGCCATCAATGATGATGTCGCCTTTATCCAGGTACGGCTTCAGGGAATCAATCGCGGCATCGGTACCCGCGCCGGCTTTCACCATCAGCAGAATGCGGCGGGGAGTTTCCAGAGATTCGACAAATTCTTGTACGGTGTAGTAAGGAACCAGCTTTTTGCCTGGGTTCTCGGCAACAACTTCTTCGGTTTTTTCGCGCGAGCGGTTGAAGATAGAAACGGTATAGCCACGGCTTTCGATGTTCAGCGCCAGGTTGCGCCCCATCACGGCCATACCAACAACGCCGATTTGTTGCTTGGACATTACATACTCCTGTCAGGTGTGGTCACCGCGAACTATACGCGGCTTGAATGTGCAAAAGATGTTAACTCAGGATCAGTATAGGTAGATAGCGTAAGATGCGTTTCTAAACGAACGCTTTGGCAAAGGAGGGATCGAAAGGCCCCTCCTTCACTTCCATCATAAGTGCTCGCGGTGATACGCATTTGACGCTGTGTATGTCTCCAGGAGAAAACTCCACCACACTTATTCCAGTATTTTCCCCAACAATAAATTGCTTAACAATCTCACCATCTTTGCCATGCAAGCAGACCTGAAGCTGTCCCTCCATGACAATAAACATTTCCCACTGGTGTGGAAGCTCATGGTAATGAGGTTCAACGTAGCTGCCCTTGGCCAAAGCAATCAGCAGCCGTTGCACTTTCTCCTGATGAGAGTGGTGTAACAATAGATGAGAACGCAGGCGCTCTGATTGCTCGGCTTGTTGGTAGAGCGCCTCAAGTTGGTCACTCTCAATTAATCGCATTGCATGCCTCCAGCCTCGTTTCGATCGTCTGTGCTGCAGATTCTACGGAGAACTGCTCTTGCAACAATCGATTAGCGCCGAGGCCAAATCGGCGGCGCGCATCACTATCCTGAAGCATTAACAGCGCAGACTTGTGAAGTTTGTCATCTTCACCGTTGATATGAATTAATCCCGCATTATTTTGATTCACGATATCGAGCAGATCGTTACCGGCATTCACGCTGCCTAAGATAGGCAACGAATTGACCATGTAACCGAGTAGTTTGCCGGGGAAATTATGCGAGGAGTGTTTTGCAGAAAGCGAAAACAGACCAATATCCACCTCAGCCAAAATAGATTTGAATTCATCCTGGCTGACTGAATCAAGATAGGTGAAATTGGGCAATGCCCAGCTAGCAGCTAGCGAGTTAATTAAACCAACTTCATCACCTTGACCAACAAAGAGGAAATGGGCCTGTGGATATTCCGCCATCCGCCGCGCCAGACGCATCAGATTCGCCATATCCTGCGCATGACCAATATTTCCGCCATAGAAGAAAATAACTTTATCTTCCAGGCCAAGACGCTTACGTAACGACACATATTCCTGAGTTAATATCGCAGGCTTAACAGATGCCCAATTATGCAGAACCTCGCAAGGATAGCATTTGTTTGACATCTGAAAGACTTCGAGATTTTTAATGGACATGAGGCCGATATGGTCTGCCTGCCGGTAAGACGATCTTTCGAACAGACGGAAATAGCGTTCAACCGGAGATCCCGCTTTTAGCATTCCTGCGTCAATTACCCATTGAGGGAACATATCTCTCAACACAAGATAGGCTGGACATTGACAACGAGCTTTAATCTTCTTAACGAGATGCCCCCAAAATATGGAGGGTGAGTAATAAACCACTCCATCAAAAGTCTCTTTTTTGATCCGACTCTTAATGGATTTCCACGCCCGGTAAGACAAGAGCGTTTCATTAATGGCTCGCTTAACTTTACTCACATCCTTCAGTGGCCCACTTTTGAAACGCCATGTATTAACTCCCTGAAAGGTGTCAAATGACACCTCCTTTTGCAGGCTTGTATCAGGGGTAATTACCGTAACATCGTGACCGCGCCGGATAAGTTCCTGAGCTAACTCATGAAACATCTTCGCGCCAACGCGGGTACTTTTGGGCAGGTAATCATCTATGATTAAAGCTAGTTTCATCAATATTCTTTCCAGACGACTCTCTTGACGTAATCTGTATAAGAGTGAACGATTCTGACAACTTTGTCCGACACATTCGGCATGCTGTAATCACTAACCTGTCGCAACAGGCGGGTCTCGCCGCGCGGCTGAGTTGCCAGTACATCCAGCGCCTGCAGAACGCGCTCACACTCCAGCCCAACCATCATTACAGATGCTTCTTCGAACCCTTCAGGACGCTCATGTGCTTCACGGATATTAAGCGCCGGGAAATTCATGATGGAGGATTCTTCAGTGATCGTGCCGCTGTCGGAAAGCACCGCACGCGAGTTTTTCTGCAGATGGTTGTAATCATGGAAACCTAACGGCTTCAGCAGATTGATCAGCGGGTGGAACTCAATCCCCTGCTCGTTAATACGATTACGCGTACGCGGGTGCGTGGAGACGATCACGGGAAGATTATATTTCTCAGCGATAGTATTCAGCGTGGTCGCGAGTTTAATGAGCTGTTTTGGCGAGTCGACGTTCTCTTCACGGTGCGCGCTCACGACAAAGAATTCACCCGGGCGCAGATTCAGACGTGTAAGCACATCAGAACCATCAATTTGCGGCATGTAGTATGAAAGCACTTCAAACATCGGACTGCCGGTTTTAATGATGCGATCCGCCGGGATCCCTTCAGCAAGAAGATATTCACGTGCAATATCGCTGTAGGTCATATTGATGTCAGCAGTGTGGTCAACAATGCGGCGGTTGGTCTCTTCCGGTACACGCTGATCGAAACAGCGATTGCCCGCTTCCATGTGGAAGATTGGCACTTTACGACGCTTGGCAGGGATAGCGGAAATACAGGAGTTGGTATCACCCAACACCAGCATAGCTTCCGGTTTTTCCTTCTCTAAAACTTCATCTACTTTAATGATGACCTGACCAATCGTTTCAGCCGCGTTTTTTCCCGCAGCGTTTAAGAAATAATCTGGTTTGCGCACGCCAAGGTCGTTAAAGAAAACTTCATTTAATTCATAATCATAGTTTTGTCCTGTATGGACAATAATATGTTCGCAATGGTCATCCAGTTTAGCCAAAACTCGTGACAAACGGATAATTTCGGGACGCGTCCCAACCACGGTCATAATTTTTAATTTTTTCATTACAGAGATCTCGCAATAGTATCAGGCTCATCACGATTGAAAATTTCGTTTGCCCAGAGCATGACTATTAAATCATCATCGCCAATATTCGTAACGTCATGGGTCCAACCCGGCACCGTTTCAACGATTTTAAATTCATCAGAAGAAACATTCAGTTCATAACGTTCGCCGGTAATCACATGCTCGAATCGGAAGCAGGCCTGACCACGAATGACCAGGAACTTCTCATTTTTGCTGTGATGATAGTGCCCGCCGCGGGTGATACCGGGGTGCGCGGTGAAGAATGAAAACTGCCCCGCAGAAGGCGTTTTCAACATTTCACAAAAGATCCCACGAGCATCGCCATAAGACGGCACCGTATAGGCAAATTCTTCAGCAGGTATATAACTCAACCATGTTGAATATAACGCGCGGGTGAAACCCGTCCCGACTTCTTCAGTGATCAGTGTGGAACGGCTATTCTTAAAGCGGTTAATTAACTCCGCTACCTCGCCAACGGACGTTGAATAAACCGGCGTCACGTCCTTATATCCGCTTTCACTCGCTGCCGTAAGTAATTTAATGGCATGCGTACAAACGTCATCGATATAAACCAGATTTACCGGTGCTGATGGGTCATTGACAACAATGTCGATATTGTTGGCAATATTGTGGCAGAAAGTCGCGACGAAGGAGTTGTAGTTCGGTTTACACCATTTACCGAATACATTTGGATAACGGTAAATGTAATAAGCCGCCCCGCTCTGTGCAGCGTAACGCTCAATCTCTTTTTCTGCCGCAGCTTTACTCTGACCATACGCATTATCCAGTTCTGCCTGAATCGAAGAACTGATCATAATCGGCGTCTTTTTCTGCTTCGCTAACAGAGTATCGACAAGACGCTGCGTCAGATTGCTGTTACCTTCCGCAAACTCTTCAACGTTTTTTGGCCGATTAATGCCCGCCAGATGATAAATGAAATCGGCTTCTTGCAGCCCGCTTTCAAGATCATCTGCGCTTGAAGCGCGATCAATTTTAATAAGGTCAGCATACCCTGCTTCCTGAAGGCGTAAGCATAGGTTGCGTCCGATGAAACCATCAGCTCCAGTAATCAGGATCTTCATATCAGGCATCCAGCTCGTAGTTTTTACCATCACGCAGTGCACGGATAAACGGCAGCTTCAGCAGCAGCGTTTTCATGCCTTCGACATCGAGTCGCTGTGTATTGTGAGAGTTATAATCGTCCACCGCAGAGATACGGGTATCACCTTGTTCTACGTATTTTCCGTAGTTCAGGTCACGCAGATCAGGCGGTACACGGTAGTAATCACCCATATCAATGGAGGCGATCATCTCTTCACGGCTCAGCAGCGCTTCGTAAAGTTTTTCGCCATGGCGAGTACCAATAACATTGATCGGATGATCGTTAACATTCAACAGCTCTTTCAGAGCAATGGCCAGCGTCTCAATCGTTGCAGCAGGCGCTTTTTGGACGAAAATATCACCGTTGTTACCGTGCTCAAAGGCATAAAGCACCAGATCAACCGCATCTTCCAGCGTCATCATGAAACGCGTCATGTTCGGATCGGTAATCGTCAGCGCTTTGCCCGCTTGAATCAGGTCAACAAACAGAGGAATCACCGAGCCACGAGAAGCCATAACGTTGCCATAACGCGTACCGCAAATCACCGTTTTTGCGCTGTTCACATTACGGGATTTAGCGACCATCACTTTCTCCATCATTGCCTTGGAGATACCCATGGCATTGATAGGATAGACCGCTTTGTCAGTACTGAGGCAAACAACACGTTTCACTTCATTGTTAATAGCGGCTTCAAGTACGTTTTCTGTGCCGAGGACGTTAGTTTTAACGGCCTCCATCGGGTGGAACTCACAGGACGGTACTTGTTTAAGCGCTGCAGCATGATAGATAAAATCAACACCGCGTGTGGCGTTGCTAATACTGTTGTAATCGCGAACATCACCGATGTAGAACTTCAGCTTATTGCTGTTATATTTCTTCCGCATGTCATCTTGTTTTTTTTCATCACGGCTAAAAATTCTTATTTCAGCAATATCTGTATCAAGGAAGCGGCGCAAAACGGCATTTCCAAAAGATCCTGTACCACCCGTGATGAGAAGAGTTTTACCATTAAACATTTCAAGCCTCATTGATAGAATTTAATAAATTACTTACGACTTTCTTAACTTCATGCCTTGCTTTAAATAAAGCATTGGCGTTTTTACCCTTGATGCTCGCTACTTCAGCATTTTCAGCCAGAAACAACATGGAAGTAGCCAGTTCATCCGCATTACCCGCAGAACAGCAAAGCCCTGCATCTGCATTTTGTATTATTTCACCAAAGTCGGTAGTACTTTCAATTGATGCAATAACAGGCAAGCCAAGTTTCATATAGTCGAGGCTTTTGGATGGATACGTTGGCACAGAAACGTTCGGTACCGTAGCAATAATCCCTGCCCGACAAAATGACACCAATTTTAAATAACTTTCGCGTGAGATATGATCCGAATAGATAACCCCACTACCTTCATTATTCGCTTCAGCAATAACCTTATCGGTAAATCTGCCACGCCCAATAACAATGGTTTTTACCTTATTATTCTTTTCATGCGCCAGTCGCGCCGCTTCCAGGATGCATTCTACGCCGCGACCATAATCGATTTGCCCACCGAAAATGAAATATATTGATTCATCATTAATATATGGAAATTCATTTTCAGTCTTATCGAAATTCAAAGTGGGAGGCAGGTCTTCACTCCATATCGGTAATTCAAAGGATTTTTTCGATCTGACACCAAAGTACTCCTCCAAAAACTTACAGTTTTTTGGTGACATACAGCCCACATAATCGAATAAGTTTACTAAAACCTTTTCAAAAATCTTAAGGGCTTTTTCTTTGGTTTTTCCTTTGATCAAGTTAATTTCAACTTGATGTATAGGGAAAAAATCCCAGTATATTAAAAGAGACTTTTTCGAGAAAATTTTACTTAGTAGTATTAAAAACCAGGAAGAAACACAGGGGGAAAACCCTATAACCAGATCATGTCTTTTAAAAACATATTTAGAAGCACACAGGGCAGCATAGACAGATGACCCTATCCATTTCACTATAAAATTAAAAAAACCACCACTATTCATTCCAATAGAGGTCGTGTTGTATATATTGATATTATTTAATTTTAATTTTTGTCTGGTGGATGCTTTTGACCAGTCAATACATACTACATCAACCTCATAGTCCCGACCCTGCAGCTCTTCGGCGAGCTCTCGTGTCAACCATGTGCTATTTTGGGCCAATGGATATTTAGTACAAATGATGAGTATTTTTTTCATTTTCTTCCAAGCTTAATTCCATCCAAAATACCAAATAAACTTTGTTTGTATGAGGCAATTTTGAAATCGTCTAATAGCGCAATAGCCAGTATTCGGTTGCATGCTCCGGTAAGTAAGCGAACTTTATTGTATAAGGGTACATAACTCTGTTTTAACAGGAAAATGGCATTGCGGAAAAAGTAATACCGGCGTATGGGTTTGTATTTCAGCAGTTTGAAGCCAAAAAATTCTTTTGGTGCCTGATCTGAAACTTCATGGTGCATAACAACATCATTCATTTGCAGCACCTTATAGCCTTTGCTTTTAATTCTATAACACCATTCTGTATCAACAAACTCTATAAACAATTCTGGATTGAATTTATTCTCCCGCCAGACATCTATTGGAATACACATACCAGATTGAAGTGTTATGGTTAGCTCTGTGAATTCCTCGCCAGTGGCAATGGCTTTTTGTTGATACTGATATCCTGAACGAGCATCAACAAAACTCGGGGTTAACACGCCCAATTTTTCTTGCCTTTCAGTAAGTCTCACATAATGATCCCAGGTTCTCAATATATAGTTTTCTGGCGGCGAGCTATCCTGATCGAAAGTGAATATTACTCTGACTGTTTGTGGGACTATTTCTGCAATTTCGTTAATCGCTTTCCCTAACCCCAGATTTTCATCAAAGGTGATAACTTCAACCCCCTCGCTTTTGAGCGAATCAATGAGTTCAACACTCATGCCGCCATTATTCGCGATATAAACAACGGTCCCTTCACCGCTAACTTTATTAATTAAGTTTTTAATTTTACTTTCCATTGGGTTGAAGCAAATAACTATAACAGCCCTAACTAATGTATTCATTGTTATACTCATTTTTTAAATAATTCAATTCACCCAGAATAAAGAATGTTAGAGTCACACCGGGGAAAGATAGCATAAACGGGTTTGTAGAGAACATGATCAAGATGGATAGAGAAAATAACAGCCATACCACCTTTTGTGCTGGCAACCGTCTACCGTTGAAAAAGTTAGCAAAGAAATAGGGAATTTGCGCTGCGCTAATTATTATAAAAGAAACGCAACCCACAATGCCTATTTTCATGATTAAAGCCAGTAAGCTCATCTCATAGGTCCATGGTGCAATCACTGAACGAACATGGGTTGCACTTCCGCCGAGCCCGGTGCCAAAAATAGGGTGCGATAAAAATGTGTCTAATATCCATGCTACCTGTTCGAATCTGACACCATCACTTGTGTCGCTTGCAATGCCCAGAAGCACTAAAACATCTGGGTGCACCATGGCACCAGAAACAAGGACAAACAAGACTATCAAAAATGTGATGAGAGAAAATGTTCCAAACCCACCGAGTTTTAGTGACAATGGACATAATTTATAGATGAGCAATCCCAACACAATTAAAATAGGTGATAAGTAGAGTGCACGGGTCCAGGTACTGAAAAGAGCCAGAGCCATAACAAATACCATCACATAATCCCTGAGCCTGCGATCGTGTAATAACTTTTGTAATGACAGATAAAACCCTATAACCAGCAAAGAGCTACTGGGGAGTAATACTCTAAATAAACCATCGGGGGTGTCAGCGATAATAATATTATCGATTGCACCAGCATCCCCTGCAGTTAATATCTTCATTAAAAAGAACTTCACACTGTTAATAGAGGCAGAACCGGAAAGTCCGATAAGCCAAATGGCAATGTGAAAAAAGGCACTTATTATGCACAAAATTAACAACAATCGTCTTATTTTTAGCCAGTTTGTCGAAATATAGTTATTTTGCACAATAAGTGGACATAACATTATTCCAAATAATGAAAGCAGCTCAGTCGTCGCGTACTCTAACTTTACATCATTAAGTAGTGGAACTATTACGCCAAACACTGCGCAAAAAACAATGATAGCGCACAAGTAAACATAGGCACGAGAATTATTTATTGTAATAAGTACCATGCCCAGCAATATTGCATATTCTACTTTCCTTAAAGAAAGCCCTACAATATTGATGCTCCATGCGCCAGAACCCAGCAGAACCACATCGATAAGAAATAAAAAAAGCGAAAATGCAATAAAAAGAGAAGCAAACTTGTTAATTGTTGCCACATTATACCCTTTATCATTTCCTGTTTAGCATTAAATCAGCGAATGTATTTCCCATTTGATCTTTGTGAGATACAACGGGTTCGCAATCTAATGGCCAAGTAATGTTTAGATCCTTATCATTCCAGATGATACAGCCTTCACTCACAGGATTATAAAAGTTGGTTGTTTTATAACAAAACTCAGCTTCGTCGCTCAATGTAAGAAAACCGTGAGCAAAACCTTCTGGTATCCAAAGTTGCTTTTTATTGCTGGCAGACAGCGTTGCCCCAAACCATTGCCCAAAGGTAGTCGAATCAGGCCGTATATCAACGGCAACGTCGTATACTTCTCCGCGGATACATCTCACCAGTTTACCTTGCGCATGAGGTTCATTCTGAAAATGTAGCCCGCGTAAGACTCCTCGTGTCGATTGTGAATGATTATCCTGAACGAAATCTACTTTTTTGCCTGTTGCCTCAATAAACTTTCTTTCATTATAGCTTTCAAAAAAGAAACCACGTTCGTCTTGATAAATTGTAGGTTCGATAACAAACAAACCTTGCAGTTTTGTTTCTTGAATATTCACGAAAACTCCGTTGTGTATCAATGTCTTTTATTTAACATTGCAGAAATAAAAAACAAAGCAAAAAAATCGATTATGACTCTGATGGACCATGCGTATGCTGTACCAATCAATCCGTAATGACTTGTGAGTGCGTACAGAACGAGAAAGTATGGGATAACTTCAGCGCAATGTAATAATGCTGTTATTTTAGATTTTCCTAGCGACTGAATAGCTGAAAACGGGATCTGCGCTAATGAATTGAACAAAAAGCCCGTTAACAGAATAAAAAATATTTCAGAAGATTTTATAAAATATTGGGGCCCTAACCAGTAATACATTATCTTCCCAGAGAAAATCAAGCAAAATGCTACTAAGGGAACACAGATTAAAGCCATTATCAAATACGAGAATTTAAGTTCTTTTTTAAACTTAGCTATATCTGATAAACCACTTAACCTTGGGAATACCGCTCTTGAAATGGAAGTGGGTACAATACTCATCCGCGAAATGATTTCAGCAGGCGCGGTATAGTAGCCTACGTTCTTCGCACCCAAAATGTAAGATATAATAAAACGGTCAAAATAAACCATCATTGGGCTTATTATATTACTTACAGTCATCCAGCCACCAAAATAGACCAGACGTTTAAATACTTTTGGATGAAAAGCCAGGCCCGCTGCAACTATATCTTTTCGTAATACCAGGAAAGATATTACAAATGAAATGAACCTACCAGCAATCAAACCTGAGACAGCAGAGACAAGGCTGACATTGTAATATACTAAAACCGCAGGCAACCCTACTATAAAGGTGTTTGATATGGTTTTCTGAATATTTAATACGCCAAACTTTTCTTCACCCTCAAGTATTGAAACCCATAGCTGATTGAGGATAAATAAGGGAATAGCGAATAATAATATTTCAAGCGCGTGCTTTGCATCTACTTTATAACTGTCAGATACGTTAATAAAAGCAATAACCGTATCAATTTTAAAATAAATTAACAAAGACAGAAATACACTTATGCCGGCCAGAAACAATGTCGACGTCGAGATTATTCTGTTTTTTTCATTTTGATCATCTTTATATAGCGCTATCTCGCGGATAATAGCCCTGGTTAGCCCAAAATCAAAAATACTGGCATAACCTACTAGCGCCATTGCAAGTGTATATATACCAAACAACTCAGGACCTAGCGCTCTTGCAATAAAACCCAAAGCAGGAATAGCAATCAGAGTTGGTATAACATATCCGGCAAGGTTAAATGTGCTATTCCTTATCAGAGCATTTTTTATCAACATAGACTATACTTTTTTATTCGCTAATTTCATTAAATACTTGCCGTAGTTATTTTTATTAAGCGGAGCGGCCAGTTCTCTCAATTTATTCTCATCAATAAATCCCTGGCGAAAAGCGATCTCTTCAGGGCAAGAAACTTTTAGGCCCTGACGTTCTTCAATCGTCGCAATGAAGTTGCTGGCCTCAATCAGGCTTTGATGCGTTCCGGTATCCAGCCACGCATAACCACGGCCCATCATCGCAACTGACAACCTGCCCTGCTCTAAATAAAGACGGTTGATATCGGTAATTTCAAGTTCGCCACGCGCCGAAGGTTTCAGGCTTTTTGCCATCTCAACGACGTCATTATCATAGAAGTAGAGACCGGTGACAGCATAGTTACTTTTCGGTTCTGTCGGCTTCTCTTCCAGGCTGATAGCGGTGCCTTCAGAGTTAAACTCCACCACGCCATAGCGTTCGGGATCGTTAACGTGGTAAGCGAACACCGTTGCGCCACTTTCCTGATTAACCGCGCTCTCCAGGAGTTTCGGCAGATCGTGTCCGTAAAAAATATTATCGCCAAGTACCAACGCACAAGCATCGTTGCCAATAAACTCTTCGCCAATAATAAATGCCTGCGCAAGCCCATCCGGGCTCGGCTGCACTTTATATTGCAGGTTCAAGCCCCACTGGCTACCGTCACCCAGCAGCTGTTCAAAGCGGGGCGTATCTTGCGGCGTACTGATAATCAGCACATCGCGAATGCCCGCCAGCATCAGGGTGGAGAGCGGGTAGTAAATCATCGGTTTGTCGTAAATTGGCAGCAATTGCTTACTGACAGCCATGGTGACCGGATAAAGACGTGTACCAGAACCACCTGCCAGAATAATACCTTTCCGTGTTTTCATTTCGCTATCTCAAACAATGAGTTAAAGAGCTGTTGTAGTGAACAACTCTGCCAACATTCTTTTTACGCCCTGTTCCCAGTGCGGGAGAACCAGGCCAAAAGTGCGCTGAAACTTCTCGGTATTCAGCCTTGAATTGTGCGGTCGTTTCGCGGGCGTTGGGAAACTCTCGGTCGCTACAGGGTTTAATTTTGTGAGAGCGAGCTCGATGCCTGCTTCACGGGCTTCAGCGAAAACCAGTGCGGCATAGTCGTGCCAGCACGTCTCACCGCCTGCGACCAGATGATACAGACCCGCTACTTGTGGATCCGTCAGCGCAGTGCGAATAGCATGCGCGGTGCAGTCAGCAAGCAGTTCGGCGCCCGTCGGAGCACCGAACTGATCGTTGATAATGGAAAGTTCCTGACGCGTTTTCGCCAGATTAAGCATTGTTTTTGCGAAGTTGTTGCCTTTACCGGCATAGACCCAGCTGGTGCGAAAAATCAGATGCTTCGGGCAATTTGCACGCAGCGCGTTTTCACCATCCAGTTTTGTTTGACCGTAGACGTTCAGGGGCGCGGTGCTATCCGTTTCAACCCACGGCTTATCACCGTTGCCGGGAAAAACGTAATCCGTTGAGTAGTGTACAACCCACGCATCGATCTTTGCCGCTTCTCGAGCAATCGCCTCGACACTTTTCGCGTTAAGCAGCGAAGCAAACTCGACTTCAGACTCTGCTTTATCAACTGCCGTATGAGCAGCAGCATTGACGATCACATCGGGCTTGATACGGCGGACCGTCTCAGCCACACCTTCTGGATTAGAGAAGTCGCCGCAATACTCTTTTGACTGGAAATCCAGCGCAGTGACATTGCCAAGGGGTGCAAGGGCGCGTTGAAGTTCCCAGCCAACTTGTCCGTTTTTGCCAAACAGCAGAATATTCATTGGCTGCGTTCCCCGTAGTTTTGCTCGATCCAGGACTGGTAAGCACCGCTCTTCACATTTTCAACCCATGCGGTATTGGCTAAATACCACTCAACCGTTTTACGAATACCGCTTTCAAAGGTTTCCTGCGGCTTCCAGCCTAGTTCGCGGCTGATTTTATCTGCGTCAATCGCGTAACGGCGATCGTGGCCCGGACGGTCAGTTACATAGGTAATCTGATCGCGGTAGGAACTGGCTTTCGGCACGATTTCGTCAAGCAGATCGCAGATGGTGTGTACCACATCAAGGTTCTGTTTTTCGTTATGGCCACCGATGTTATAGGTTTCACCCGCAAGACCCTCGGTCACTACCGTATAGAGCGCACGGGCATGATCCTCCACATAAAGCCAGTCACGGATCTGGTCGCCTTTGCCATAAATTGGCAGCGGCTTACCTTCAAGCGCGTTGAGGATCACCAGCGGAATCAGTTTTTCAGGGAAGTGGAATGGACCGTAATTGTTAGAGCAGTTCGTCACAATGGTAGGGAAGCCATAGGTCCTGCGCCATGCGCGCACCAGATGGTCGCTAGAGGCTTTGGAAGCAGAGTAAGGGCTGCTCGGTGCGTAGGCGGTGGTTTCGGTGAAAAGCGGCAGCGCTTCGCCAGCGGCAACTTCATCCGGATGCGGCAGATCGCCATAAACCTCGTCAGTCGAGATGTGGTGGAAGCGAAACGCGGCTTTACGTACCTCATCCAGTTGCGCCCAATATTGACGGGCTGCTTCGAGCAGAACGTAAGTACCCATAATATTGGTTTCGATAAAGGCGGCCGGGCCGGTAATGGAACGGTCTACATGGCTCTCTGCGGCCAGGTGCATCACTGCATCAGGTTGATGTTCAGCGAAAATACGCGCCATCGCTGCGCCATCACAGATGTCTGCATGCTCAAACGCATAACGGGCGCTCTTATCAACTTCTGCTAATGATTGCAGATTTCCGGCATAGGTTAATTTATCAACATTAACCACATGATCCTGAGTGTTATTAACAATATGACGCACAACTGCAGAGCCAATAAAGCCTGCACCACCGGTGACCAGTATTTTCACGAGAATTATCCGTACTTGCTTTGCAATGTTTAGAACGCGATCGGCGGGTAATGGAAGAAGCGTGAGCAAATAAAAGGCACGCTACCGCCCCAGGCTTTCAGCTACCCGAACGCTGTGTGGGACAGTCAACATTAATTATTGTCAGGGCCCTACACACGCGTCATTCCCGCTGCGCTGGGCACAAAATGCTAAGCGGCTATTCTCCGCTGAAACAGCCATAGAAACAAGGGAAAATCTGTAGACTAAAAGCTTAAAAAATCCACATAACTACCTTTTTTAATTGTTTATTTTTAGATAGAAACAAAAAAAGGCAGTAAGAATAACCTGAGAGCAAACTCTCTCAACGTCACTCTTTACTGCCCTGTTAATCAGGCATAAAGCACCGGATTAATTTATTTGATTATTGCGCCAGCAATTTCTGAATACTATCGCGGAATTTCTGACCTTCTTTCAGGTTGCGCAGGCCATAGTTCACAAACGCCTGCATGTAACCCATCTTCTTACCGCAATCGTAGCTATCGCCGGTCATCAGCATGGCATCAACGGACTGTTTCTCCGCCAGACGGGCGATAGCATCAGTCAGCTGAATACGTCCCCAGGCACCCGGCTCGGTGTTTTCCAGCTCCGCCCAGATATCCGCAGAGAGCACATAGCGCCCTACTGCCATCAGATCGGAATCCAGCGTCTGCGGCTGGTCCGGCTTCTCAATAAACTGCACGATGCGGCTTACCTTGCCTTCGCTGTCCAGCGGCTCTTTGGTCTGGATAACCGAGTACTCAGAGAGATCGCCCTTCATACGTTTTGCCAGCACCTGGCTGCGGCCGGTTTCGCCAAAACGCGCCACCATTGCGGCGAGGTTGTAACGCAGCGGATCGGCAGTTGCCGTGTCCAGCACGATATCTGGCAGGACGACGATAAACGGATTGTCACCCACAATCGGACGCGCGCAGAGAATGGAGTGGCCAAGGCCCAGCGGCTGCGCCTGACGCACGTTCATGATAGTAACGCCCGGCGGGCAGATGGACTGCACTTCCGCCAGCAGCTGGCGCTTAACGCGCTGTTCAAGCAGCGCTTCAAGCTCGTAGGAGGTGTCGAAGTGGTTTTCTACCGCGTTTTTTGACGAGTGGGTGACCAGAACAATCTCTTTGATCCCCGCGGCGACAATCTCGTCGACAATGTATTGAATCATCGGCTTGTCGACAATCGGCAGCATCTCTTTTGGAATCGCTTTTGTAGCGGGAAGCATATGCATCCCAAGTCCGGCTACCGGAATAACTGCCTTTAAATTAACCATTATTTCTTCCACCTATAAATTATTGATGAATTATAAACCCTTGACCTGTTTTCGCCAGTGCGTTCATGGCAAACAGGTATGAAAATGGCGACGAGTGATGCTCCCTCATGACAACAGATGTAATCCTAACGCCCCGGTTTAATCTCCAGGATTCCTCGCAAAAGCCTCAAAAGAGGCTTATGACCGTTTAGCGGGTAAGCGGAAGTTTAAATTTTCGACATTTACGGTGTGCTGATCGACACGATCGATATCAACGGAGCTTTGTCCCTTCTCATTTACTGCGTGAATATTCGCCATCGACAGCAGGGTCTCATTTTTCGCCGTAAAACGACCGCGCACATCTTTGCGCAGGTCGAAGTTGAGCTTCAGCGCCGGACCTACGGACGCATCCTGCGTAATGTGAATATTGCGCAAGAAGAGGTGCTGCGGTTTATTGTGCAGCTCAAGGGTAGCCTGCTGCATCTTGATGTTGGTGATGGCGACAAACGAGGTCGCGTTACCGGAGGAGACCTGGATACCGCGCAGCTTATATTTACTGCTGCTGTTATCCTGCTGAATATCGTTAAGTTTGAAATTTTGCGGGATGGATAAATAATCGCCTTTGATCACGCCGTAACCAATCAGCATGCCGGCACTATTTTCCATGGTGACATTATCGATAACGAAATTATCACAGCCATAAATAGCCACCGTGGCGTTATCAATCCCCGCTTTTTTACTGAAATCTGGCGTAATGTTTTTCGCTTTGATATTGCGAATAACAAAATGTTTACCGTTTTCCACGTGTACCAGCTGGCGGCAATTACTGCCGGTGATATTTGCCACGACAAAGTTTTTCACCGACTGATCTTCCGGGTAGTTATTGTCATAGGTGCTGCCCGCTAACCCGATGCCAATCCCCCAGTTAATTTTGCCGTTGGTGCAGTTAATATTGTCGATCACATGATCGGAGATAAGGATATTGCGGTCATTGATTGCCACGTTCCACTCAATGGCATCGCCCTGCAGATCGCTAAAACGGCTATGGGTAATGCGCGCGCCATCCAGCTGGTTATGGAAGCCCTGGCGTAAAATGCCGTAGTTAGCTTTGCTGATGTTGATGTTATCAATCACCAGATTGCGCATCACGCGCTTCTCTTTACCGCCAATATAGATCTGCATTACCGGGCCATAACCACTCATGCTGACACCTTTAATGGTGCAGTCTGAGCCGCGTACATCCAGCATAACGTTATAGAGGCTGCCGCCCTGCTCGCCGATAACCTTACTGCCATCTTGTAGGACAAGACGCCCGCGTCCGCTGCCTTTTAACGCCCCGCGCACCAGCAGCGTTTTCCCGGCGGGAATGAAAATACCGGTATTGATGTTTTCGCACACCAGCCCGGCAGGAACCTCCACCGTCTGCGCGTCGGCAAAGGCCTTATTGAGCGCAGCCGGCCAGTCATTGTGGTTGTAATCGCTTAACTTTACCGTGTCACTGCGCCCAAGGGCGCGCGCGGCAGGCATATGCAGCAAGGGAAGCGCCGCCAGCGCGGAGCTGGCGGTCAGGAAGGATCGGCGCGTCAGCGCGGTTGAGCGTCGTTTCGCAGTCATAAAGCCTCTCATCAAAGCGTTTGCAGCAGACTGGCCAGTTGCTGGTTGATAATCGTTTGATTAAAGTCCGTTTCAACTTTCTCCCGGGCGCGGGTCACCACCGGCGTAAGCTCCTCACTCGCCATCTGACCAAAGGAGGCCAGACGTTCAGCCAGCGCTTCGGCGTCGTTTTCCGGCACCAGCCAGCCGGATCGTCCGGCGTCGATCAGTTCCGGAATACCGCTGTGAACGGTCGAGACCACGGGGATGCCAACGGCCATCGCCTCCATCAGCGCGACCGGGATACCTTCCATATCGCCATCGGTGCCGGTAATGGAGGGGAGTAGAAAGACATCCGCCTCATCAAGCAGCGCTTTTACTTCATGGCTTGGCTTAAAGCCGGGCATCTCAATCACATCCTCAAGCTGGAACTGCTCGATCAGGGTGCGCAGACGGCGCTCCCAGGGGCCGATGCCCAGGATGCGGTATTTGAAAGCCACACCGCGCGCTTTCAACAAGCGGCAGGCTTCGATGGCGACGTGCAGCCCCTTTTTCTCCGTTAAACGCGCAACAGAGATAATTTGCAATGGACGGCCAGGCGATTTCACCTCGCGCAGGCTAAAGCGCGTCATATCGACGCCCATACGCGAAACGGCAATCTTATTCTGCGGACAGCCCATGGTGAGCAGTCGCCCGGCCCACAGATCACTTATCGGCAGCATCAAATCACCGCGCTTAAAGAGCTGCTGATACTCCGGGGTGTAGTGCGTAAGCACATCGCGGTGCGAGATATCGATCCCGTGAAAGACGGTGGCTATCTTGCCTTTCAGCACGCCAAGTTCGCGCAGTTTCGCCGCAGTAACGCCCGCCGGGCCAAAGTGGGCGATAAAAACATCTGCGGTAAAAGTTTGCGGCGCCAGACCACAAATCGCCGGCAGGATCAGGTTGCGCGACTCATCACCGTAACGGGAGAGGTTGAGCGCTTTCCAGGTCGACGGCTTAAACATGCCGCGGGCGATGGCCTGCCCGCGATAGCCCAGCTTCGCCAGTTTCCCTTCCGGCTCCGCCAGCAGCCAGTGCGTCTTCTCCGCCAGCTTATATTCAGTGTAAGCGGCGTGAGTATTGTTCATATCGCCCTTGTGCAGGGCGACGATCTCAACCTCAAATCCCATATTGATAAAGGCAACAATCTGGTTGAGCACAAACGTTTCGGACGAGAGAGGAAATTTCAGCAAAAAGAAGCCGACTTTCATTTCACCCCCTGCACGCGCTCGAGCACCGATTGCACCATCTTGATGCCCTGCTCGCGCTCGGCCGCCACCGCCATTGCCAGCCGTGCGTTGATCGCCGGTAGCTGGCCCAGCGTATCTGCCGCCATTGACGCCAGCGAACCGTCAAGCAGATGGCGAATATCCACCGCCATCTCCGGCATGCCGAGCTGCTGCATGATCCCCGCTGACTTGTGTTCGTAGTTAATGGCAATGGCAGGCGTGCCGAAGTTCATGGAGATGATCGCTGAGTGCAGGCGCGTGCCGATGGTTAAATCGCACGCGGCGAGGATTTTGCCCATCTCCAGATCGTTCAGCTCATCCATCACCACGTGGTAGCGGGAAGGATCCTGAATATGCTGGCGCAGGTTAAGCGCCACCATACGGTCATCTTTGTTATAGCTGTCGATACCGGTACAGGTAGAGAGCGCAATCACCTGATAGCCTGCGTCAATCACGCGGTTGACGACATCCGCAAAGGCCTTTTCATACGCCTGCTGGGTGGTGCCAAGACGTTTATCAAATGGCGCCAGTTCACGCAGGGTAATGGCAACGGTCTTCTCTTTTGCCGCCAGGTCCAGCCAGTGCTGAACGGCATAGCTGGCGGTGAAATCCTCCTGATGGTGATCCACCAGCCAGGCGGTATCGACGCCCTGCTCCACTTTATCGGTGGTGATGCCGCTCTGCTTCATCAGATTGAGGCTGACATGCTCGCGCAGGATCAGCGCATCGCAATGGCCGAAGACGTAGTTTGCCAGCTTGTTGAAGTCGTCGTTCTGGAAGGGCCCGACGCTGTGACCAATCATATACAGCGGCTTTTTCGCCATAAAGGTGCAGAGCGCATGTTCAAACTGCGGCACACCGTAGAGATCGACAAAGAAAGAGCCGCCAACCTGGATAATCGCATCGTAATCCGCCAGACGGCGCACAAAATCGGTAAACCCCTGAGCGATGGCGATATTGCGCAGTTTGCCGGTATCGGTCACGCGGGAGAGCAGCACCTGGTGCTGGTAGCGACGGCGCAGCACTTTCTTCACACGCCCCATCAGGCCAGCGGCGTTGTTATGCGCTTTCATCTGGCTGTAGAGCGGGTCGCCCATCACCGGGCGATTGAGTAACCAGGAGGAGCTGACCGGATAGCGGCTCATTACATCCACTTCCGCCTCAGGATTCAGGCGGGCAATAGCGTCCAACAATCCACGTAAAATTGCGCTGTCACCACGGTTGCCGCATGTGTGATTGCCAAGGATCAATAATTTCATAACGACCTCATAAAGGGGTTCAATAAGGTTTCTTATCCTGCGCGAAGCAGTGTTTTCAATTTCTCGTTGCGGCAAAACTGACGCTTCATCTCCACCACCAGCGAGTTACGCGACAAAATCAGCATAATGGCGAAGGCGATGGCACCCGCAGCAACCTGAATCGCCAGCATGGCGGCAAGCGGCAGATGGCCGTTCAGCGCCAGGCCGAGGCCATAACTGACCACCAGCGTCGGCAGCGACAGGTAGAACGGCAGCCACAGGCTGAGGATGTACTGGCGGTAGCTCGAGCCGAGCACCGGTTTAATCATCACGAAGTAGCTCAGAATGGTGTTGATAATCTGCACCAGCAGGAAGCCAAGCGTAACGCCCAGCGCACCAGCCATATGGCCGCCAATAATGATCGCCGGAATAAAGAGAAACGTTTTAAAGACGTTGAATTTAAAGCTGATATCGACTCTTGCTTTCGCCATCAGCAGCGAACCGATCGGGTTACCGACCGCGCGCAGCAGACCAACGATGCACAGCAGTTGCAGGATCGGAATGATGCTGTTCCACTTCTCGCCAAACACCAGCGGCACAAAGTTATTCGACACCACCATCAGCCCGAGCAGGATTGGGAAGTTGATAATCCCCACCACCGACAGCAGCTTGTAGAAGTTCAGGCGCAGCTTCTCGGTGTCATCCTGGATCTTGGCGAACGCCGGGAAGAGCACGCGGGTAATGATCGGGTTGAGCTTCATCGGCGGCACTACCGCCACGTTGTAGGCAAGGTTGTAACCCCCGGCGACGCTCGCACCGAGGATACGCGCCAACACCAGCGTGGAGAGGTTAGTGTTCACGTAGTTGATGATGCTGTCTGCGGTCAGCCACGCGCCAAAACGCAGGTTGGAGCTGACGGAAGCAAGGGAGAAGTGCAGACCGGGGCGGTAGATCTTGCGGCCAAAGTAGCCGAACAGCAGCGTACGCACGGCGCTGTTGACCAGATAACCGAGGATCGCGGTCATCGCCAGCGGCCAGAAGAAGGCGCTGATCACCGTAAAGCTGAAGCCCGCCATCACCGACAGGGTTTCAATCGCGCCAATCTTGTTGAACTCCAGCTCTTTTTGCATCAGCGCGCGGAACTGTTGCCCGTGCGGGATCACCACAAACGCCACCGACAGGGTTTTGATCAGCGGTGCCAGATCCGGGTTGTTCAGCACGTCAGCAATCATGTTGCTTAAGGAGAAGACCGCGATGCAGACCACAATCCCCAGCCCGACGTTGAGCCAGTAAAGCGTGGTCAGCTCGAGGTGACTGATCTCTTTGCGCTGAATAATCGAGTTAGCGATACCAAAATCCGACAGCGTATCCGCCAGCGCGATAATCACCAGCGAGACGGTCAGCAGACCGAACTGGTGATTATCGATAATGCGTGCCAGCACCGTCATCTGCACCAGCCCCAGACCGATAATGGTCAGAGTGGCCATGGCTGACCACTTTGCTCCGCTGATGGTTTTTTCTCTCAGGCTCATGACCTTTCCTTAATACGCCGCTTTGTTCACAAAGCCTTTAAAGATGGTCAGAAAAACGATCTTGATATCGAACCACAGGCTCCATTCGCGGATGTACTCCAGATCGAACTCAATGCGTTTTTCCATTTTTTCCAGCGTGTCGGTCTCGCCGCGCCAGCCGTTAATCTGCGCCCAGCCGGTAATGCCCGGTTTCACTTTATGACGCAGCATGTAGCCCTCAATCAGCGCACGATACTGCTCGTTATGCGCCACCGCATGCGGACGCGGGCCAACAATCGACATCCCGCCGGTGAGCACATTGATAAACTGCGGCAGCTCATCAAGGGAGGTGCGGCGCAGGAAGCTGCCCACTTTGGTGACACGCGGATCGTTCTGCGTCGCCTGAGTCACTACTTTGTCATTCTCCATCACCTTCATTGAGCGGAACTTCCACACTTTGATCGGCTTACCATCCATGCCGTAGCGCGTCTGGCGGAAAATGATCGGCCCTGGCGAACTCATCTTCACCGCCACGGAGATAGCCAGCAGCACCGGCGAAATCAGCAGCAGAATCAGCGACGAGAGCACAATGTCTTCCAGGCGTTTCAGGATGCGGTTGACCCCGGAGAGCGGCGTGTCATACAGCGGCACAATCGGCACGCCATTCACCTCTTCAATGCGTGAATGCAGGATGTTGAAGGTGAAGACATCCGGGATCAGGATCACCGAACAGGTGGTATCCGCGAGATCGCGCACCAGTTTTTTGATGCAGACGGCGTCATTCATCGACATTGCAATGTAGACGTTATGGATCTTGCCGCTGCGGGCATCTTCAACCAGTTGTTCGAGGTTGCCCGCCCAGCCGGTATCAATGCCGCCCGGTTTCGGATCGTAATAGACCCCGACCACATCGAAGCCCAGCCACGGCTCGTTGCGAAAACCGTCGAGCAGCGCCTGCCCCATCGGCATATCGCCCGCCACGGCAACGCGACGGGTGTTATACCCAAGATTACGCAGCCAGCCAGCACCGAAGCGGATCACCGCCCGGCTAAACATCAGGCCGAGGCTGGTTAACAGATACCAGGTGAAATAGAGCGAGAAGGTGTTATCAAAGTCTGTGTTGAACGACATCAAACCGGCGCTGAAGATGATACTTAGCGTCCAGTTCTGCAACAGCAGCGTCAGTTCGGTCATCATTCTGACGCCGCGCCAGGAGCGGTAGAAATCGGTCATGCCGCCGATCATCTGGAATACAACCAGCGTGGTCAGCGCCATCAGCAGATGCATGTAGAAAAATGGCAACGCATTGACTTTGCACACCAGCCACAACCCAGCGAACATAATGGTGATGTCTGAGAATCGCTGCACGATAGAGATTAACGATGCATTCGTTTTGGCCCGGTCGCGCTTTTTTAGATTTGTCATCGTTGTACCTGCCTGTTTGCCCTCCTCCCCTCATGGGGAGGAGAACGACTAAGAGTTACTGATTCAACAGCGCCAGAATTTCCTGCGTTCGCGCCTCCATCAACGCCACGTCGTGTCGGGATTCGACATTCAGACGCACCACCGGCTCGGTATTGGAGGAGCGCAGGTTAAAGCGCCAGTCGGCAAAGGCGATGCTGATGCCGTCGGTGTAATCCACCTCCAGCGCGTCCGGCGCGTAGCGATCTTCAACGCGTTTGATGGCGCTAACCGGATCGGCCAGCTTGCTGTTGATCTCGCCGCTCGCCGGGAAGGCCACCATGCGATCGCCCACCAGCTCGGCCAGGGTTTTGCCTTTCAGGCACAGTAGCTCAGTAACCAGCAGCCACGGGATCATGCCGCTGTCGCAGTAGGCGAAATCGCGGAAGTAGTGGTGCGCGCTCATCTCGCCGCCGTAAATGGCGTCCTCTTCGCGCATGCGCTCTTTGATGAAAGCGTGGCCGGTTTTTGACATCACCGGCGTACCGCCTGCGCGGCCAACCACATCAACGGTGTTCCAGGAGAGACGCGGATCGTGAATGATTTTCGCGCCCGGGTGTTTTTCGAGGAACGCTTCTGCCAGCAGGCCAACAATGTAGTAGCCCTCAATAAACTGGCCCTTATCGTCGAACAGGAAGCAGCGGTCGAAGTCACCGTCAAAGGCGATGCCCATATCCGCCTGATGCTCAATCACCGCGTTGCGGGTATCGTCGCGGCACTCCGGCAGCAGCGGGTTAGGAATACCATGCGGGAAGGTGCCATCCGGCTCGTTGTGCACTTTGATAAAGCTCACCGGCACATTCAGCGCCTTGAAACGTGCTTCAATGGCGTCGATCACCGGACCTGCGGCGCCGTTACCGGAGTTGATCACCAGTTTCAGCGGTTTGAGGTTAGCGGTGTTGATGTAGCCGAGCAGATGGTCGATATAGTCATCGCGCAGGGAGATTTGCTTGTAGCTGCCGCGTTTATCCGGGTTAACCGGCGGGAAGTCGTTGGCTTCTGCCAGACGCTGCACGTCACGCAGGCCAGTGTCGCCGCTGATGGGGCGCGCGCCTTTGCGCACCAGTTTCATGCCGTTATAATCCATCGGGTTGTGGCTGGCGGTCACTTCAATACCGCCGTCAACGCCGAGATGGAAGGTGGCGAAATAGATCTCTTCGGTACCTGACAGGCCGATATCCAGCACATCAACGCCCGCGTCCTGCAAGCCTTTGGCTAACGCCAGCTTCAGCGCTTCGCTGGTCTGACGCACATCACCGCCGAGCACAATGGTCTGCGGCTTCAGGTACTCCCCGTAGGCGCGGCCAATACGCCAGGCTATATCTTCATTGAGTTCTTCGCCCAGCTTTCCGCGAATATCGTAAGCTTTAAAACAGGTTAATTTTTCCATCATTACCTCTTCTTCAGGCAACAGTCAGCCTTGACCGCAACTGGCCACATAAATGTTATCAATAGTTGTTCTGGCCGAACCCGCGCGCGGCGGGCCGGCAACGGGCGTTAAATCCGCCCGTAACGATCGGCGAAGCGCACAATGTCATCCTCTTCCAGGTACGAACCGGAGCGTACCTCAATCAGGTCGAGAGGGATCTTGCCCGGGTTTTCCAGGCAGTGGCGCGCGCCGAGCGGAATGTAGATAGATTCGTTTTCGCCCAGCAGTTTGACTTCATCATCGATGGTGACTTTTGCCGTACCGGCAACCACCACCCAGTGCTCGGCGCGGTGGTGGTGCATCTGTACCGACAGCCCCTCGCCCGGTTTCACGGTGATGCGTTTCACCTGGTAGCGATCGCCTGCGTCGATGGAGTCATATTTGCCCCAAGGGCGGTAGACTTCGCGGTGAATATGGTGCTCGTGACGCCCTTCGGCTTTGATCTTCTCGACCACCTTTTTCACGTCCTGCACCGCATTACGGTCGGCAATCAGCACCGCGTCTTTGGTCTGCACCACCACTAAATCTTTTACGCCAACGGTGGTCACGAGACCGGATTCGGCATAGACGTAGCTGTTTTCGGTTTTGTGGCTGATCACATCGCCGTGGTGCACGTTGCCTTCCGGCGTCTGCTGGCTGATCTCCCACAGCGAAGACCAGGAGCCAACATCGCTCCAGCCTGCGTCCATCGGCACCACCACCGCATCGGCAGTGCGCTCCATCACCGCGTAGTCGATAGACTCTTCCGGGCAGGCGAGGAACGCCTCTTCATCGACGCGGATAAAGTCCATATCCGGGTCGGTGGCATCCATCGCCTTTTCACAGGCTTCGAGAATGTCCGGACGATATTTTTGCAGCTCTTCCAGGTAGCGACCGGCGCTGAACAGGAACATGCCGCTGTTCCAGTAGTATTCGCCGCTGGCGACATACCCCTGCGCGGTTTCCAGGTTCGGTTTTTCAACAAACTGCGCCACTTCAAACGCCACAGTATCAACCTGTCCTGGGCTGACTTCGCCGCGGCGGATGTAGCCGTAACCGGTTTCGGGCATATCCGGCACGATGCCGAAGGTGACCAGTTTGCCCGCCTCGGCATACGGCATGGCATTACGTACTGAAGTACGGAACGCCTCTTCATCCTGAATAACGTGGTCCGCTGCCAGCACCAGCATCAGCGGATCGCTATCCGGGTTGTGGCGTTTGACCGCCAGCGCCGCCAGCGCGATCGCCGGTGCGGTGTTGCGGCCTGCCGGTTCAAGAATGATGTTCTCCGTCAGCTTGTTAAGCTGGCGCAGCTGTTCTGCGACGATAAAACGGTGCTGCTCGTTACAAATCACCACCGGGCTTTCACACTCAACGCCGTTCAGGCGGCAGACGGTAGTCTGCAACATGGTGAGATCGCCCTTCAGGCAGAGAAACTGTTTAGGGTAAAGCACGCGGGAAAGCGGCCACAGACGGCTGCCGGAGCCACCGGCCATTACGACCGGATAGAGTTGCGTTTGACTCATGATTTATCCCCATTGCCGTCGAAATTGAGGCGCGCCTCATGCGCCGCGCCATCGTGGGCGGCTGCGGGCGTCGCGGATTTCTCCGGGCTGATATCTGCAATAAACTGGCTTAACACGTTCTCTTTTTCGAGCGTGCGTTCGGCATATTCACGTGCCACCGTGTTGTTTGTGGGCAGCGCTAACGCGCGTTCAATGCCCGAGGTCAGCGCATCGACCGATTCCGGTTCGACGCAGACCGCAATGCCAGGCTCATTCAGGCAGAGCTGGCCAAGTTCGGTACTCTCTTCGGCGGTGATCACCGCATTGCCGCCCACCGCCAGAATGTTGGTCAGCTTGGAGGGCAATACCGCATCCGCCGCGCCGCGCTTCTGGATAACCAGGTGGCAATCGCCAAGCGTGAGCAGCGCCGGCAGCGCTTCATAAGGCTGCAACGGGAAGAATTTCACATTGTCGAGGCCGCGCTCGCTGACCATTTTCTCCAGCCGCGCTTTGCCCCCGCCCTGCCCGACGATGGCGAACAGCCACGGATGGCCCTTCAGTCGCGCAGCGGCTTCAATCACATTTTCTAATCCCTGCTTCTCACCAATATTGCCGGAGTAAAGAATGATTTTTTTGTCATCCGGCAGACCGAGGTCGCGGCGTAACTGCGCAACGCTTGCCGCGTCGACATCACGAAAACGCGCCACTTCGGACCAGTTCGGGAAGAAGATAATCTTGTCAGCTGACACGCCCTTCTCACGCGCTTTGTTCATCATCGAGCGGGAGATGGTGGAGACGTTGTCAACGTTATGCAGATTGCTGCGTTCAAACGCGGCCGCCAGTTTTGCCACCAGGCCGCCTTTACCTTTGCCCGCCATGCCTAACCCGAGCATGGCGTCCACTTCATAATCCTGAATATGCAGCAGCGTGCGCGCGCCGCTCAGTTTTGCCAGCAGGCGCATGCCCGGCGTGCAAAACAGCGTCGGCACCACACCGATGATGCGATCCGGCTTCCAGCTGCGCTGGGCCATCAGCGGGAAAAAGCTGCTGACGGCAAAGCTGCCTAAGTGCAGCAGACGCTTGATGGTCGACGGCTGCTTCGGCACGTAGAGCGGGCAGCGCCACACCGTGGCGGCACCCTGCTCTTTACGCCAGCGCCAGGCACTGTAAGGGTGCCCGACTTTCCACTCCGGGTAGTACGGCGGCGCAGTGATGACGCGAACGTCATGGCCCTGACGGGCCATCCACTCCACCATTTCGCCGGTGTACTTACCGATCCCGGTCAGTTCCGGCGAATAGTTGATGCCATAAACCAGGATTTTCATAAGCCCGGCACTCCCTGCGCGTCAAGGAAATAGGCGCGGCTGTTGTCATGCACCAGCGGGTCGGCAATCAACGCCTCCGGCGAAACCCAGCGATAGTCATCGTGCTGCTCCGTTGGCAGGGCGAGGGTCTCCTCGTCCACGCGCAGACGGAAGCCAAGCACGATGTAGTGGGTCGTAAAATCGGGGCCGGAGAAGTTATCGTCATAGAAGTGCTGCCAGACGCCGTAAAACTCACCTGCCGACATCGGCAGGCGCAGTCCCAGTTCCGCCTGAGTCAGCCGCTCGAAAGCGGCTGCCAGCGGCTCGTCCTTTTGCACGCGTCCGCCCGGCACGAACCAGTATCCCTGGGCCGGACGGTTAGTGCGTTTGCCGAGTAAGAACTCGCCGCGTGAGTTCTCCACGATCAGATCGATGGAGATCAGCGGGGTGGAACGCACCACCGTGGCAAAATCTTCATGACTTAAAAACATGCTTACCCCCGGAACCGGTGCTGGTTTTCAAGGAACCACTGGTAGGTGCTTGCCAGCCCCGCTTCCAGTGAGATCTCGTGATACCAGCCCAGTTGATGCAAACGGGTCACGTCCAGCAGCTTACGCGGCGTGCCGTCCGGCTTGGTGGCGTCAAACACCACGCGGCCTTTGTAGCCCACAACGCTTGCAACCGTCTGCGCCAGTTCGCGAATGGTGCAGTCAACGCCGGTACCGACGTTGATGTGCGACAGCATCGGTTCGGTATTCTCCTGCCACACTTCGCGCGCCAGCTCCTGCACATGAATGCTGGCAGCTGCCATATCATCCACGTGGAGGAATTCACGCATCGGCGTACCGCTACCCCACACCACCACGTCTGCCGCATTCTCCTGGGTCGCTTCGTGGAAACGACGCAGCAGCGCAGGAATAACGTGCGAGTTGCTCGGGTGGAAGTTGTCGTGCGGGCCATACAGGTTGGTCGGCATCACCGAGCGGTAATCGCGGTCATACTGGCGGTTGTACGATTCGCACAGTTTGATCCCGGCGATTTTGGCAATCGCGTACGGCTCGTTCGTCGGCTCCAGCGTCCCTTGCAGCAGCTCGCTTTCAGCAATCGGCTGCTTCGCCAGTTTCGGGTAGATGCAGGACGAACCGAGGAACAACAGCTTGTTCACGTCGTGCTTGTGCGCCGAGTGAATGATGTTGCTCTCAATCATCATATTTTCGTAGATGAAGTCCGCCGGGTAGGTATTGTTCGCCACAATACCGCCCACTTTCGCTGCTGCCAGGTAGACCTGGTCAATACGTTCGCTGGCGAAAAACGCGTCCACCGCCGCGGCATCCAACAGGTTCAGCTCTTCGCGGGAGCGCAGCACCAGTTCGATATCCGCACGCTGTTCGAGCTGCCGTACGATGGCTGACCCCACCATCCCGCGATGGCCAGCCACAAAAACACGTTGTTTGGTCATGCTCAGGACTCCAGCGCGATGGCAACCTCGTAACCGTGGGCCTTAAGCAGTGAGTGTTTTTTCGCTGCTTCCAGATCTTTTGCCACCATTTCGGAGACCATCTCCTGCAGGGTAGTTTCCGGTTTCCAGCCCAGTTTTTCGTGCGCTTTGGTCGGGTCGCCCAGCAGGGTTTCCACTTCAGCAGGACGGAAGTAACGCGGGTCAACGGCAACAATCACATCACCCGGTTTCACGCCCGGCGCATCGTGGCCAGTTACGGAAACAACGATACCCTTCTCTTCGACGCCAGTGCCTTCGAAGCGCAGTTTGATACCGAGCTGAGCGGCAGCCATTTCAACGAACTGACGTACGGAGTACTGCACGCCGGTCGCGATAACGAAGTCTTCCGGCTGTTCCTGCTGCAGCATCATCCACTGCATTTTCACGTAGTCTTTGGCATGACCCCAGTCACGCAGGGAGTCCATGTTGCCGAGGTAGAGGCAGGATTCCAGGCCCTGAGCGATGTTGGCGATCGCGCGGGTGATTTTACGGGTCACGAAGGTTTCGCCGCGACGCGGGGATTCGTGGTTGAACAGGATGCCGTTACAGGCGTACATGCCGTAGGATTCACGGTAGTTCACGGTGATCCAGTAAGCGTACAGTTTGGCAACGGCATACGGAGAGCGCGGGTAGAACGGCGTGGTCTCTTTCTGCGGGGTTTCCTGCACCAGGCCATACAGCTCAGAGGTGGATGCCTGATAGAAACGGGTTTTCTTCTCCAGACCCAGGAAGCGGATCGCTTCCAGCAGACGCAGCGTACCCATGGCGTCGACATCAGCGGTGTATTCCGGGGATTCGAAGGAGACCGCAACGTGGCTCATCGCGCCCAGGTTGTACACTTCATCCGGCTGCACTTCCTGCAGGATACGGGTCAGGTTGGACGTATCGGTCAGATCGCCGTAGTGCAGGTGGAATTTCGGGTTGCTTGTGTGCGGATCCTGATAAATGTGATCAACACGCTCAGTATTGAAAGAGGAAGCGCGGCGTTTGATGCCGTGAACTTCGTAACCCTTTTCCAGAAGCAGTTCTGCCAGATAAGAGCCATCTTGCCCGGTAACGCCGGTGATGAGAGCGACTTTAGACATAATTTATTTTCCTCAATGTTCCCTGTTAGGGAGTTACCTTTTCAACGCGTTCGCGCGTTACCACTGCGGGATTGCCCCGACAAATCGCATTTGCCGGTAGCGATTTAAAAACACTGCTGCGCGCACCGACGACCGTGCCGTCGCCGATAGAAACGCCGGGAGCAACAAACACATCCGTCGCCAGCCAGCACTTCTCGCCAATCACAATGGGCGTCGCGTTGATATCGAAATGCGCGCTCATATAGTCGTGACTGCCGGTGCACAAATAACACTTCTGTGACACCACAGAATTTGCGCCGATGGTGATGTCGCCGAGCGTATATAACACCGCGTCATCCCCCACCCAGCTGTAATCACCCAGGGTTAATTTCCATGGGTAGGTAATTTTGACCGAAGGTCGAATCACTACGCCTTTTCCCACCTTCGCGCCGAACAGGCGTAATAAGAAGGCGCGCCAGCGATAAAGCACCTGCGGAGACCAGGCAAATAATGTTGCCTGCACCGCCCACCACAGTTGAACCTTAATAGCGTTCCCGCCCCGAAAGCCTTTCGGCACGGAGAATCCGTTTAAATCTTGCATATTCTTTCCTTATGTCCGGGCGTTACGCTTTGTTATATAAAGCCTTTGCTTTACCCGTCGTCCGTAAACGCAACATATAGGATAATTCTGCCCAGAAGCCCGGAACGTGTAATATCATGCGCTGAACTTTACGGGCGTCTTGACATAATTCGAGATTATTAGAAGTGGATACACCGCCCATCGAAAATTCAGATACCAGCCCTTTCAGACGCTTAAACGGAAAGCCCGCTTTAAACATTCTGGCCGCTAACGCGTAATCGGATGAGACTTTAAATTGCAGATCGTAGGGGTACGTTTTTAACCCGTGCACCGGGAAAAAGATGGCCTGGTGGCTGGCCGGCAGGCTGTGATAAATATACCAGCCGCTTTTCGCATTGCGACGCAGCTTGCTGCCATCGCCGAAATCAAGCAGCGCATCGCCGATATACATCGCGGTCTCTTTCGCTTCGCTTAACTGGCGAACAACGTCGACGATCTCTTCATGGAAAATATCGCCAGAATTAAGAAATATCGCAAAGCGTCCGGAGGCCATATCAATGCCTTTATTCATGGCATCGTAAATACCTTTATCGCGTTCGCTTATGAAACGTAAATTATATTGTCCATTGAGGCTTTTCAGAAAATCCTCAGTGCCGTCCTGTGAACCGCCGTCAACCACGATCCACTCGAACTCGATATCTTGCGCTTTCGCCAGGTGAGCCAGCGACTGCCAGGTCTTCATCACACCTTCATAATTGCGAAACGCGACAGTAATAACACTAAGCAGCATGTGACCCACCTTCTCATGAACTGACAATATTCAACGCTTTACGAAGAATAAATGGACAAACAATTAAAAATGCATATTCCGGACTAAAAATTGACCCCGTAAAAAACAACGAGATCGGGGTAAACAAGAAAAGTTGAACGCGAAAATTCTGATTGTTGCCAAAAGCATTCATCGTCATTTTAGCGACTTTAAACATGTACCATCCGGTCAGTATTACCGCTAACCATGAAAAATAAATGATCAGCAGATACAACCCATTGTCTATTGTTTTCCCGACGTCTGCACCGTTAAAGATTCCGAATGATGCGACATATTCATAAAGTGAGCCGAATCTTACTACGCCATCAATATTGGTCAGCGAATATCCAACCATCACAAGCGGACCGATAATTCGGTAATAAGAGGAGGAGCCTTCCGTTCCCAAATCGCCAATACGCGTTGCAATATAAGGAAAAGCAAATACGAGGCCCACGACAAACACCGCAAGTGAAATAATTGCCAGCGGTAATTTCTTCTGAATCGCCTCTTTATTGAGATACTGGAACGCCCATTCCAGCAGGTAAAACATGATAAATGTCATTACCCCGGAGAACGATCCTGAGAGAACTATCCCTGCCAGAATCATAGCATCGGTCTTCGGCGTTTTGATACCAAACTGTTTGATGCTGAGCCAAATTGAGATTAACGCCAGAGCGAAGAATGCCGGTTCGAAATAGAGCGCCGTGGTTCGCTTACCGCCGAACTTGATAAAATTCAGCACGTAACTGTTGCTGTAAATAAGATATTTCGAAATTATTTCCATCAAACTACTGCCGCCAGTAAGAATGATCTGAGCCATCTCCATTGCGGCCAGCGTGACAATTAATGCCACCACCATATAGAAAAATCTCAAAATCTTTCGGTAGTTATGCGGCGAGATCGTTTTGAAGCGAATACTCCATACCATGCCAATAATGATCACAATGTAAACAAACAGCATTGTCGACGTGACATATTTGCTGGCATCCAGTGACTTACCAAAAATAAAGTTGAAGAGCGTTAATCCTGCACCGAGCAGCAGCGCTAACATCAATTTTTTCAGGTTAATGCGCTCAACGTAGAGCAGCAGCATCACCGGTAAAAACGTCACAATCGTGATCGGGAAGCTCTCACCGAGCTGGAATAATTTCACGTTGACCAGAAGGTAGATCAACGGCAGCAGCAGATAGCTACAGACTCTGATAGAACGAGACATACTCCTCCAGCATCTGATGACCGCTATAGGCCTGGCGGCTGCGCGCGCGAAACGCGTCGAGGCTCTCGCCAAACACCGCCTGGGCGATTTCTGCTTTATGGCACTGCACCAGCGGCAGCACCTCCTCTTCACTGAAGGTCTTACCGCCCGACTTTTGCAGCACTTCCCGCGCCGCATCGCTGTGGGTGGCGATCACCGGCACGCCAATAGAGAGGGCTTCGCAGAGGATCAGCGGATAGTTATCGACGCGCGAACTAAAGACCAGCGCATCCATCTCATTGAGCTCGCTCATCAATTTACGCTTATCGGTCAGAAAGCCGTGGTTAACCACCTGCGGCCCCTCAAACGGGGAAAATTTGCCGAAGGTGTGCAGCTCGACGCGATCTTCAAGCGCCATAATGTCGCGCACCAGCTGTTGGTTGGTTTTACCGTCGTAGCGTAAATCGTGGGCGACGATAGCGATCTTCGGTTTTCCCTGCGTCACTTTGACCGGCGCGAGCTGGGCGAGGATCTCTTCTGTCGCGACATCAATACCGTTGTTGATAATCTGGCAACGGCCAGCGCCATACAGACTGTTAAAGGCGTCAGCCACATGCTGGCTTGGGGAGATAAACTGACAACCCAGTGACAGCATGGTGTTAAACAGCTGGCGCTTGCGGCCCACTAACTGATGCGCGCGATCGATTTTGACCGGCGGATAGTTGCTCAGCGTCGGGCACTTCTGGCAGTTGGTTTTCCACCCTTCGCAGCCATCGGTAAAGGCGCAGCGGCCGGTGACGCTCCAGTGGTCGTGCAGCGTCCAGACGAAGGTGACGTCCGGTTTGTGCGCTTTCACGCGCTGGCAGAACGCCACCAGATCCTCAAGGTTGAGCCAGTAGCTGTGCATGACATGAAAATGGAGCACCAGTGGCCCTTCGCTGCGGGTAATGTTGCGATAGAGATTATTGAGATTGCCAAAAACATCGCGGTTAAAGAGGCGGAACAGCGCCAGGTTGGCAATCGAGGTCAGACGCGGCGTCTGTTTATAGACGTTCTGATAGTTGTCATGGCTGACACTCTTTTTGCCGCCTTTACCGTAGCCATAAATAAAGCGCGACTGATAACCCTGCTGCAGTGCCCGCTGGTGGAGATCCAGCGCAACACCCGCAGCACCGCCCTCTGCGAGGCGTACGTTAAACTGCAAAATATTCATTTAATCACCTTCACGCGCGCTTTTTCACCCACCACCAGCGCGTTGTCCGGCACACTGTCGAGCACCACGCTGCCTGCGCCGATGGTGACATTGTTGCCAATGATGATATCGCCAATCATCACCACATTCGCCCCCAGCTCAACGCCGTTGCCGATGACCGGGCAGGCCAGGCTGTCGGCGCCACGGTTGCCGATGGTCACACCATGGCGAATGGTAAAATCATCACCCGCGACGACATTTTTATTAATCACCACTGCATAACCGTGGTGAATGGTAAAACGTCGACCGATAGTTGCTGCCGCCTGGATCTCATAGCCAAACAGGCATTCGGTGATAAAGCGGTAGAGCAGAATGACCGGCGCGGCCCAGATATTGTTAATCACATGCTTCTTGCGCCACACCGAGCAGAAGTGCGCGATACGGTAGGCGGCAACCATGCAGCACGGGCGCAAATTCCAGTGGTTTGCGCGAAAATCTTCCAGTCGCATTATTTACCCCGCAGCCCATCAGCCAGACGTTTGCCGTTGCGCACGGAAAAGAGCGTCAACAGCGTGCGCCAGTTCATCCGCTTGTTGCGGATCTGGTAGAGGGTGAAGAGTTGATACTTCTTGCTGGCACGGTCGAACTTATCTTTGTGCTTGCGATAGAAGTGGAAGTAGCCGGAGAACTTCTTCGGTGAAGAGGTGATCTGCATCTCGCCGTGGTTGATATGCAGGATCTGCGTCGCCTCTTCAATTTTGAACGGCTCGCCATACTCGGTCACCATGCGCAGGAAGATGTCGTAATCCTGGGCGGCTTTCAGTTGGGTATCAAACAGTGACTCTTTAAACCGCCACGCCCAGGTAAAGACCTGGTTGCCGACGATATTACGTTTATAGAAGAGTTTGCGGGAGAACGGCGATTTCGGGTAGAGCGGCAGGCTCGCCGGCTGCGCGTAGACTTCGCCCTGGCACACATAATCATTGGCATAGAGAAACGCGCGGGTATTAAGCAGATGTTTATGGGCGAGGAAGACCGATAAGCGGTTTGGCGTCCACTCATCATCATCATCGATACCGGTAATGTATTGACCGCGCGCCTGCAGAATAGCCTGGTTGCGCACGGCGCAGGCACCGGAGTTGAAGTCGTTGCGCGTATAGCTGACGCGCGGGTCACCCAGCTCGTCAACAAACTGCTGCAGCTGATCGAACGACGCGGAGCAGTCATCAACGATGATCATTTCCCAGTGCGGGTAATCCTGGCGCAGCACCGATTTAATGGCGCGAATGGCCAGCTGCTGACGGTTCCAGGTAGGCATATAAATTGAAATTAATGGGTTTGCTGTTGTGCTCATGATGCGATCCCTAATGCGTTCAACATGCCGCTTTTCGCCCTCGCTTACGCCCTCCCCCCGTTAAGGGGAAGGGCGAAGCACGCTGAGGGTAGAGGTATAAGTCTTGTTATTTCGAGTCGGACTTGTATTCGTACTCGTAGTAGCCGTAATCCTGATAGCCGGTTGCGCGGCGGAAGATGGAGTTCAGGATGACGCCTTTCACCTGGATACCGTTCTGCTCGAAGCGGCTCAGGCTGGTCTGGATCTCTTTCAGGGTGTTGACCGCGTAACGCGCCACCATCAGCGTGGTGCCCGCGTGGCGACCTACTACGGCCGCATCGGTCACCGCGAGGATTGGCGGGGTATCGATCAGCACCAGATCGTAGTTTTTGCTCGCCCAATCAACCAGCTGGGTAAAACGTTCGCTCATCAGCAGCTCAGAAGGGTTAGGCGGCACCTGACCGCGCGGAACCAGGTCGAAGTTGCTGATAGAGGTCGGCTTCGCGCAGCTCTCGATGGTGCCCTTCCCTGCCAGCACATCTGACAGACCGTTGATATTGTCGGTACCCAGCAGTTCGTGGGTGTAGCCTTTACGCATATCACAGTCGATCAGCAGCACGCGCTTGTTGGTCTGGCTGATAACCGCCGCAAGGTTGGCACAGACAAAGGTTTTACCGATGGAGGGGCTGACCCCGGTCATCATCAACACATTGTTGTTGGCCTGCATCATGGCGAAGTGGAGACTGGTGCGCAGGCTGCGAACCGCTTCAATCGCCAGGTCGGTCGGGTTACCCACTGCCAGCAGTTGGCTCTGCTTGAAGCGGCGTGAGCCTTTGGCGACTTGCGCGTTATCACGCTCCTTCTGCCACTCGGAGAGCGGGATGCTGGCATAGACGCTGATACCGTGCTCTTCCAGCACCTGCGGGCTTTCGATACCGCGGTTGAAGAGGGAACGCAGCAGCACGCCAACGACGGAGATAATCAGACCGAAAATAATGCTGCCGAGAATAATCAGCGCTTTTTTCGGCTTCAGCACGCCAGGCTGGGTGATTGCCGGGTCAACGATGCGCACATCGCCCACGGTGCTCGCCTGAGTGATACGCAGCTCCTGCTGTTTGTTCAGCAGTTGCATATAGACCTGCTGACCAGATTCAACGTCGCGGGTCAGGCGCACAATTTCCTGCTGCGTCTGCGGCATGGCCGTAATGCGTTTATTGAGCTTCGCCTTCTCATCTTCCAGCGCCTGGCGTTTCTCCAGCAGCGTGCGGTACGCCGGGTGCGCTTTGGTGTAGAGCTTGGAGATCTCCGCTTCTTTGAAGGTCAGTTCGTTCAACTGCGCATCAATGTTGACCACCGAGTCGAGCACAGATTTGGCTTCGAGCGGCAGGTCGACGGAGTCTTTCGTCTGGCGATAGGCGTTGAGCTTATCTTCCGCGACATCGAGGTTGTGACGCACTTCCGGCAGCTGCTTATCAAGGAAGATCAGGCTTTTTGCCGCCTCTTCTGATTTGCGCTCAATATTCTGCTCAAGGTAGTTGCGGGTGATGCTGTTGAGAATGGCACGGATCTGATCGCGATCTTCGCCGGTGTAGCTGAGGCTCAGCACGCCGGTGTCTTTACCGTTCTCCACAACCGTCAGGTTGTTTTGCAGATTGTTGATCATGCCAAGGGTCGAGAACTTGGTGACGGTAAACTCGCTGTCGTCAGAGGCCTGAATAGCGCTCACCATCATGGTGACGCCCTCTTTACTCAACGGTTTGCCCACTTCACCGCGCGCTTCAAACCCGCCGTCGCTGCTCAGCAGATAAGTTTTCGGGCTCAGCACTTTAAGAGTGAAGGTCTGATCCGCCCACCCTTTCGGCAGTTCGAATGAGGTGACTTTGACGGTCTCATTCTGCCGTCCCATCAGGCGATCCCAGCCAGCACCAAACAGCGGGAAGGTGTTTTTCACCACCGAGATGTCGAGGTCGAGATCGTCAACGGTTTTGCCCAGCACCAGGCGGGACTGGATCAGCTGAATTTCCGCTTCTGACGCCGGCGGTTTGTTACTCAGCGCGCTGTTAATATCCTGCACCAGCGAACTGCCGGTATTCTGCTCGATCTGCACCAGCGCATCGGCGCTGTAAATGGGCGTGGCGAACATGCAGTAAACGAGCGCGGCGAGGGCAAATAGCGCGGTAATGCCCAGCACCCACCAGCGAGCCTCAATGATTGTGCCGAGCAGACGGCCAATATCGATTTCGTCATTGCCCACTGCCGACGTAGCAGAATGCGAATGGTGTGTTTTCTCTGTCATTATTATCCCTGCTGAGCTTGCAATGCCTGCGCCCAAAGGCGGGCAGACTGGTCAAGTAAGGTGTAAACGGCTTCAAAAGCTTCGCGACTTTTGCGATACGGATCGGGGATCTCCCGTTCGTTATCCCAGTGGCCAAACAACATGACCTTTCCACGCATCTCGGGGGTAAGTTCGCACAAGCGGGAGATGTGTCGCTTCTCCATGACCAGAATCAGATCGAATTCGCGACACAATTTCCCGGAGATCTGGCGTGCGACATGCCCATCCAGCGAGAGTTGGTTATCTGCCGCCACGGCCGTGGCGTTGGCATCTGCGCTGTGCCCGACCAGTGCGCCCAACCCGGCGGACTCAACCGTGAGCCCGGGGTGGTATTTTTTCAGTAGCCGCTCTGCTGTCGGGGAACGACAAATGTTCCCCACACAAACCACCAGAATTTTGTTGAACATGCCTGTTACCACGTATGAATATCTTTGGCCGTATCCGTCATGTAGCGAACGCCACTGATGGTTGGCAGCAACTGGTTGATAAGACGGTTCCAACGCGATACCGGTGCGGTGGTGACATAAACAACGTCATAAGGCTGGAGGCGGAAGTTGGTGGCCATCACCAGCGACGTGGCATCCGACATATCAAGCTGGTAGATGTTGGCAATCTTGTTGCCGCGACCGCCCTCGCCGTTCTTGATCGGACGGATGACGAAGATACCGCTGGCGTTGGAGGAGGTCAGGTCGAGACCTTCTGCCTGGCCAAGCGCTTCGGTCAGCGTCATGCCGCTGAAGTCCATTTTGAGGGTGCTCTGTTTTTTCACTTCGCCCATCACGAACACTTTCAGATCGTCATTGCGCGGAACAAACAGAATGTCGCCCGGATAGAGCAGACGGTTCTGGCTGAGGTCGCCGTTTTGCATCAGCGCCTGCAGAGAGATGCGCTCCTCTTTGCCTTTGTGGGTCAGCACGACGTTGCGCCAGTCGGCAAGATCGGTCAGACCGCCCGCGGCGTTGATCGCGTCAAGCACGGTCAGCGGCACGTTGGTGATCGCCTGCTGGCCTGATTTATTAACCTGGCCAGAGACATAGGCTTTTTGCGAGCGGAACGCGGCGATATTAACGTCCACCTGCGGGTCGGCAATATAGGTCGCTAAGCGGCTGGTAATATCACTACGTATTTCGGCCAGGGTTTTACCCACCACGCGGACTTTGCCGATATAGGGGTAGAACATGGTGCCATCCGGCTGCACCCAGTTACCGGTATCGCTGGAGCTGCGATACTGACCGGCAGGGGTGGTCAATTCCGGGTGATCCCACACAGTGACGCTCAGGACGTCGCCTGGACCAACGCGGTATTCATAAGAGGAGATCTCTTGATCCAGCGACATGTTAGGTTGAGCAACGTTTACGCGTGGGCGTAACTGCTCAATCAGACGCGGGGTCAATGGATAAACGTTCACCATACTGTCTAAATCAAAGTCAGCATCCTGCTGTTTAATCACGTCCTTTCCCGATGTTGACATATTGCTACCCGGGAATACGGTGCAGCCACTCATTAAGCTTATGGACACCAATAATGGCATCAATTTCATTTTAGATTTCATCATTGATTAATTATCACTATGGCAGAGTAATTATCCTGTGCGATTTAAATAAGCGCTCAAGCAGTACACAGAATCAGAATGCAGTTAATTCACCAGGAATATAACTAGCATCAGTCCTAAAAAGCATTTATCCAACCCCATGACATTACAGAATAATCCGGCTGCAGTCATGCCAACAGGCATGCTACCGCCCCTGGCTTCCAGTTACCAATGCACTGATCATCGATATGTCGTTGATAGTCATCCTTTACATCCTCGTCAGGGCGCCAGCTGCGGCGCGCACTAAATACGGCGGGTATCCTTTTCCGCATCGAATAACAACGCGGAAATTAACATCGCAGGTATATTTGAAAGATGCCGATGGAATTGTTGCAGCTAAGCCTAAGGCAGGCAAGGCGGCATCTCCTGACAGAAGCTTTTTTAAGAATAATATTAACGTCGGGTTTTCAGGTTTTTAGGAATTAACTTATATTGACAACATAGGGATACAGCCCGCCCCATACGATAGTTCCTAAATTCGCACCTTAAACAGCAACAAATAAACATAATCACCGTGCGGGAATGTAATTAAATAACTCTTAAATATCTTATTAAATAAGATTAATCGCAGGCGGCATTGCATTCATGCGGAAAGTTACCCATGATCTCCTCTTCACAACGCTCAACTTATATAAGGTTTTACGCTAACAATGGAGTGGATTGCTGATCCATCAATCTGGGCCGGGCTGATCACACTGGTGGTCATTGAGTTAGTGCTCGGTATCGATAACCTGGTCTTTATCGCCATCCTGGCGGAAAAACTTCCCCCTGCAGAGCGCGACCGCGCCCGCGTGACGGGTTTAATCCTTGCTATGCTGATGCGCCTGGTGCTACTGGCCTCCATTTCGTGGCTGGTGACGCTCACGCAACCGCTCTTCACCGTGCGCGGTTTAAGCTTTAGCGCCCGCGATCTCATCATGCTGTTCGGCGGCCTGTTCCTGCTGTTTAAAGCCACGGTAGAGCTGAACGAGCGGCTTGAAGGGAAAGACAGTGACAACCCCAGCCAGCGGCGCGGTGCAAAATTCTGGGCGGTGGTCGCGCAAATCGTGGTGCTCGACGCGGTCTTCTCTCTCGACTCGGTGATCACCGCCGTCGGCATGGTCGATCATCTGGCGGTGATGATGGCCGCGGTCATTATCGCCATCTCACTGATGCTGCTGGCGAGCAAAGCCCTCACCCGCTTCGTCAATAATCACCCGACTATTGTCATCCTCTGTCTCAGCTTCCTGCTGATGATTGGCTTTAGCCTGGTAGCGGAAGGCTTTGGCTTCCATATCCCGAAAGGCTATCTCTATGCGGCGATTGGCTTCTCGGTAATGATTGAGTCCCTCAATCAGCTGGCTATCTTTAACCGCCGCCGTTTCCTGTTTGCCAACCATACGCTGCGCCAGCGCACCACCGAAGCCGTGATGCGCCTGCTCAGCGGGCGTAAAGAGGACGCGGAGCTGGATGCGCAAACCGCCTCGATGCTGCGCGACAGCGACGATGCGCAGATTTTCAATCCGCAGGAGCGGCGGATGATTGAGCGCGTGCTGAACCTCAATCAGCGCACGGTGAGCAGCATCATGACCTCGCGTCACGATATCGAACATATCGATCTCAACGCGCCGGAAGCGGAGGTGCGCGCCCTGCTGGATAAAAACCAGCACACCCGCATTGTGGTGACCGGCGGCGAGCAGGAGGAGTCGCTGCTCGGCGTGGTGCATATTCTCGATCTGTTGCAGCAGTCCCTGCATGGCGAACCGCTGGATCTGCGCGTGCTGGTGCGCCAGCCGCTGGTCTTCCCTGAGGGGCTGCCGCTGTTGCAGGCGCTGGAACAGTTCCGCAATGCCCGTACCCACTTCGCTTTCGTGGTCGATGAGTTCGGCTCGGTCGAAGGGGTGGTGACATTAAGTGATGTGATGGAGACCATCGCCGGTAACCTGCCCAACGAAGTGGAGGAGATTGACGCCCGCCATGATATCCAGAAAAACAGCGACGGCAGCTGGACCGCTAACGGCCATATGCCGCTGGAAGATCTGGTGCAGTATGTGCCGCTGCCGCTGGATGATAAACGCGATTACCACACCATCGCCGGCCTGCTGATGGAGCATCTGCAGCGTATTCCCGCGCCTGGTGAAGAGGTGACGATTGGCGATTTCCGCCTCAAAACCCTCGAGGTCGAGAGTCACCGGGTGCAGAAAGTGCAGCTTATCCCGACGGCAAGCGATATCTCTCCGGATTACGAAGTGTAAACCAGCCGGGGTTCGCCCCGGCTCACCCCTCCCCTCTTTTCTTCCTCGCTTTTACATGGATTGCCAAGGCCTTCGCTGACGATGCGCTGCACGAAATCTCTTGTTTATGCACGATTGCGCGCGATATGATGCCTGAAAACGCACAAAGGAGCATCCATGCAAACAGAACAGGCACAAGCACGCATTATCACGGCGATCCCGCTGTCGCAGGATTGGGGAAAGCTGACGAAATACACTTTCGACTTTCGCCGCCGCAACGGGGAGTGGCAGCGTCAAAGCCGGGAGGTGTATGACCGCGGCAATGGCGCAACGATCCTGTTATACAACCGCAGTAAACGTAGCGTGATCCTAACCCGGCAGTTTCGCTTACCGCTGTTCGTGAACAATCATGCAGGTTTTTTACTGGAAGCCGCCGCCGGGCTGCTGGATGAGCTGGATGCGGAGACGCGCATAAAGCAGGAGGCTGAAGAGGAGACCGGCTACCGTCTTGAGCGGGTCGAAAAGGTATTCGAAGCCTGGATGAGCCCTGGCTCGGTCAGTGAGAAGCTGCACTTTTTTATCGCCGAATATGACGAGAGCCGCCGTACCGGTAACGGCGGTGGTCTGATCGAGGAAGGAGAAGATATTGAAGTGGTAGAGATGACCTTTACCGACGCGCTGGCCGCTATCCGCAGCGGAGAGATTGCCGATGGCAAAACCATTATGCTGCTCCAGCACCTGGCCTTAGAAGGCGTTCTTTAATACCCTCATAACGCCCGTAGGCCTGATAAGGCGCAGCCGCCATCAGGCATTTCACCCTGCAACATCGCCGTAGGCCTGATAAGGCGTAGCCGCCATCAGGCATTTCACCCTGCACCAACGCCGCAGGCCTGATAAGGCGTAGCCGCCATCAGGCATTTCACCCTGCATCATCGTCGTAGGCCTGATAAGGCGTAGCCGCCATCAGGCGTTTCACCCTGCACCATCGCCGTAGGCCTGATAAGGCGTAGCCGCCATCAGGCATGTCGCCCGATGGCGCTACACTCACATCTTATCGAGCAGCTTTTTCACATCTTTGCTACTCTGTTTATCCTTGTTGCGATCGGCCCAGTCGCTCAGGCGGCGTTTCGCCTCATCCTGCAGATGCTTACGCAGCAGCTGATCCACCTGCAGGGTGTAGTTGAGCGCCTGCCACGGCCCATAAACACGCAGCGGAATTGGCGTCGTTTTCAGGAAGTCGATAAGCTCGCTCTCCCCTTGCCAGCCGCCCAGCACCTGAATATTAAAGCGGGTATCCGCCTGCTCTTTCACCAGATCCATTTTGCCTTCACCGGTGAGGGCAATAAGCGGCGAGTTGCCCTGCATGTTACTCAGCGTCATCTGCCCCGCTTTCAGCGCCAGATCGCTGCTGAAACTATCGAGCCGCGTCGCCGTATCATATTTTTCCTGCGTCTGCACATCGGTGCTGCGCGCCACTGCCTGCTGCACCAGCTGCTGGAAGTTGAGCCCTTCCATGCGGCTATTTTTCAGCTCAACGTGCGCCTCGCCCTGCCACAGACGGCGAAACTCTTCAGCATCAATACTCGGGCCGGAGAAATCGCCCGCCATTGAGAGGCTGCCGGTAAGCGCGATGGGATAATTAAAGGCTTTCAGAATGTCGCCAATCTCAACATTGTCGAGGCGCGGCTGGAACACCGCCCGCGATGCATCGCGACGCACATCCAGTTGCCCCGGAAGAGAGATCTGCCCGGCGCCCATTTTGCCCTGCAGGGTCGGAATGGAGAGCAGGCCAGCGTCATTGTTGAACTGGCCGCTGACATCGGCAAACTGCATCCCGCGCCAGCGCACGGCTTTTGCGGTTATCCCCACCTGGGCGGTGAAATCACGCAGGCCATTAAAATGCGGCACATCGGCGCTGTTAGCGATCACCGGACGCGGCGGACGGCTTTGCGCCTGGCCCTGTTGATCCGGTGCGCTGCTATCCGCTGCGCTATTTTGCGGCGGCAGCAGATTATCGAGATTGAGATTATCGAACTGCAAATCCAGCGCCCACACCGGCAGGGTGCCAAAAGTCACGCTGCCATGCCCGGTAAGAACACTGTCATTGGCGCGCAGCTTCAGCGCGCTTAGCGCCAGGCGTTGCTGGTCGCCCTGCCACTGCGCCTGCAACTCGCCTTCACCTTCGATACCTTGCGATGGCACATCGCCACCGCGCAGCTGCCACTTGACGCTATCCACCACCGCAGAGAGGTTGTGTGGATAGTCGCGCGCGTCGAGATTCGCGCGCAGCGCCAGGGTTAAATCACGTTGATTACGGTTTATGCGCCCGGAGAACTCCAGCGCCGCCTGGTGCTGATCGTCCTGCTCCATCTGCAGCCGGATATCGCGCACCGTCATCTGCTCATCGTTCTCATGCTGTAACACCAGCACGCTGTCCGCTACCTGCAGACTGCCGATATCCCAGGACCAGCCGCGATCCTCTTCCGCCTGCGGAAGCGTGTTTTCACGTGGTGCGACAGGCGCGTCTTTATCCACTTTGGCCTGGGTTTCGGGCGTCAGCTGGATCACCGCGCCTTTTAGCATCACCTGCTTAACATGCAACTGATGGGAGAGAAGAGGTATGAGATTGACGTCGAGACGCATATTGTCTGCTTTAACTACCGGCGTCTGCGCGCCCGGCGCGGTTAACGTCATGCGCCCTGAGAGAATGCTGAGCTGCGGCCAGACGTGCCAGCGCAAGGGGCCATCAAGCTGTAAGTGATAGCCGCTACGCGCTTCAACCTGCCGCACCATATAAGCACGGAAATCGTTGGGGTTGACCAGCAACACCAACGCTGACAGGCCGGCAATCAGCACGACCAACAGAATCATCAGCGTGGTTAACACTCTTCTCATGGCGTCCTCTGCAGAGATAACTTGCTCAGTCTTTATCGATACGGCTGGCAACCGCGCCCTGCTGATCGCGATACTTCGCATCTTCGCGGCGGTTGTATGGGCGCTCGGCCGGGCCAGAGAGCGGCTCGAAGCTCAGCGCGCCGATCAGCATGCCGGGGCGCAGAGCCAGCGGCAGTTTTCCTGAATTATAGAACTCCAGCACGATGCAGCCAGACCAGCCGGGATCGATACGGTGCGCGGTAACGTGCACCATCAGCCCTAATCGCGCCAGCGACGAGCGGCCATCGAGCCAGCCAACCAGATCCGCAGGCAGGGTAACGGACTCATAGGTCACTGCCAGCGCCAGCTCGCCCGGATGGAGGAAAAAGGCTTCGCCATCGGCGAGGACAATCTCATCGCTCATCACCCGATCGAGGGCGGCGGTCACTTCCTGTTTCGGCCCGCTCAGATCGATAAATGCTGCGGTATGACCACTGAATGTGCGGAATTTGTTGCCCAGACGGACATCCACCGTCGCGCCATTAATTCGTTCTACCGGCGGACGCGGGTTAATTGCGAGTCGGCCCTCATTCATCCAGGCTTCGATATCGCGGTCACAAAGACGCATGGCACATTCTCCTTTGGTGCGACACGCCCCTGAAAAAGCCTCAGGGGACGGGTAGTTAACACTGAGTTTGACAGCCTAACATGTATTATTCAAAAAATTGGCTGATTTTGGCTTTCAGAATGTCGATAGCGATACGGTTCTTGCCGCCGCGCGGCACGATGATGTCGGCATACTGCTTGGAGGGTTCGATAAATTGCAGGAACATCGGACGCACGGTTTTCTGATACTGCGCCATCACCGAATCCATCGAACGCCCGCGCTCATTCACGTCACGTTTGATGCGGCGCATCAGGCAGATATCCAGCGGCGTATCGACAAAAATAGAGAAGTTCATCTCATCGCGCAGGCGTGAGTCGGTCAGCAGCAGGATCCCTTCCAGAATGATGACTTTTTTGGCTTCGATACGAATGGTCTCTGCGGTGCGGGTATGCTCAACATAGCTGTAGACCGGTAATTCAATGGATTCGCCGCGTTTAAGCGACTGAAGATGCTGGAATAACAGACTGTGATCCATCGCGCTCGGATGGTCATAGTTGGTTTTAACACGCTCTTCCATCGACAGATGGCTTTGATCTTTGTAGTAGCTGTCTTCGGGAATAACGCCAATGTGTTCATCACCCACCTGCTCGCGTAACTCGCGGTAAAGCGTACTGGCAATAAGACTTTTACCTGAAGCAGATGCGCCGGCGATGCCGATGATGACGCACTGATGTGACTGATCAGTCATAAATTTAGGGACCTGATTAACCTGGATGTAAAGGAAGGAAGACGCCTTGGCGTCAAACGCGGCAATTATAGGGATTTCACCGCCGCGATACCAGTCGAAAGCGCGGCTCTGGGCGATAAGCAAAAATGGCGGCATTTTTCGCCAATCTGCGCGCTTTTTTTCTCAGCAAGGTGGGTAAAAATGACGCACCGGGCGCGTTTTATGCATTCACTAAGTAATTAATAACCCTATGATGTCAATTTATGAGCGCACGCCATAGGAATTGTAAATTGTTTGTACTAGCATAATCCGAAATTCTCATTTCATTCGTCGGCCGCCGTGTCGGACGGCACAGGGTTGCGGATAAAGCGGTAATGAAAAAACAATACCAACACGTTTTGGTTACCACACCACATCCCGTGCTGCGGCTAATAAGTCTTGGACTGCTCTCTTTTATCTTCACGCTCTTCTCCCTTGAGCTGATTCGATTTGGCACCATCATTGCGCCGCTCTGGTTCCCCACCGCGATCATGACCGTGGCCTTTTACCGCCATGCCGGCAAGATGTGGCCGGGCATCGCCCTCGCCTGCGCGCTGGGTAATGTCGCTGCCACCATTACGCTCTTTTCGCCGTCGTTTGTCGATTTGCGTTATACGCTGGTCAATATTGTTGAAGCCGTTGCAGGCGCGATCCTGCTGCGCAAACTGCTGCCTTCCTATAATCCGCTTAAAAATCTTGCCGACTGGTTACGCCTTGCCATTGGCAGCGTGCTGATACCGCCGCTGATTGGCGGCGTGCTGATTTGCCTGCTGGTACCGACGGATAATCTGCTGCGCACCTTTATTATCTGGATGTTATCGGAAGCGATCGGTGCGCTGGCGCTGGTGCCGCTCGGTCTGCTCTTCAAACCCCACTATCTGCTGCGCCATCGTAACCCCAAACTCCTGCTGGAAAGCCTGGTCACCCTGGCCCTGACGCTGCTGCTGAGCTGGCTGGCGCTGCACTATCTGCCGTGGCCCTTCACCGCCGTGATTGTGCTGTTGATGTGGAGCGCGGTGCGTCTGCCGCGCATGGAGGCCTTCTTAATTTACCTTGCAACGGTAATGGTGGCGTCGCTGGTGCTCGCTATCGATCCTAACATCGTGAACTCGCCGAAAAGCGGCGTGATGATAAATGCGCCGTGGCTGCCTTTTTTGATGATCCTTTTGCCGGTGCATGTCATGACCATGGTGATGTACGCCTTTCGCACCGAGCGCAAGCACATCATCGAGAGCGAGGCGCGTTTTCGTAACGCCATGGAGTATTCGGCGATTGGCATGGCGCTGGTCGGTACCGATGGCCAGTGGTTACAGGCTAACAAAGCCCTGTGCCAGTTTCTCGGCTACAGCCAGGAGGAGCTGCGTCTGATGACCTTCCAGCAGCTCACCTGGCCGGAAGATCTGGCCCGGGATATGGCCCAGTTGCAGCAGCTGTCGCGCGGCGAAATTGCCAGCTATTCGATGGAAAAACGTTACTACACGCGCAACGGCGACCTGGTGTGGGGGCTGCTGGCGGTCTCGGTGGTGCGTCACGCCAACGGCACTCCGCTCTACTTTATTGCCCAGGTTGAAGATATTAACGACCTCAAGCAGACCGAATGGGTCAACAGACGGCTGATGGAGCGCATCACCCTCGCTAATGAAGCGGGCGGCATCGGTATCTGGGAGTGGGAGCTGGAGCCGGACATCATCAGTTGGGATAAACGGATGTTCGAGATGTATGAAGTGCCTGCGCATCTCAAACCAACCTGGCAGCTGTGGTACGAAAGGATTGTGCCGGAAGACCGCCCGGAAACCGAGCGGGTGATCCGTGACGCGCTGGCGTCGCGCATCGCATTCAAGCTTGAGTTCCGCATTGCCGTGACAGACGGTATCCGCCATATTCGCTCGCTGGCCAACCGCGTGCTCAATAAGCAGGGCGAGGTCGAACGGCTGCTCGGCGTCAGTATGGATATGACGGAGGTAAAGCAGCTTAACGAAGCGCTTTATCAGGAGAAGGAGCGGCTGCATATCACTCTCGACTCCATCGGCGAAGCGGTGCTCTGTACCGATGTCGAAATGAAAGTCACCTTTATGAACCCGGTCGCCGAGAAGATGAGCGGCTGGTCGCAGGAGAGCGCCATGGGTCAGCCTCTGCTGAAGGTGCTGCACATCACTTTTGGCGATAGCGGCCCGGTACTGGAAAATATTCACAGCGGCGATATGTCACGCACGGATATTGAACAGGACGTGGTATTGCACTGCCGCGCGGGCGGCAGCTTCGACATTCACTACACCATCACCCCGCTCAGCACCCTCGATGGGCAGAATATCGGCTCGGTGCTGGTTATCCAGGATGTGACGGAGTCGCGCAAAATGCTGCGCCAGCTGAGCTACAGCGCCTCGCACGATGCCCTCACCCACCTGGCGAACCGCGTCAGTTTCGAGGCGAACCTCAAACGCCTGCTGTCGACGGTGCAGGAGTACCATCAACGTCATGCGCTGGTGTTTATCGATCTCGACCGCTTTAAAGCGGTCAATGACAGCGCCGGGCATGCCGCTGGCGATACGCTGCTGCGCGAGATCTCAACGCTGATGCTCAGCCTGCTGCGCTCAACGGATATTCTTGCCCGCCTGGGCGGCGATGAGTTTGGCCTGCTGCTGCCGGAGTGTAATGTCGAAAGCGCGCGTTATATCGCTGGTCGTATGATTCAAGCGATCAATGATTATCGCTTTAGCTGGGAGGGGCGCGAGCACCGCATCGGCGCCAGCGCCGGGATCACGATTATCGATGAGTATAACCATCAGGCTTCCGAGGTGATGTCGCAGGCCGATATCGCCTGTTATGCCTCGAAGCACAGCGGTCGCGGTCGGGTGACGGTCTATGAACCGAAGCAGGGGCTGATGCAGCATGAGCGCTCGATGATGTCGCTGGAGGAGCAGTGGCGCATCATCAAAGAGAATCATCTGTTAATGATTGCGCGCGGCGTCGCCTCGCCGCGGGTGCCGGAAGCGTGCAACTTCTGGTTGCTCTCTTTGCGCTTGTGGACCAGCGAAGGGGAAGTGATGGAGGAGCACGCGTTTCGCGCCGGGCTCCACGAGCCGGAGCTGATTCGCGCCCTCGACCAGCGTGTCTTCCATGAGTTTTTCAATAAGCATGCCGCCGCCATCACCGCCAAAGGGCTGGGCGTCGCCCTGCCCCTCTCCGTGCACGGTCTGGCAAGCAGTAGCCTGGTGGATGAACTGTTATCTATGCTTGAGAGTGGCCCGATGCCGGGGCGTCTGCTGCATCTGGTGATCCCGGCAGATGCGCTGGTGCGCGAAGGCCATGCCCGGATTGAAAACCTCAGACGTCTGCGCCATGCAGGGTGTCGCATTATCCTCAGCCGTGTCGGGCACGATCTCGATGTTTTCGAGCGCATTACACCACATATGGCTGATTATCTGCTGCTGGAGCCGGAGCTGGTCTCTAACGTGCACGGCAATTTGATGGATGAGATGATGGTGACCATTATTCAGGGGCATGCGCAGCGCCTTGGGCTGAAGAGCATTGCCGGGCCGACGCATCAGCCGATGATGATGGATACCCTCTCAGGGATCGGCATTGACCTGATTTATGGCGATACCATCTCCCAGGCGCACCCGCTCGATTTGATGCTCAACACCAGTTATTTCGCCATCAACTAACTGCCGGATGGCGGCTACGCCTTATCCGGCCTACAAAACCCCGTCCCGCAACCGTATGCACACTTCCCGTAGGCCCGATAAGCGAAGCGCCATCGGGCATTGCATTACGGCTCGGGCGACCACGCCTGCGTAAACCAGATATGCAACAGCGCGTAAGAGCGAAACGGCTGCCAGCGCTCGGCATAACGGCGCGTCTGCGCGGGCGTCATCCCGGCGAAACGCTGCTTAATCGCATAATCATCCGCTAAGAAGATATCTTTCGCCTGCCAGCCGCGCAGCGCAAAGTAGTTCGCCGTCCAGCGCCCAATCCCCGGATAGTTCATTAGCGCTTTCACCCCCTGCTCCACATCATCTGGCCTCTGGAGTGGAAAGGTGCCGTCGCAGGCAGCCTCGGCAAGGGTAATCAGCGCCTGGGCGCGCTTTAGCGGCATCCCAAGGCTTTTCAGCACCTGTGCATCGGCGGCGGCAATCTGCTGTGCAGTGGGAAAGGTGATAAAGCCCGGTGCCTCCTCCATCACTTCGCCATAACGATGCGCGACTTTCGCCGTCAGCTTTGCCGCCATCGCCACGCTCACCAGTTGCCCGAGCACCGCGCGCACCGCCTGTTCGAAGGGATCGATCGAGCCGGGCAGCCGCAGGCCAGGGCGCGCGGCGGCGAGATCGCCAAGCCGCGTATTGATACGCTCCGGCTCGCAGGAGAGATCAAATAACCTCTCCAGCCGCTGCAAACAGTGTTCAGCAACCGGTTCAAGCCCCTCACTTAAAGTGACCTTCAGCGTCGCGCTTGTCTCATCCGGCTCGGCGGTAATAATCCCGCGATGGCCGCCAAAGGCACAGGAGCGCACATAGCGCGACTCGCTCACCACCTCCACGCCCGCCACGGCGCGCGCGCCTAAGAAACTCAACATCCACGCCCAGTCATAGGGCGGCTGCCAGTGCAGTGTGTACATACCATCTCTCCGCTGATAATGCTAAAAGCATAACAACTCAGGGAATTTTCGCCTTGCTTTCATATTCCGGTTGTCGCCCTGCACGCATTCCGCTAAAGTCGCCCCCCTTCTTCACAGGCATGGGGATTGCACGGTGTTTATTGGTTTTGACTACGGTACGGCAAACTGCTCGGTAGCGGTGATGCGCGATAACGCGCCACAGCTGCTGACCATGGAAAATAACAGCACCTTGCTGCCGTCGATGCTCTGCGCTCCGACGCGCGAAGCGGTGAGCGAGTGGCTCTATCGCCACCATCAGGTTCCGGCAACGGGGAGTGAAACCCAGGCGCTGCTGCGCCGGGCGGTTAGCTTCAACCGCGAAGAGGACATTGAGGTCAACGCCGCCAGCGTCCAGTTCGGTCTCGCCTCACTGCGCCAGTATGTGAGCGATCCGGAGGAAGTCTACTTCGTTAAATCACCGAAGTCGTTTCTCGGTGCCAGCGGCCTGAAGCCGCAGCAGATCGCGCTGTTTGAGGATCTGGTCTGCGCCATGATGCTGCATATCCGCAAGCAGGCAGAGAGCCAGTTGCCGGAGGCAATTCGCCAGGCGGTGATTGGCCGGCCGATCAACTTCCAGGGGCTCGGCGGCGATGAGGCTAACGCCCAGGCACAGGGCATCCTTGAGCGCGCCGCAACGCGTGCAGGCTTCGAAGAGGTGGTGTTCCAGTTCGAACCGGTTGCCGCTGGCCTCGATTTTGAAGCGACATTAAATGAAGAGAAGCGCGTGCTGGTGGTCGACATCGGCGGCGGTACCACCGACTGCTCGCTGATCCTGATGGGTCCGCAGTGGCGCGAGAAAGCGGATCGCAGCGCCAGCCTGCTCGGCCACAGCGGCTGCCGCGTTGGCGGGAACGATCTTGATATCGCGCTGGCGTTCAAAAACCTGATGCCGCTGCTCGGCATGGGCGGACAGACGGAAAAAGGCATTGCGCTGCCGATCCTGCCGTGGTGGAACGCGGTGGCGATCAACGATGTTCCTGCCCAGACGGAGTTTTACAGCACGGCAAATGGCCGCCTGTTAAACGACCTGCTGCGTGATGCGCGCGACGCCGAAAAGGTCGCTCTGCTGGTGAAAGTGTGGAAACAGCGCCTCGGCTACCGGCTGGTGCGCAGCGCGGAAGAGAGCAAAATCGCCCTCTCCGACACGCAGCAGGTGACCGCTTCACTGCCGTTTATCAGCGACAGCCTCGTCACCGCTATCGATCAGCAGGGGCTGGAAAATGCCCTTAACCAGCCGTTACAGCGCATTATTGAGCAGGTGCAGCTGGCGCTGGCAACCAGTAATGAGACGCCGGATGTGATCTACTTAACCGGCGGTAGCGCCCGTTCACCGATTATCAAAAAAGCGCTGGCGGAAACGCTGCCCGGCATCACCATTGCCGGCGGTGATGACTTCGGCTCGGTGACCGCCGGGCTGGCCCGCTGGGCGCAGGTCGTCTTCCGTTGATTATCTGCCGGGTGGCTTCACCCGGCACGCTTTCTGCTACAAAATCTCCCTAACGCAAATTATCTGTCGTGACTACGTTTCCAGACAGTGTTTCATTTTTCCTCCATTATTCTGCGCTTCAGGGTGACTACACTACTATTACTTCGCCATTCGATTTAAAGAGATACCTATAACGATGAAAGGACGAGTCACTTTTCGCCGCACCGTTGTCGCGGCACTGGTCATCGCACTGGCAGGTGCGGCCTGGTACTATTTTGCGCACACCCCCTCAACCACCACGGCAAGCGGGCAAAAAGCGCCTGCGGGCGGCGGACGTCACGGCATGCGCGGCGCGCTGCCACCAGTGCAGGCTGCCACCGCCACCAGCGAATCCGTTCCGCGCTATCTCTCCGGCCTCGGCACCATCACCGCAGCGAATACCGTTACCGTGCGCAGCCGCGTCTCGGGTCAGCTTAAGGCGATCCATTTCCAGGAGGGGCAACAGGTTAACGCTGGCGATCTGCTGGCGGAGATTGACCCCAGCGAATTCAACGTCGCGCTGGCGCAGGCGCAGGGCCAGCTGGCGAAAGATAAAGCAACCCTTGCCAACGCCCGCCGCGATCTTGCCCGCTACCAGCAACTGGCGAAAACCAGCCTCGTCTCTCGCCAGGATCTTGATGCCCAGCAGGCGCTGGTCAGCGAATCCGAAGGCACGGTAAAAGCGGATGAAGCCTCCGTCGCCAGCGCCCAGTTGCAGCTGGAGTGGAGCCGCATCACCGCGCCCGTTAGCGGACGCGTCGGCCTGAAGCAGGTCGATGTTGGCAACCAAATTAGCAGTAGCGATACCACCGGTATTGTGGTGCTGACGCAGACCCACCCTATCGATCTCATCTTTACCCTGCCGGAGAGCGACATCGCGACTGTTGTGCAGGCGCAGAAAAATGCGCAGAAACTGGTGGTGGAAGCCTGGGATCGCACCAATAAGCAGAAGCTCAGCAGCGGTACGTTGTTGAGCCTGGATAACCAGATCGACGCCACTACCGGCACCATCAAGCTGAAAGCGCGTTTCGACAACCAGAACGACGCCCTCTTCCCGAATCAATTTGTTAACGCCCGTATGCTGGTCGCCACCCAGCAGGATGCGGTGGTGATCCCTGCCGCAGCGCTGCAAATGGGTAATGAAGGTAACTTCGTCTGGGTGCTGAACGATAAGAACAAGGTCAGCAAACACACGGTAACGCCAGGCATCCAGGACAGCCAGAAAGTGGTGATTAGCGCCGGGTTATCGGCAGGCGATCGCGTCGTCACCGACGGTATCGACCGTCTGACAGAGGGCGCGCAGGTCGAAGTGGTTGACGCCAGCAACGCAGAAACCCTGCCCGCGAAGCGTGAACGTCCGGCGAAAGGAGCACAAGGCTGATGCAGCTGTTACCGCCGGGCCGGACGGGTGGCCCTTCGCGTCTCTTTATTCTGCGTCCGGTCGCCACCACGCTGTTGATGGTGGCGATCCTGCTGGCCGGGATCATCGGCTACCGTTTTCTGCCCGTGTCGGCGCTGCCGGAAGTGGATTATCCAACCATTCAGGTGGTGACGCTCTACCCTGGCGCCAGCCCGGATGTGGTGACCTCGGCGATTACCGCGCCGCTTGAGCGCCAGTTTGGCCAGATGTCGGGCTTAAAGCAGATGTCTTCGCAGAGCTCCGGCGGTGCCTCAGTGGTTACGCTGCAATTCCAGCTGAGCCTGCCGCTGGATGTCGCCGAACAAGAAGTGCAGGCGGCAATGAACGCCGCCAACAGCCTGCTGCCTTCGGACTTACCGAACCCGCCGGTCTACAACAAAGTGAACCCCGCCGACCCGCCGATCATGACGCTGGCGGTCACCTCTTCCGCCATGCCGATGACGCGGGTGGAGGATATGGTGGAAACGCGCGTGGCGCAGAAGATTTCCCAGGTCTCCGGCGTCGGGCTGGTAACGCTCTCCGGCGGTCAGCGTCCGGCGGTGCGCGTCAAACTCAACGCGCAGGCGATTGCCGGGCTGGGGTTAACCAGTGAAACCGTGCGCACCGCCATCAGTAACGCTAACGTCAACTCGGCGAAGGGTAGCCTTGATGGCCCGACCCGCGCCGTCACCCTCTCGGCCAATGACCAGATGCAGTCCGCCGAGGAGTACCGCAAGCTGATTATCGCTTACCAGAACGGCGCGCCGATCCGCCTCGGCGATATCGCCACCGTTGAACAGGGTGCAGAGAACAGCTGGCTCGGCGCGTGGGCGAATAAACAGCAGGCGATTGTGATGAATGTGCAGCGCCAGCCGGGCGCAAACATTATCGATACCGCCGATAACATCCGTGCCCTGCTGCCGCAGCTTACCGAGAGCCTGCCGAAATCTGTCAGCGTGAAAGTCCTCTCGGATCGCACCAACAATATCCGCGCCTCGGTAAGCGACACGCAGTTTGAGCTGATGCTGGCGATTGCGCTGGTGGTGATGATTATCTACCTCTTCCTGCGCAATATTCCGGCGACGATTATCCCCGCCGTTGCGGTGCCGCTGTCGCTGATTGGCACCTTTGCGGCGATGGTGTTTCTCGATTTCTCCATCAATAACCTGACGCTGATGGCGCTGACCATCGCCACCGGCTTTGTCGTCGATGATGCGATTGTGGTGATCGAAAACATCTCGCGCTATATCGAAAAGGGCGAAAAACCGCTGAATGCGGCGCTGAAAGGCGCAGGCGAGATCGGCTTTACCATCATCTCGCTCACCTTCTCGCTGATTGCGGTGCTGATCCCGCTGCTGTTTATGGGCGATATCGTTGGGCGGCTGTTCCGCGAGTTTGCCGTCACGCTGGCGATTGCCATTCTTATCTCCGCTGTGGTGTCGCTGACCTTAACGCCGATGATGTGCGCGCGCATGCTGAGCGCGGAATCTCTGCGCAAGCAGAACCGCTTCTCCCGCGCCTCGGAGCGCTTTTTTGAGCGGGTGATTGCCGGTTACGGTCGTCTGCTGAGCCGGGTGCTTAATCACCCGTGGCTGACGCTTGGCGTCGCCCTCGGCACGCTGCTGCTGTCGGTGATGCTGTGGATCTTTATTCCGAAAGGCTTCTTCCCAATCCAGGACAACGGCATCATTCAGGGCACGTTGCAGGCACCGCAATCCGCCTCCTTTGCCAGCATGGCGGAGCGCCAGCGGCAGGTGGCGGATATTATCCTGCGCGATCCGGCCGTGGAGAGCCTCACCGCTTTCGTCGGCGTTGACGGCACCAACCCCTCCCTGAACAGCGCGCGGTTGCAGATCAACCTCAAACCACTTGATGAGCGCGACGATCGCGTTCAGCCGGTGATCGAGCGGTTGCAGCAGGCGGCGGGCAATGTGCCGGGTATGTCGCTCTACCTGCAACCGACGCAGGATCTGACCATTGATACGACCGTCAGCCGCACCCAGTATCAGTTCACCCTGCAGGCAAACTCCCTTGAGGCGCTCAGCACCTGGGTACCGCAGCTGGTGAGTAAATTGCAGGCGATGCCGCAGCTGGCGGATGTCAGCAGCGACTGGCAGGACAAAGGGCTGGTGGCCTATGTCAACGTGGATCGCGACAGCGCCAGCCGCCTCGGTATCAGCATGGCGGATGTCGATAACGCCCTCTACAACGCCTTTGGTCAGCGCCTGATCTCCACCATCTACACTCAGGCGAACCAGTACCGGGTAGTGCTGGAGCATGACACCACGCAGACGCCGGGTCTGGCGGGGCTGGATAATATTCGCCTGACCAGCAGCGATGGCGGCGTGGTGCCGCTGTCGTCGATTGCCAAAATCGAGCAGCGCTATGCGCCGTTAAGCATCAACCATCTCGATCAGTTCCCGTCGACCACCATCTCCTTTAACGTCGCCGACGGTTACTCGCTGGGCGATGCGGTTGACGCGGTGCAGGAGAGCGAAAAAACCCTCCACTTCCCGACCGATATCCGCACCGAATTCCAGGGCAGCACGCTGGCGTTCCAGGCGGCGCTCGGCAGCACCATCTGGCTGATTGTTGCGGCGATAGCGGCGATGTATATCGTACTCGGCGTGCTGTATGAGAGCTTTATCCACCCGATAACCATCCTCTCGACGCTGCCAACGGCGGGCGTCGGCGCGCTGCTGGCGCTGATGATCTCCGGCAGCGAGCTGGATGTGATCGCCATTATCGGCATCATCTTGCTGATCGGCATTGTGAAGAAGAACGCCATCATGATGATCGACTTCGCCCTCGCCGCCGAGCGCGAAGCGGGCATGTCGCCGCGCGATGCCATCTTCCAGGCCTGCCTGCTGCGTTTTCGCCCGATCCTGATGACCACCCTGGCGGCGCTGCTCGGCGCGCTGCCGCTGATGCTCAGCACCGGCGTTGGCGCAGAGCTGCGTCGCCCGCTGGGGATCGGCATGGTCGGCGGCCTGCTGGTGAGCCAGGTGCTGACGCTGTTTACCACGCCGGTGATCTATCTGCTCTTCGACCGCCTGGCGCTGGCGGCGAAAAAGCGCTTTCCGCAGCGTGAAGAGGAGGCGTAAGTGAAGTTCTTCGCCCTCTTCATTTACCGCCCGGTGGCGACGATCCTGATTTCGCTCGCCATCACCCTGTGCGGCATTCTCGGCTTCCGGCTGCTGCCGGTCGCCCCGCTGCCACAGGTTGATTTTCCGGTGATCATGGTCAGCGCTTCGCTGCCCGGCGCTTCGCCGGAGACTATGGCCTCGTCGGTCGCTACGCCGCTTGAGCGCTCGCTGGGACGCATTGCCGGAGTGAGCGAGATGACCTCCTCCAGCTCGCTTGGCAGTACGCGCATTATTCTTGAGTTCAATTTCGACCGCGATATCAACGGCGCGGCGCGCGATGTGCAGGCGGCAATCAACGCCGCGCAGAGCCTGCTGCCGAGCGGCATGCCGAGCCGCCCGACCTACCGCAAAGCGAACCCCTCCGCTGCGCCGATCATGATCCTGACCCTCACCTCGGATACCTACTCCCAGGGTGAGCTGTATGACTTTGCCTCAACGCAGCTGGCGCAAACCCTGTCGCAAATCGACGGTGTCGGCGATGTCGATGTCGGCGGCAGCTCCCTGCCCGCCGTGCGGGTCGATCTCAATCCGCAGGCGCTGTTTAACCAGGGCGTCTCTCTTGATGCGGTGCGCACGGCCATCAGCAATGCCAACGTGCGCAAACCGCAGGGCGCGCTGGAGGATGGCTCGCACCGCTGGCAGGTGCAGACCAATGATGAGTTAAAAACTGCGGCGGAGTACCAGCCGCTGATTATTCACCACAAAAATGGCGCTGCGGTACGCTTAAGCGATGTCGCCACGGTCACCAACTCGGTGCAGGATGTGCGCAACGCCGGGATGACCAACGCCAAACCGGCGATTTTGCTGATGGTCCGCAAACTGCCGGAAGCCAATATTATCCAGACGGTGGACAGCATTCGCGCCCGCCTGCCGGAACTGCAAAAGACCATTCCCGCCGCCATTGACCTGCAAATCGCTCAGGATCGCTCACCGACCATCCGCGCCTCGCTGGAGGAGGTGGAGCAGACGCTGGTGATCTCCGTCGCGCTGGTGATCCTGGTGGTGTTCCTCTTTCTGCGTTCAGGTCGGGCGACCTTTATCCCGGCGGTGGCCGTGCCGGTGTCGCTGGTTGGCACCTTTGCCGCTATGTATCTGTGCGGTTTTAGCCTCAACAACCTGTCGCTGATGGCGCTGACTATCGCCACTGGCTTTGTGGTCGATGACGCGATTGTGGTGCTGGAGAATATCTCCCGCCATCTCGAAGCGGGGATGAAGCCGTTGCAGGCGGCGCTGCAAGGGACGCGGGAAGTGGGCTTTACGGTGCTGTCGATGAGCCTGTCGCTGGTGGCAGTGTTCCTGCCGCTGCTGCTGATGGCCGGGCTGCCGGGGCGGTTGCTGCGCGAGTTTGCCGTTACGCTGTCGGTGGCGATTGGCATTTCGCTGCTGATCTCACTCACCCTGACGCCAATGATGTGCGGCTGGTTGCTCAAAGCCCATAAGCCGCATAGCCGTACGCGGGAGAGAGGCGTTGGTCGCCTGTTAACCCGCATCCAGCAGCAGTATGCCCGCTCGCTGAAATGGGTGCTTAACCACGCCCGGCTGGTTGGCGTGGTGCTGCTTGGCACTATCGCGCTCAATATCTGGCTCTATATCTCGATTCCGAAAACCTTCTTCCCGGAGCAGGATACCGGCGTGCTGATGGGCGGTATTCAGGCGGATCAGAGCATCTCCTTCCAGGCGATGCGCGGCAAGTTGCAGGACTTTATGCAGATCATCCGCGAGGATCCAGCGGTGGATAACGTCACCGGCTTCACCGGCGGCTCGCGGGTTAATAGCGGGATGATGTTTATCACCCTCAAATCGCGCGACCAGCGCCACGCCACCGCGCAGGAGGTGATTGACCGCCTGCGCAGTAAGCTGGCAAAAGAGCCGGGCGCGAGCCTCTTTTTGATGGCGGTGCAGGATATTCGCGTCGGCGGCCGCCAGGCCAATGCCAGCTACCAGTTTGCACTGCTGTCAGATTCCTTAAGCGACCTGCGCGAGTGGGAGCCGAAGATCCGCAAAGCGTTTGCGGCGCTGCCGGAGCTGGCGGATGTTAACTCGGACCAGCAGGATAACGGCGCGGAGATGAACCTGGTCTATGACCGGGAAACCATGACCCGCCTTGGCATCAGCGTGCAGGCAGCAAACAGCCTGCTGAATAACGCCTTTGGCCAGCGGCAGATCTCCACCATCTACCAGCCGCTTAACCAGTACAAAGTGGTGATGGAGGTCGACCCGCGCTACACCCAGGATGTCAGCGCGCTGGATAAGATGTACATCATCAATGATGCGGGCGCGTCGATTCCCCTCTCCTACTTTGCCCACTGGCAACCGGCGAATGCGCCGCTGTCGGTTAACCACCAGGGGTTGTCGGCGGCCTCAACCATTGCCTTTAACCTGCCAGCGGGCGTCTCGCTCTCGCAGGCCAGCGAGGCGATTGACCGCACCATGACGCAGCTTGGCGTGCCGAACAGCGTGCGCGGCAGCTTTGCCGGTACCGCGCAAGTGTTCCAGGAGACGATGAACTCACAGGTGATCCTGATCCTCGCAGCCATCGCCACGGTCTATATCGTGCTTGGCATTCTCTATGAGAGCTATGTTCACCCGCTGACCATTCTGTCGACCCTGCCGTCGGCGGGCGTTGGCGCACTGCTGGCGCTGGAGCTGTTTGGCGCGCCGTTTAGCCTGATTGCGCTGATTGGTATTATGCTGCTTATCGGGATTGTGAAGAAAAACGCCATTATGATGGTCGACTTCGCCCTCGAGGCGCAGCGCAAGGGGCAACTGAGCGCCGAAGAGGCGATTTTCCAGGCCTGCCTGCTGCGTTTTCGCCCGATTATGATGACCACCCTGGCGGCGCTGTTTGGTGCCCTGCCGCTGGTGATCTCCAGCGGAGATGGCTCAGAGTTGCGCCAGCCGCTCGGTATCACCATTGTCGGCGGGCTGGTGATGAGCCAGTTGCTGACGCTCTATACCACGCCGGTGGTCTACCTCTTCTTTGATCGTCTGCGCGCGCGGTTTAGTCGCAAAGTGAGAGAGCCCGTAAGTGAATGAATGAGTTACCGAAACAGATCCGCTGGCAGTTATGGATAGTCGCCTTTGGCTTCTTTATGCAGTCACTGGATACCACCATTGTTAACACCGCCCTCCCCTCGATGGCGGCAAGCCTCGGCGAGAGCCCGCTGCATATGCATATGGTGGTGGTCTCTTATGTGCTGACCGTTGCGGTGATGCTGCCTGCCAGCGGCTGGCTGGCTGACCGGGTTGGCGTGCGCAATATCTTCTGCGTGGCGATTGTGCTCTTTACCGCCGGGTCGCTATTTTGCGCGCTGGCCGCCACGCTCGATCAGCTGATCCTGGCGCGCGTGCTGCAGGGCTTTGGTGGCGCGATGATGGTGCCGGTCGGGCGCTTAACGGTGATGAAGATCGTGCCGCGCACCCACTATATGGCGGCGATGACCTTTGTGACGCTGCCAGGCCAGGTCGGCCCGCTGCTTGGCCCGGCGCTCGGCGGCATTCTGGTGGAGTACGCCTCCTGGCACTGGATCTTCCTGATTAACCTGCCGGTGGGCATTATTGGCGCGATTGCCACCCTGAGCCTGATGCCGAACTATACCCTGCAAACCCGCCGCTTCGATTTTTCCGGTTTCGTGCTGCTGGCGGGCGGCATGGCGACGCTGACGCTGGCACTCGACGGCAGCCGCGGCCTTGGCCTGACGCTCTGGCAACTGGGCGGTCTGGTGGCGGTTGGGGCAGCGGCGATCCTCTTCTATCTCCTGCACGCAAGGGGCAATGACCGGGCGCTGTTTAATTTGCGCCTGTTCCGCACCCGCAGCTTTTCATTAGGGCTTACAGGGAGCTTCGCCGGACGTATCGGCAGCGGCATGCTGCCCTTTATGACACCGGTCTTTTTGCAGATCGGCCTCGGCTTTTCACCGTTCCACGCCGGGCTGATGATGATCCCGATGGTGCTCGGCAGCATGGGGATGAAGCGGATCGTTGTGCAGGTGGTTAACCGCTTTGGCTATCGCCGCGTGCTGGTCGCCTCAACTATTGGCCTCGCGCTGGTCAGCCTGCTGTTTATGGCGACAGCGCTGCTTGGCTGGTATTACCTGCTGCCGGTGGTGCTCTTCTGCCAGGGGATGATTAACTCGATGCGCTTCTCGTCGATGAACACCCTGACGCTGAAAGATCTGCCCGATGAACTGGCAAGCGGCGGCAACAGTATGCTGTCGATGATTATGCAGCTCTCGATGAGTATTGGCGTCAGCGTCGCCGGTCTGCTGCTCGGCCTCTTCGGGCAGCAGAATCTCTCGGCGGACAGCGGCGTGGCGCACGAGGTCTTTCTTTATACTTATCTGACGATGGCGGTGATTATTGCACTGCCGGCGGCCCTTTTTGCCCGCGTGCCCGATGACGCCAGCCAAAATGCGGTGATTGCCCGTCGCAACAGGAGAACATCATGAGGTTCTGGCGGCCGGGGATCACGGCCAAACTCTTTCTCGCCATTCTCACCACCTGCATTCTGCTGCTGTTCGCTACCCACTGGGCGGTGCGCATCAGCTTTGAGCATGACTTTATGAACTACATCAAGCGCGGCAACGACCTGCGCTTGCAGATGCTGACGGATACCCTCGCCGAGCAGTATACCCAGCACGGCGACTGGCAATTTCTGCGCCACAATGACCGGATGATTTTCCAGATCCTGCGCTCCTTTGACCGGGAGAATGAGCATGATGACGGGCGCCCCGGCCCCGGCGGCCCCGATCGTGAGCGCGGCCCAGGTCCGCAAGAGGACGCAGGCCCGCCGGATCGCCCGGATATGCCGCCCCACGGCTGGCGCACCCGCTTCTGGGTGCTGGATCAGCAAAAACGGGTGCTGGTCGGCCCACATTCCCCGGTGCCGGTGGATGGTACGCAGCGCCAGATAAAAGTGAATAATGCCACCGTCGGCTGGGTGATCGCCTCGCCGGTGAAAAAGCTGACGCGCAATACCGATATCAACTTTGACCGCCAGCAGCGGCGCACCAGTTGGGTGATTGTCGGCCTCGCCACGCTGCTGGCCGCTATTGCCACCTTCCCGCTGGCGCGCGGGCTGCTGGCCCCGGTTAAACGGCTGGTGGACGGTACGCATAAACTTGCCTCGGGCGACTTTTCAACCCGCGTGAAACCGGGCAGCCAGGATGAGATTGGCCGACTGGCGCAGGACTTTAACCAGCTCGCCAGCACCCTTGAGAAGAACCAGCAGATGCGCCGCGACTTTATGGCCGATATCTCCCATGAGCTGCGCACGCCGCTGGCGGTGCTGCGTGGCGAACTGGAGGCGATTCAGGATGGCGTGCGGCAGTTTACCCCCGAGTCGGTCACCTCGTTGCAGGCCGAGGTCGCCACGCTGACCAAGCTGGTGGACGATCTGCATCAGCTATCGATGTCCGATGAGGGCGCGCTGGCCTATCAGAAAAAATCGGTGGATGCCGTCTCGCTGGTGGAGATAGCCGCTGGCGCGTTTCGTGAACGCTTCGCCAGCCGCAATTTGACGCTGTCGCTGGAGTTGCCGGAGAGCGCGACGGTGTTTGGCGATCCGCATCGCTTAATGCAGCTATTTAATAACCTGCTGGAGAACAGCCTGCGCTACACCGACAGCGGCGGGCGAACGCTTATCCAGCTTATCCCGCGCGATAACACCCTGCTGCTGCGCTTTGCCGACAGCGGCCCTGGGGTGAGTGACGAGCAGTTGCAGCGCCTGTTTGAGCGCTTCTACCGCACGGAAGGCTCGCGCAACCGCGCCAGCGGTGGCTCCGGGCTGGGGCTGGCAATCTGTCTGAATATTGTGGAGGCGCACGGTGGCGCTATCCATGCCGCGCACTCGCCATTTGGCGGGGTTAGCATTACAGTTGAACTTCCGCTTGAACGCGAAAAATCGAGAGATGTATGACAGAGTTACCTATTGATGAAAACACGCCGCGCATCCTGATCGTTGAAGATGAACCGAAGCTCGGACAACTGCTGATCGACTATCTGCGCGCGGCAAGTTACGCGCCGTCGCTGATTAGCCATGGCGATCAGGTGCTCAGTTACGTGCGCCAGACGCCGCCGGATCTGATCCTGCTCGACCTGATGCTGCCTGGCGTCGATGGCTTAACGCTGTGTCGTGAAATCCGCCGCTTCTGCAATGTGCCGATTGTCATGGTGACCGCCAAGATCGAAGAGATCGACCGCCTGCTGGGGCTGGAGATCGGTGCCGATGACTACATCTGCAAACCCTACAGCCCGCGTGAAGTGGTGGCGCGGGTGAAGACCATTCTGCGCCGCTGCAAACCGCAGCGCGAATTGCAGCAGCTTGATGCCGAAAGCCCGTTGATTGTCGATGAAGGCCGATTCCAGGCGAGCTGGCACAGCAAGCTGCTCGATTTGACGCCCGCCGAGTTCCGCCTGCTGAAAACTCTCTCCAGCGAACCGGGTAAAGTTTTCTCGCGCGAACAATTACTCAATCATCTGTATGATGACTACCGCGTGGTGACCGACCGCACTATCGATAGTCATATCAAAAACCTGCGTCGCAAACTGGAAGCGCTGGACGAGGAGCAATCCTTTATTCGCGCGGTCTACGGCGTGGGCTATCGCTGGGAGGCGGACGCCTGCAAACTGGCGTAACTCTTTTTATAAGGAAGGGATGGTGAGGAAATATACCTACGGCGCGCTGGCGCTGATGTTCGCGGCCTTCGGTTGCCAGGCAGAGATTACCGAAGCGCAAATTAAGGCTGACTGCGCCAAAATCAGCGGCTACGCAAAACAGGGCGAGACCTTCTACAGCGCGAAAAACTACCCGAAAGCGCGTGAAGCCTTTGAGCAGCAGGCGGCGTGGCTTGAGCAGTGCGAGTTTGGCAAGAATGATCCCAATGATGTGCTAATCGCCACCGCCTACAATAACGTCGCGCTGACCTGGATCCGCCAGGGCGAGTATCGCAAAGCGCAGGCGTGGCTGACCATCATGCCGGATGACGAGAAGTCGAAATATAACCTGTCGCGCATCCAGGACAAACTTGACGCGCTGCCGAAGCCGACCTCCCCTGCCGGTGAGTACTGGCAATATTCCGGACGCAGTGGTTTCCAGATCCTGAAGCTGACATCGCAGGGTAACGACACCTATAAAGCTGACTGGGAGGGCGCCTACTACGGTCTGATGGGGCTCTACTCCGGGCCGAATATCGGCGAGTTCAGTGAAAAAGTGGCGCTGAAAGAGGGTAAAGGCGATATCGTCATTTCGGATTTAGGCACCACCTGTAAGATCTCGCTGGCGCTTTCGCCGGATGGTAAAAGTCTCGCTATGAAGACCGACAACATCGACAACTGCGCTTTTGGTCATAACGTCAGCGCCGACGGCACCTATCTGCGCGTCAACTGAGACGCCGGTTTACTCCCCCGGCGCGCAGCGCTACAATTCCCGCCCTAAATTCAGGGGAACTCCCCTGCCGCCCCATGAGAATGGGGCGATCTGACCTGTCATCAGAATGAGATCATCATGTTTAAACCGGAACTTCTCTCCCCGGCGGGAACGCTGAAAAATATGCGTTACGCTTTCGCTTACGGCGCGGATGCCGTTTACGCAGGCCAGCCGCGCTACTCGCTGCGCGTGCGTAATAACGAATTCAACCACGAAAATCTGCAAATCGGTATTAACGAAGCCCACGCGCTGGGTAAGCAGTTCTACGTGGTGGTGAATATCGCGCCGCACAATGCCAAGCTGAAAACCTTTATCCGCGATCTGCAACCGGTGGTGGAGATGGGGCCGGACGCGCTGATTATGTCCGATCCGGGGCTTATCATGATGGTTCGTGAACACTTCCCGCAGATGCCGATCCACCTCTCGGTGCAGGCGAATGCCGTTAACTGGGCGACGGTGAAGTTCTGGCAACAGATGGGGCTGACGCGCGTGATCCTCTCCCGCGAACTGTCGCTGGAAGAGATTGCCGAAATCCGCGCCCAGGTGCCGGAGATGGAGCTGGAGATCTTCGTTCATGGCGCGCTGTGCATGGCCTACTCCGGCCGCTGCCTGCTGTCGGGCTATATCAACAAACGCGATCCAAACCAGGGCACCTGCACCAACGCCTGCCGCTGGGAGTATAACGTCCAGGAAGGAAAAGAAGACGCGGTCGGTAATATCGTGCACGTTCACGAGCCAATTCCGGTGCAGAACGTTGAGCCGACCCTCGGCGTTGGCGCGCCGACCGATAAGGTGTTTATGATTGAGGAGGCGCAGCGTCCGGGCGAGTACATGACCGCCTTTGAAGATGAGCACGGCACCTACATCATGAATTCCAAAGATCTGCGCGCGATTGCCCACGTTGAGCGCCTGACGCAGATGGGCGTGCACTCACTTAAAATCGAAGGCCGTACCAAATCCTTCTACTACTGCGCACGCACCGCGCAGGTCTACCGCAAAGCGATTGACGATGCCGCAGCGGGTAAACCGTTCGACACCTCATTGCTGGAGACGCTGGAAGGGCTGGCGCACCGCGGCTATACCGAAGGCTTCCTGCGCCGTCATACCCATGATGATTACCAGAATTACGACTACGGCTACTCGCTCTCTGAGCGCCAGCAGTTTGTCGGCGAGTTTACTGGCGAGCGCAAAGGCGAGCTCGCGGCGGTGCGGGTGAAAAATAAGTTCTCCGTTGGCGACAGCCTTGAATTGATGACGCCGCAGGGCAACGTCAACTTTACGCTGGAGCAGATGGAGAGCGGCAAAGGCGAAGCGATGTCTGTGGCACCAGGAGATGGTTATACCGTATGGCTGCCGGTTCCCCAGGATATGCCTCTGGAGTACGCGCTGTTGATGCGTAATTTCACTGGTCAGACAACCAGAAACCCGCACGGAAAGTAATTTAGCAGGGTTATTCTTACGGTGCGAAGATTCTTAGAATCGGATCACACACCGCCACGTTTAATGCGGTTATTATGCACTCCGCTGAAAAAACATAACCCATAAATGCTGGCTGTACCAGGAACCACCTCCTTAGCCTGCGTAATCTCCCTTACGCAGGCTTATTTTTTTCTCCCTTTATCTGCTTTTTCCACGCCTTCGCTTTTCCTGAGATACACTTTCGTCATGGATTTTTTGTCAGGACGAAGAGAATGAGTACATTTCCCACAAGCTTATTGATCCTTAACGGCAAAAGCGCCGGTGACGAGCCGCTGCGCGAAGCGATAAATTTGCTGCGCGATGAAGGTATGGATATTCAGGTGCGCGTCACCTGGGAAAAAGGCGATGCCGCACGTTATGTTGCAGAAGCGCAGCAGCTTGGCGTCGCGACGGTGATTGCTGGCGGCGGTGATGGCACCATCAATGAAGTAGCTACCGCGCTGGTGAATTGCCCGGGAGAGCATAAACCGGTGCTGGGTATTCTGCCCCTTGGCACCGCTAATGATTTCGCTACCAGTACCGCCATCCCGGAAGCGCTGGATAAAGCCTTGCAGCTGGCGATTGTCGGTAAAGCGGTGCCGATTGATATTGCGAAAGTGAATAATGAGACCTGCTTTATCAATATGGCGACGGGCGGTTTTGGAACGCGCATTACCAGCGAAACGCCAGAAAAACTGAAAGCCGCACTCGGCGGCGTCTCCTATCTGATCCACGGCCTGATGCGTATGGATATGCTGAAGTCTGACCATTGCGTGATTCGCGGCGAGGATTTTCACTGGGAAGGCGATGCGCTGGTGATCGGCATTGGCAATGGTCGCCAGGCTGGCGGCGGTCAGCAGCTCTGCCCGGAGGCGCTGATTAATGATGGTCAGTTGCAGCTGCGGATTTTTACCGGCGAAGAGATTATCCCTGCCCTCTTCACTACGCTGACCCAGCAGGAGGAGGATAATCCGCATATTATCGACGGTCATTCGGCGTGGTTTGAGATCACCGCTCCCCATGAAATGACCTTTAACCTCGACGGCGAACCGCTGCGCGGTGAGCATTTCCGTATGGAGGTGCTCCCCAATGCGTTGCAGTGCCGCCTGCCGCCGGATTGTCCGTTATTGAAATAAGTTTTATCGGTGAACCCTAAACCGTAGGCCGGATAAGCGGTACGCGCCATCCGGCATTATCTCCGCGGCACAATTGCCGGATGGCGGCTCCGCCTTATCCGGCCTACAAAAACGCGCTTTCAGCGACACCGACTTTGTTTTTATCTGC
>NZ_JACVTW010000109.1:0-292 GCF_016624785.1 Kosakonia sp. S42 | reverse complement strand
AAACGTCAACGGCAAAACCGCCGCTCCCGAATCTTCCAGGAAGATGGGGGGTAAAGACACGCCCCTGACGGATGCCCAGGCCACTGACACTCTCTGCTGGGTTTTTGCTGTCACTGATGACATGCCAGGCGCGAAACGCCACGACTTTGACCCGCCAGCTGGCGTGGAGGAGATCGTCATATATCAGGACGATGTGCCGGACTTCAGCATCATCTGGATTGTAAATGGCTGGCCGGTTGCAGCTGCCATGCCGCTCGATTCTTTATTTCGTGTTTTATCTGACTGATTAACT
>NZ_JACVTW010000108.1:0-300 GCF_016624785.1 Kosakonia sp. S42 | reverse complement strand
TGCGGTCAGGGAGGGATAATCCCAGGTCTGCTGCAGGTTGGCTTTCGCTGTTGCGGAGCCATCCTTCTCTGCACCCTTCTTAAGCAAATCCATCATGCTTTCTAAAAATTCAGACATTATTAAGTCCTCTCACGGTGGCGCAGGCGGGCAGCGATATCACCTATCAGCTCCAGACGCTGTGCCCGCAGGCTGTCTGGCCTGCCGTACATGCGGTCGTGTGTGCTGCCGGAAACGGTGTTTGTCAGTACTGGTAACTCACCGGTACTGCAGCCAGTGGCATACCAGCCCTGCCCGTCCAGG
>NZ_JACVTW010000107.1:0-300 GCF_016624785.1 Kosakonia sp. S42 | reverse complement strand
GCCAGCGTTACGGCCAGCTGATGGCCTGGGCTGAAACCCACTTTGAGGCAGACTATATCTTCCGCGCGCTGGTCTGATAAAACCGGGGGCGTGAGTGCCCCCTTACCGTGCCCATTGCGGTGTCCGGCGACGGTCTGTCCGCGCGCAAAACCCTCTGCAGCCCTGCGGGCTGCGGGGAAGGGATGCTCCGCGCCTGCGGCGCAGCTGCCGATCGCAGAGTTTCCCGTTGCGATACACGACAACCGGCAACGCGCCGCCCTGGCCGCCGAAGCGCTGTGGCTGTTCGCGCAACGCACCGGC
>NZ_JACVTW010000106.1:0-320 GCF_016624785.1 Kosakonia sp. S42 | reverse complement strand
TCCGGGTGAAAGACGGTCATGCATTCGCTTTCATACCAGGTCCGCAGGTCGACCGGGTCCATACGCAACTTCCGTTCAATGGTCTCCTGAAAGTGCTCCCAGGCTGCCTTGTTCAGGGGCCGGTACTGTGACAGTCGCCGGCGTATCGCCCGCGGCCAGTTATCATTCCGCCATCCTGGAATAAGGAACATGACGCCTGTCACTACCCCTAAAAGCCCCCCTAAAAGCACAGGCAGATGACTGGTTCCCGCCGCGACAGCCATGACAATCACAAAGAGCACCACATAAAAACTTATCTGGCGGGGGGTGAAGGCGTTGCG
>NZ_JACVTW010000105.1:0-325 GCF_016624785.1 Kosakonia sp. S42 | reverse complement strand
TGGTGCATCCGGGAGGATTCGAACCTCCGACCGCTCGGTTCGTAGCCGAGTACTCTATCCAGCTGAGCTACGGATGCATTGGGAAAACTTTATTTACAACGCAGATTCAGTGCCCTGTTTATCACAATCACACTGAGCAAGATGGTGCATCCGGGAGGATGACTCGGCTTCGCCTCGCCCTTCGGGTCGTTGCTGAAGCAACGCTATCCTCTCTGGTGCTTGCGGTTAGACCCGCCACCCCTGAGAAAACAGACTTACAGATATTGCGCAGAATATGGTGCATCCGGGAGGATTCGAACCTCCGACCGCTCGGTTCGTAGCCGAG
>NZ_JACVTW010000104.1:0-349 GCF_016624785.1 Kosakonia sp. S42 | reverse complement strand
CGGGTTGCTGAAAAACGCGGAATCCATCTCCGGCACCATGAAGCCGCCGCCGCCCGGCAGGCGGTAAAATTCCCAGCTCCCGCCCTGATAGTTATCGATGTATTTCGTGGCGTAACCATAGACTGAGGACTCGCTCATTACGAAATCCCGTCCGAAGAGTGCCGGTAAAAATGTCAGTCGTTGTGCGCCCTTAAGCAGAACCGCTTCTGTGTGCATTGCCTTTGTATTCATCACATCCTCCGTCGTTAAAGTGGTGTACAGCTCCGGCTTTTGCCGTGCCGACACGTCAGCCCGACTTCGAGCGAAGGATGCAAGGGAAGCACCGCAGGCCGCAGCGCAGATAAAAAGC
>NZ_JACVTW010000103.1:0-351 GCF_016624785.1 Kosakonia sp. S42 | reverse complement strand
GGTGATCCTGGTGCAGCCGGCCGTGGTGAGTGTGCAGCCTGACATTACCACAGCCATCCGCAACGATATCGCAGCGCGGATGCAGTCGCCTGCCGGGGAGGTGAAATGAACCTGACCCGCAGTCTGGCCGTGATACTTCTGGCGGGTATCACGGCAGGTGCCGGGGCCAAAGACCTCGGCACCTGGGGGAATGTGTTTGAGCCGCAGGAGCAGGACATGCTGGTTTTTATCCAGAAGCGCCTGCAGGCGATGGAGCAGAGCGGTGAGCTGAACCAGCTGCGCAACGAGGCGGTTGAGCGTGTTAAGCGTAACGCCGTCAGGCCGCCGCCCGTTGCCGGCCTGACGCCTGCC
>NZ_JACVTW010000102.1:0-369 GCF_016624785.1 Kosakonia sp. S42 | reverse complement strand
TGAACGTTCTTCCCCAGAAATGAGAGGTTGAACAAGCCTCCATGGCGAGAAATGTTCCGGGCTGCGTCCGCCGTATGTTTAGGCTCCAGTCCTACCATTCTGGCGAACTGACGCGTCTGATGAGAACGATAAGCTGAACCGTTGTCTGTCAGCCACTCCACGGGGGAGTTTCGCTGTCATATCCACCGGTACTGGCCGCCCAGTGCAGGGCTTTACAATCGCAGCAGTCCAGCGCGAACGTTACCCGCAGTTTTTCACCGTTATCACAGCGGAACCCGAAGCCGTCAGAGCACCACCGCTGGTTACTTTTCCCGACGAACACTTTCCCTGTATGCGCCCGTTTCGAGGGCGGTATTGCCGGTTTACGCC
>NZ_JACVTW010000101.1:0-376 GCF_016624785.1 Kosakonia sp. S42 | reverse complement strand
CCGCGCCACATACACCTGGTCAGACCGGTTAGGGAACAAGCCGCGCTTTTATATGAACATCTCTGTCCTGGGGGCGGAAATCCCCTGGCACAACAAGGGCAGCGCGCAGGATGTGGCGTTTACCCCGGTTCCCGCCACGCTGACGGCCGGCGTGGCGTTCACCTCAAAACATCAGCACAGTATTCACTCCGGGTCAGGCAGCCAGACCTTCAGGAACCGGCATGTGCAGCTGAAAATCTCCCTGGTCATCAGGGTGAAAAAAACCAGCAGCGTGCCGAAGGTGGTCTGGCGCGAAACCTGCGGCTTCGACAAGAACGGCGCCGTCCCGGTTTCCAGCGTCTGCACCGTGCCCGGCGGTAACCGCCCCGTGGTAATC
>NZ_JACVTW010000100.1:0-379 GCF_016624785.1 Kosakonia sp. S42 | reverse complement strand
TCCGTAACCGGCATCACCGTTAACTTCAACGTCCTCCGCGCTCCCGCAGTTCATTTTAAAAATCGCCTTCTGCAGCAGGTTGGCCATAGTGCCCCGGTCATCCGTAGTCGTCCCCTGCACGATGATCCGGGCAACAAAACGCTCCGGAGCTGGCGCAGCGTCCTTTATCTCGAGTAACGCCGGGGGCAACACCATCATGCCGGTCTGCGGGAAGAAGCCCGCGCCGTCGTTACAGAGACGGGTAGTGGCGGACCACCGGATGGGTGAGGCGTCATTGCCGGCGATACCACTGTGCTCAAACCCACCGGTGACCGTCTGCTGCTCCACTGAAAAGAGTGAGCGGTCTTCCCGCCAGGTGCTGCCGATACGGCCCAGCGCC